>JBJMOX010000316.1:0-9739 GCA_045803515.1 Gemmatimonadales bacterium
CCCAGGTGGGGGGCGCCGGCGCTGGCGTGAGACTCGTGCCGGCCGAGTCGGGGGGCCTCGTCCGGATCGAATCCGCCGCGCTGTCAGCGGCGGCGACCGCTGCGGCAGGCTCCGGGTTCCCGACGCGGGACTGCCGCCGCTTTCCGCTCGGACCCGTGGCCGGCGAGGGTGCTGGAGCCGCCGAGCGGTCCGTGTCCGACGCCTCCCGGCGGGCGGGGGGCAGCGGGGGAACCGGTCTGGCCGCCGGCGGCTGCACCGGACGGGCCAGCGGAGCCGTCACCGGGTGAGTAGCTGATTCCGCACCCTCCACAGCTCTCGTGGCCAGTTCCGTTACCCGCAGCGCGGCGCTCTCCACCGAGCCTTGCGATCTCCGGAAGACCCAGAATCCCGCCACCCCAAGAGCCAGGGCAACAGCAGCGGCTCCGAGCACTCCGGCACGGCCCAGCCTGGGAATCCGGATCCTGGTGGCGACTACGCCCGCGCGCTCCAGCGAGGCGGCGAAGGCCGGGATGCTCTGGAATCGTTGGTCCGGCTCGGTTGCCAATGCCTCCCCGAGCACCCCGCTCAGAGCCCCGGGGATCGGGCTTGCCCCGCTCTGCACACCTGGCGGCACCCCGGCGATGAGGTGATGGAGCACCGCGGCGAGGCTGAACACGTCGCTCGGCCCGTCGGGCGGGTGTCCGGCCAGGCGTTCGGGGCTCGCATACTCCGGACTCATTTCGCGGGAAGAAGGCTGCGCGAAGTGAACCAGCTTGACCTGCGGTCGTCCATCAGGCACAGGCGTCAGCAGCACGGTCTCGGGCGAGAGATTCCCGTGAAAGCACCCAACCTGGTGCGCCGCCTCGAGCCCGGCCGCGGCCTGCCGGCAGATGTCGAGAGCGTCCTCGAGCGGCAGGGCAGCCTCTCGGGCCAGTGTCTCCGACAGCAGCTCCCCCGTGAGGCACTCGGCCACGAGGTAGACCAGACCCTCCTCGGTGTGGCCCATCTCGTGGACTGCAGCCACATTCGGATGCCGGATTCGGATCGCGCGGTCGAACCATTCCCGCAGGCGCGCGAGCATGGCGGGATCCTCCGGGTGCTCCGCCGATCCCAGGATCACGAGAGCGACCTCGTGCCCGCCCGGGTACTCGGCTCGGTACATCGAGCCTTCGGCCGTCTGGCCGAGTTGCTCCAGAACGCGAAGGCCACCCGGCAAGGTGCCCTCCAGACCTCCATGGATCACTGTAGGGACCCGGAAGTTCGGGAGAGGCTGGGTGAGCGCGGAGTATTCGTGCGACGTGACATCATCGGGTTTCGAGGGCATGGGACGAGGGGCAAGCACCCCGGTCATGAAATCTATGGCAGGCACGCGGGCTATGGCAGGCAGGCGGGCCCGTCGATCCTCCGTGTCACCCTATGGACCATCCCCCCGACTCCTCCCACATTGTGCTGGTGAAGTCGTACCGCAAAGGAGCAGCCCCCATGGCCATCGCCGTCCGCCTCATCCCCGCCCTGCTGATCACGCTCGCTGCCTGCAGCGACGCGCCGACCTCGTCGAATACCGGCGCAACCCCCCTCGGGCCGGAGCTCAGGAGCGTGCCCACCGGTACCCCGGAGGGTTGTCCAACCGGCACGACTGGCGCGAGCGGCGCGCTTCCGGGGAGCGGAGCGCTCTACCTCATCTGTGTTCCCCCGGGATTCGATGCCGCCACCGGCAACCTGGTACTCTACGCGCCCGGGTCGGTGCCGCCGCAGCTCCCGCTGGCCATTCAGGACAACGTGATCGACGGGCAGCGGGTCTCTCAGATCATCGCTGGCCTCGGCTTCGCGTTCGCCACCACCAGCTACCGGGCCAACGGCCTGATCATCGTGGAAGGCACCCGGGACCTGCAGCGCCTGGCCGAGAGGTTCCAGGAGCTCTACGGACCGCTCGGCGGGGAGACCTACGGCGTCGGTGTGTCGGAGGGGGCCCAGGTCGTGACCCTCGCGACCGAGCGCCACACCCAGCTCTTCGACGGCGCTCTCGCCGCCTGCGGCCCCATCGGCGACTTCCAGCGCCAGCTCAACTACTATGGCGACGTGCGGCTGGTGTTCGATCTCCTGTTCGGTCCGGTGCTGGCGGCCGTGCTCCCCCAGATCGGCCTCACCAGTCTGGGACCTCTGGATGCGGTGCCCCAGCAGGTCATCCAGCTCTTCGGCACACCGACCCAGCCGGGGCCGCTCGCGCAGCTCCTCGCCCAGGTGGTGGTAAGCAACCCGGCGCTCACCAACGAGCTGCTCACCAGGATCGGTCTCCCGCTCCAGCTCGACGCCTCCAATCAGGCGGTCGTGGCCGACCTCGTGCTCCGGCTGCTGGGGTACAGCATCCTGTTGGGCAACAACGCCGCCGAGGTGCTCGGCGGCCCGCCGTATGACAACGTGGCGCCGACCGACTACCCGCGACCCATCGATGGGCTGGTGGTGCCTCCCTACTCGGCCTCGCAGCCGGCGCTGAGCCATCTCGCGGCCAAGTACGAGACCTCGGGCCGGCTCACCTCGCCTCTGGTGACGCTGTTCAACGCGGTGGATCCGATCATCCCGTCGTGGCAGGAGACGGCGTACCGCGCGAAGGTGGAAGCGGCGGGGACGAGCGCGTTTCTCGTGGCGCAGATTCCGGTCAATCGGTTCGGTCACTGCGCTTTCACCGCCGCAGAGGTGCTCGGCGCCTTCGCCACGCTGGTCCAGGCGGTGACCGGCCAGCCACTCGGGCCTGCGCCGTAGCGAGTCGGCGTGATCTACGCCACGGCAGGTGGAACGGGGAGATCCCATCCTGCGTGCCATGTCTCGATCATTCCGGACTCGCCTGGCTTTCGTGGTTGGCACCGTGCTGGTTCTCGGTGCCGGCCCTTGTCACAGTACCGACGACGCAGGGGGGACGGACGGGTCTACGGCCGCGCCGACCGGAGAGAAGCATCCGGCCCTGGGCCCGATGCCGACCATGGCGAGGCATGAGCGACGGTGGCCGGTGAATGCCCGGTCTGTCTGGGGTCCGTCGCCCTGGAGAGAAGGCGTTTCCGAGACGAGCGGCCGGGCGCTCTCCCACAGAAAATCCCTTTGATAACGTCTCCTCTCCGCCTCACTCCCGCCGAAGCTCCGTCTCAACCGGGTCTTGCCCGCCGATCCGCTCCCTGACGTTCTCGACCACGTTGCTCGTGGTCGATTTCAACGCGTCCCAGGCACGCTCGCCGGTATCCACTATGACGTCGACGCCTTGAAGGGTCTTCTGCTTCACCGCCTGGGCCACCTCGCCCGCGCGGGCCATGGCGGTCTTCCGCCGGGTTGCCGACTTGCGCACTGCCCGCTTGCGACCCGCAGCCTTCCGCGTCGGGCTCTTCCGCTTCGAGCCACGTTTCGCAGATTTCGTCTTGGTCGCCATCGTATCCTCCAGGCTGATGTGGGTCTTAAGTGAGCGAGCAACCGCGCTCTACGCGGTAAGCTGCATCACCCTGACCTCATTACCAGGTGAGGGAGTACTGGCCGCCAAGGGTGATGAGGGTCTCCGCGCCTCGGAGGTCCTCGAAGGCATGCTGGTTGGGCCAGGCAATTCGATGGGTGGTGACCCCGATCTTCATCCCGAAGTCATCCACCAGGTGAACGGCAGCGCTGAGACTCTCGAGGGCATCACGCCGGCGGGACATGATGGCGCCGCCGCCGAACGAAAAGGTCTTCTCCGCTGCCAGGGTGATGGGGCTGCGCACAGCGGTGAGGTTCCCATTCAGGGCGACCCTGGTGCTGACCACCTGGAGGGTCTCCAGCCCGTCGGTGTGCACGCCGATCTGGGTGCTCGCGGTGAGCCCCTTGATCATGATGCTGGGGCCTACGCTGAGCTGGTACACCGTTCGGTCCGTCAGGAGCGGGTTCTGCTGCTCGGGCAGCCACGTCGGCTGGGTCAAGCCGAGGTGCATCGCGAGGCCGTAGCGGAGACCGTCGCCGGCCGGCTTGATCACCCGTGAGAGATCCAGCGAGGTTCCGCGCTCGTCGGGGCCGAGGAAGCCCTGGGCCAGCGCGCTCCAGCTCCGCTCCGCCAGCTCGGCCTGGAAGGACCAGACCGAGTTGCTCAGCGCCTTCTCGAAGAGCACGCTTCGGTCGGCTCCGGTGATCGTCCGCTGGGCGAAGACCGTGCTCCATCCCACCGTGAGGGCGACCGTTCGCCGGTTATGCTCCAGCAGGCGGCGCGGAAACTCGTGGTAGAACTCCCTGCAGCGGCCCTGCCGGCAGGCCGAGATCCTGGCGGGCTTCTGCAGCCGATCCAGGAGCTGGCCGTTCCAGCGTACCGCGTCGCGCGCGATGCGAGTCGTGTCGCCGAAATCGGCGGTGAGGCTCGCCGTGAGCACCGGGCCGGCGCTCCAGTAGCGATCCATTCCGTCCCCAGATTCCACCGCGATGCTGTCGGCGCCGGGGCTCTCCACCACGATCTCGGACGGCAACCCGGCCTGGAGAATTCCGGGACGCATCCGGAGGTCCACCGGCTCGGGGCCTTCCGAGAGCCGGACGGACTGCATCGGTTGGGTGCAGCCGAGCAGCGCAGCACCAACGCACATGGTGACGAGAAGCAGAAGGCGCGACACGGTCCCTCGTGCTGGCGACTAGAGCGGATGCAGTGGAGTGCAGAGACGCCAGGATGCCGGCGCTCCCTGGGAGGAGCATTACGCAGGCGATGGGCCCGGCGGTATTCCAGAACCCAAGGGATTGAAAGGCCTGGACTTCGGGGTTGCAGCGCAGAGCGCGGGCGGGCCCCGGCCGGGTACAGTGTGGCTGCGTCGCCGCACCGATCGAGCGTCCAGGGGGCAAAACGAAGCCGCCTCGCCCGGAGGCGAGGCGGCTTGCTGCGTCGGGGTTGCCCCGACTTAGCGCATGGCCCAGCGCAGGCCGACGGTGAGCGGAATCATGTATCCGGTCTTCTCCGCGCCGGTGCCGTCGGTCACGCCCTTGAGGATCGCGTGGAACCGGCCTTCCGCGAACAGGCGCGTGCCGCCACCGAAGCCGAAGTCGAACCCGGCGCCGGCATTCAGGCCGAACTTGGTCTGCGACTGGGATGACCCCAGGCCATCGATCGAGGTCTTTCCATTGTACATCCCGACGCCGCCGAGCAGGTATGGCCGGGCCATCATGGCGCTGGGGAACGCAAAGACCATGTCGGCCGTTGCGCCGAGCATGCGGCTGTGGCCATCGACGCCGTCGAGCGCGAACCGGTTGTAGAAGCCGTCCAGCTGCAGGCCGACCGGGCTGAGCGCGGGCTTCACGCGAGCCACCACCATGCCGTTCCAGCCGTTCTGGATTCCGTCAGCCATCGTGCCCTGTGGTATCACGAGCCCGCCGCCGAGCCCGAGGCTCAGGCCGGCCTGGGCGTATGCAGCCTGGGCGACGAGAACGAGAGCGAGACCAGCCACGGCACCGCGAATCATGCTGCGCATCGTTGGTTCCCCTCAATGCTGGGTGGATGAAGGCGAGGCTTGAATGGACGACCTGGGAGGCAGGGGCGAGCAAAGGGTCTGCCAAGGCGGACTTCAGAGTGAAACTGGCAGAGGCCAAGCCTCACCGGGGCTTGGGCTTGCCCAATGGCACGAGGCTCCATGACCGGGCATTGGCCGGGTGCTGTTCGGGGGCTCCTGCGACGGATTGCAGCGCGTGCTGCAAGCAGGCGCCGAGAAGCGCAAAGTCGCTCGTCGGCGCCTCAGGCGGATCCGCCGAATTAGCTTCCCCGGAATGATCCAGCGCCTGATTCAGCCGCCGAGCGGTCCCTGAAGCTCGCCTCCCTGGTCGAGACCTCCCGCCGGGTAGCGGAGACCAGCGGCCGCCGCGACAAGATCGGTCTGCTGGCCGCGCTGCTCGCGACCGTCCCACCGCCCGAGATCGAGATCGCGACCGCATACCTCTGCGGGACCGTCCGCCAGGAGAAGCTGGGCGTCGGCTGGGCCGCGCTCCAGGGCGCGGCATCCGGCCCGGCCGCGGATTCCCCCACGGTCGTGCTCGCCGAGGTAGACGCGACACTGGACCTGGTCGCCAAGACCAGTGGAAAGGGCTCGGCCGAGTCGAGGCAACGGCTGCTCCGGGCGCTGCTCGCGCGCATGACCGCTGACGAGCAGCAGTTCTTGTTCGGCCTCATCATGGGCGAGCTTCGCCAGGGTGCGCTCGAGGGGCTGGTAGTGGAGGCAGTGGCACACGCGGCCGGGGTGCCGGCCGCGGACGTGCGCCGGGCGGTCATGATGGCGGGAGACGTGCCCCGCGTGGCGCGGGCCGCCTTGGTCGAAGGGCCGGCGGGACTGGCGGATTTCGCCGTGCAGCTCTTCCGGCCGGTGCTTCCAATGCTCGCGGGCACCGCGGAGAGCGAGGAGGAAGCGCTCGCCGAGCTGGGCGAGGCCGCGCTGGAGTACAAGCTGGACGGCGCCCGGGTGCAGATTCACAAGAGCGGCGACGAGATCCGGGTGTATTCCCGGCGGCTCAACGAGGTCACCCCCGCGGTACCCGAGCTGATGGAGGCCGTGCGGAGGATGCCGGCCAGCGAGCTGATTCTCGAGGGTGAGGCGATCGCCCTGCGTCCGGACGGGACGCCGCACCCGTTCCAGACCACCATGAGCCGCTTCGGCCGCCGGCTCGAGGTCGAGCGGATGCGGGGGACCACGCCGCTCACCCTCTTTCTCTTCGACCTGCTCTATCTGGACGGCGTGCCCCTGATCGACGAGCCGCTCTACCGCCGCTCCGCCGAGCTGGTGAAGACCGCGCCGGCGGAGCTCCTGGTGCCGCGACTGGTGACCGCCTCGGTGGAGCAGGCGCGTGAGTTCCTCGCCGCGTCGCTGGGCCGGGGCCACGAAGGGATGATGGCCAAGGCGGTCGACTCACCCTACGAGGCCGGCCGCCGCGGCCGCCGCTGGCTCAAGATCAAGCCGGTCCGCACCCTCGACCTCGTGGTGCTGGCCGCCGAGTGGGGCCACGGCCGCCGCCGCGGCTGGCTCAGCAATCTCCACCTCGGCGCGCGCGACGCCGAGCGGGGGGGCTTCGTGATGCTGGGCAAGACGTTCAAGGGGATGACCGACGAGATGCTGGCCTGGCAGACGGAGAAGCTGCAGCAGCTCGAGGTATCGCGCGACGGGCACACCGTCTACGTGCGGCCCGAGCTGGTGGTGGAGGTGGCCTTCAACGACCTGCAGGCGAGCCCGCAGTATCCCGGCGGGCTGGCGCTCCGCTTCGCACGGATAAAGGGGTACCGGCCCGACAAGTCCGCCGCCGAGGCGGACACGCTGGAAACACTGCGGAGGATCTGGCGGGGGCAGAGCGGAGAGGCGGCACCCCGGGAGTAGACCGCAAACTACCGTTGGGCGAGCTGCAACACCCGAGGTGCCGTCGCCGGAGCCGGCGCCACCGCGTACGCCGCCAGCATCTCCTGCCGCACCCGCCCCGCGCGCGCCAGCACCCGGACCGGATACCGCCGGCAGTCGGGCGTGTTGGTCCCCTTCACGCAGCCATTGTAGCGCAGCAGCGCCACGAAAGGCGATTTGGTGGAGCGCAGATTCCACGAGAGAATCTTGGTCCCATGGCAGATGTTGCTCTCGATCTCCTCCAGATCATTCGACTGGCAGCCCAGCTGGCCGGCGTGCATCGGCATGACCTGCATCAGCCCCAGCGCGCCGACCGAGCTCTGCGCTGCGGGCGTCAGGGTCGTGTTCTCGGTCACGACCACCGCCGCGATCAGCGACGGGGACACGTGCTGGCGCTTCGCCTCCAGCGCGACAGCCTGAGCCACCCGGCGCACCAACACCCGATCCTCGCTGAACCGCGCGAAGTAGCCCTGCAGGGAACGGCGCGTCTGCAGTGCCGTGAGGCGGCCCTCGGCCAGCGAGCTGTCCTCGGAGGTGAGAGCCGCGGGAGGGATGGAGCGCGGCGCGGCAGCACTATCAGCTGCGTGGGACAGTGTCGCAGACAGGACTCTCTTCGGCTGCGCGGTGGGGACGGCGCAGAGAAGAACCGCGGCGCACATCTCTACGCGAGCCCGGCCGGCGACGACGATCGAACGAGCGATGATCGAGTGCATATCACCTCCCGCGAATGCCCTGGTGAGTCATCAGCCGACCATGTGTAACGGCTCCGGCGGCTGCGGCTGAGAGAGGCAGAGGAGAGGCCAACCCTGCCGGCCAGGGCATAACAGGGGAGCAGAGCGTCAGTTAGCGTGAGCGGCTCCGGAGCGGCCCGGTGGCACGACTGTGGTGACGCCACAGCAGGAATCGGGGTCCCGTAGCGGCGGTGCTGGCATGGGTGCAGAAGATGTGATCTGGTGCAATTCCGGGTCTGCCCTTATCCCAAGCCCTGGGTGGTGAGAGCGCCGTCACATCCACCGCACTGCTCGCCCCCTATCATCCGGGCCTGAACACACCTCCGTTTTCCCCAGTACCGGAGCGTCGTATGAGTCTCGATTCCCTCGACAAGCTCTTCCTGGAAGAGCTGAAGGATATCTACAGCGCGGAGAAGCTCATCGTGCGGGCCCTGCCTCGGATGGCCAAGGCGGCGGAATCGCAGGAGTTACAGCAGGCTTTCACGCGGCACCTCAAGGAGACCCAGGGGCACGTCGAGCGGTTGGAGCGGATCTTCAAGGATCTCCAGCAGCCGGCCCGCGGCAAGAAGTGCAAGGGCATGGAGGGCCTCCTGGAGGAGGGCAAGGAGATCATGGAGCAGGAGGGCGAAGGCCCTGTGATTGATGCGGCGCTGATCGCCGCGGCGCAGCGGGTCGAGCATTACGAGATGGCGGCCTATGGCTGTCTTCGAACCTACGCTCAGCTTCTGGGCCACTCCGATACGGAGCGACTGCTGCAGCAGACGCTGAACGAGGAGGAGGCCGCCGACCAGAAGCTCACCCAGATCGGCGAGGGCGGGGTCAATCAGGCCGCCGCTGCCAGCGGCGAGGCTGAGCTGGAGTAGCGCAGTCCAGAAGTACCCTTTACCGGACCGCCGGCGGGGGCAGCCGGCGGCCCGGCGTGAGCGTGGCGAAATCCGGCATGGTCACGATCAGGCCGTGATCCGGCGTGTTCCTCTCGTAACCGGCCACCAGCTGCTCGTTGTAGTGGTCGAGGAAGAAGTCGAACCGGTCCTTGGGCTCGGCGTCGACGATCAGCAGGTCGGTGTCGGTCATCGTGAGCTTGCCGAAGCGCAGCACCCCGCCCTGGAAGAACATGTAGTTCGGCGCCTTGGGCACGGGCGGGACCCGCGGGTGCGCGTCGCCCCCGGGCCGGGCTCCGAAGACCTGCACCAGCTCCGTGTCGCTCACCTCGATGGCCACGAGCCGGCCCCGCACCGTGGGCGGCGGCAGCAGCTCGGCGGGGGACAGCAGGAAATCGTTCTGCTCGATCCGGACGCCGCGCGCCCCGCTGGTGTTCACCATCTTCTGCAGGCTCAAGCCGAAGAACTTCATCAGCCCGCCAACGCCGATGCCGACCGCCTTGATGGAGCTCGGATGGAGCCGGAGCTCGCCGCCGGGCGTGATGGTGAGGTCGCCCACCACGGTGAAAGAAATGCCTTTCATCAGGCCGCGCTGCTTCAGGTGGCCGTCCTCGACCGTGATGGTCAGCTTCCGGAGCGGCGAGCCGCGATAGTTGAAGGTGTAGTGGTTGAGCAGGCCGCTCAGTGAGGCCGGCGTGATCCCGATTCTCGCCGAGTCGATGGCAAGGGTGAAGGAGTGCTTGTCGTCCAGGAAGGGAGGATGCTCGGGGGAGGCGCGGAGCAGGGCGCCGCG
>JBJMOX010000317.1:0-5744 GCA_045803515.1 Gemmatimonadales bacterium
GCTCCTGGTGGCGCAGCGCTGACACCCGGGCCTTTCTAACCAAGGGCTGCTCTGGGGATTACATTGGTCACGACGCAATGTGGATGACTGCAATCCTACGACGAGCACCACCACTCCATTGGATGCTGCGAGCAACCGGTCGAGTCCATGACGTACATACCTCCAAGCGAGGGCGCCGCAGTCTGGATCGGCTCGTTCGGTAAGACCGCCTTGGCCGGGCGGTACGGCGTGGAGTTCGACCTGGCCAGCTTGCCGGAGTTGCTGGAGCGACACGGACTGCGTGCCGATTGAGCGCGCGGCTGCGCCCTCCGGCGCCTGCCTATGGCGGACTGCGGAGCGTAAAGTTTTCATAGGTTGCTTGCAGCCGATCAGCATTTCGTCAGGCCGCTGCGAGGAATGTTGAGGAGAGTGAAGGATGGGCGAGCCTCCCCCCCGGGACTTGGATCCGGTCATCTCCGACTACTACGATCGCGCACCCGAGGAAGTTCGGCTCCAGCAGGGACCATTCCAGCTTGAGGAGGCGCGCACCCGGGAGTTGATCCAACGCTTTGCGCCGCCACCGCCGGGGACCGTCGTGGACGTTGGCGGGGCGGCCGGCGCCTATGCCCTGTGGCTCGCCGAGGCCGGGTATTCGGTGCACCTGCTCGATCCGGTGCCCCGGCTCGTCGCGGCAGCGCGGCAGCGCAGCGCCCTGGCTATGCAGCCGTTGCGCTCCTGCCGAGTCGGCGACGCCCGCGCCCTGAAGATGCCCGGTGACTCCGCCGACGTGGTCCTCCTGCTCGGCCCGCTGTATCACCTGACCGAGCCGGAGGATCGGGCGCGGGCGCTGGACGAGGTGGCCCGTGTGCTGAAGCCGGGCGGCTGGTTGTTCGCCGCCGCCATCTCTCGATGGGCGTCGGCGCTGGACGGTCTCGCGCGCGATCTACTGCGAGATCCACGGTTCGCGGCGATCGTGGAGCACGATCTGCTCGACGGCCAGCACCGCAACCCTACGGACCGGCTGGATTACTTCACGACGGCCTACTTTCATCGTCCCGAAGAGCTGGCGGACGAGGTATCAGCCGCGGGCCTGACCATGGCCGGGGTGTACGGCCTGGAAGGTCCGGGCTGGATTCTGCCGGATGTGCCGGAACGAATGGCGGACCCTGACCGGCGCGCCGCACTGTTGGGCGTGGCCCGAATGCTGGAAACGGAGCCGTCCGTGCTGGGCAGCAGTGCCCATCTTCTGGCTGTCGCCCAGCGGCCGACATGAACGGAGAGCCCACATGAGAATCGGAGTCATCGCTTCGCCTGGTCGACGATCTTGGCTTCGACCCCGTCGACGGTGGTGATCTGGAGGTCTATCGCAGCGCAGATACCAAGCGGCTCACCACCTGAATGAGGTTTTCATCCCTCTAGCCGGGAGTGTTGAGTGCGTATCGCCACTTGCTCCGCCTATCTCCTGACCGTTGTAACCGCAGCAGCCTGCTCCAGAGTGCCACCCGGCAAAACGTTGGACCGAGCCGGCCTCCAGGCTGGAGTGGATAGCGCTGCGACCAGACTCCTGACTGCCCTGCGCACCAATGCCCCGGACTCGCTCATGATACTGATGGCGGACGATGTCGTGCTCATGCCGCCCAACGAATCCGTCCTCAAGGGCAAGGCGGCGGTGCGCGCCTGGTACAACCAGTTGCTGACTCAGTTGCGCACTACCAGCCTGGCGATCACCGACCGCGAGGTCTTCGTCGGAGCTGACTGGGCGACCGAGCGCGCCGGCTTCGAGTGGACATTGGCGCCGGTTGCGGGTGGCCCCGCAGCCAGAGACCGGGGCGGCTACATGCAGATCTGGCACCACGAGCCGGATGGTCGATGGCTCTTCGCCCGCGAGGTGTGGAACAGCACGGCGCCGGCTGTGAAGTGATGCGCACGTCGTGAGGCTGTGCCAACCTTATCACAGGATTACCCCATGAGCAGCCGTCAATTCGTTCTTGCTAGAATCACCGAGCATGTCGAGCCCATCGAACGAGGAGAGCGGTACGAAGATCCATTGACTGCTTTCCTGAAGGAACAGGGGCTCGGGGAAGTCACCGGAGGCGGCAGCCAGTTGAACGCGAGCGGGGAAATCGAATTCGCCGACGTCGAGCTGGAGCTCGTCAACCTCGACGACGCAATCACGAAGCTGGTCCAGCAACTAGAAGCGATGGGTGCGCCCTTTGGCTCTTCGATCCAGTTTGCCGCAGACTCCGGGCGTGAAGCCCTACCATTCGGCAAATACGAACAGCTAACGGTCTACCTGGACGGCACGGGGTTGCCCCCCAGCGTGTACGAGAGCCTGGACTTCGATCGACTCTACAGTGAGCTCGGCGAGGCGGTCGGCCGGGAGGCGGGTGGCCAGGCAAGATCAGTTTGGACGGGACCCACCGAAACCGCGATCCACCTGGCGGCCCCGAAAGCCGACGCGTTGGAACAGGTGGTCAATGGAATGTGGAACACGGTCCCCATCCTCCAGAATGCCCGGCTGGTGCTCCGGTATTCAGACGGCCGAGCGCCCGTTGAAAAGCGATTGCCAATGCGCGAGTCGAGCCCCGGTGCCGCCTAGCGGATTGCGCATCAGTTGCAGGCGCCGGACCTCGCGGGCCGGGTCTACCGCACTTCGACCTGGAGCGGCACCACCACCGTTCCCCATCGAAAGCGAAGCGTCGTCGAGACTGGTGTCACCACGGGAAAGTCGAAGGTGAGGATGTCGGTCACAGGACCGCTCTCCGGCCGCACATCGAGCCGGAGCTGCACGTCGCTGGAGTCGGTGGGCGCCGGGACATGGAACTTGTGCCAGGTGCGGCGCAGCTCGAGCCTCCAGCGGTCCGACTCGACAATCGCCCAGACCCCGTAGCGTCCCTTCGGAAGCGGCGTCGCGTTCAGCCGGACGTCACGGTCCACCTCGATGGTCGTTGCCCAGTTGGCGCCCGGCGTCCAGTGCTCGCCCTGCTTGACGACCTTCCCGAACAGCGAGTCGCGGCCCCGCGCCTGAGGACGGTAATACTCGACGGTGATGGTCGTGCCGGCGACCGTCTGCGTCACCACCGCGTGCTCGCTCAGCATGGGCCGTTGCGCCTGGCACGCGCCGACAGTGGGACCGGATAGGGCGAGCGCGAGGCTGGTTCCGAAGAGCACACGTCGAGCGCATCGAACGTGCAACAGACCCCCTGGTTGAACCGTCTACCGGCCCCGAGCTAGCGTGATCCAGCGAGCGCGGGCATGGTCCACGTCCCCCCCACCTCCGTCCCCACCACCCGCCACCGCTCCTGCCCCGCCGCGGCCAGCAACCGCCGGAGCGGCTCGTCCACCGGCTCCCGGCTCAGCCGGAACGTCGAATGGTGCACCGGCAGCACGTACTCGGCGTCCACCATGCGCGACATCCGCCAGGCCTCCTCCGGTGTGGCGTGGTTGTAGATCCACGGGTCGTACGCCCCGATCGGCAGGATGGCGAGATCCACCGGCCCGCTCTCCCGGACCCGCGCCAAGGCATCGGTGTACGCCGTGTCCCCTGCGAAGAGCACCCTCAGTCCCGCCTTCTCCAGGAGATACCCCCCGTAGCCCCGATGCCGGTCGGTGATCATCCGTGCTCCCCAGTGCCGCACCTCCACCGACTCGATCCGCAGGTCGCCGAGCTCGGCTGACGCCCCCCAGGCAAGCTCGTCCACCGTCCGGAACCGCCGCACTAGGTCCCGGTTGCCGGGCTGCACCACGAGATGCGTGCTCCGGGGCAGCCGGGCGAGGGTGCCCAGGTCTGTGTGATCCATATGGGCATGGGAGAGCAGCACCGCATCCAGCGACGGCAGCTCGCGGGCGCGGAGGGCGGGCTCGATCAGACGCCGAGGACCCAGCTTCGCACAGCCTCTGCCGATGCCGATCCGCCGTTCCAGCACGGGGTCGGTGAGCAGCAGCATCCCCTCGAGGTTGAGGAGGACGCTGGCATGCCCCAGCCAGGAGACCGTCAGGCGGTCGTTCGGCCAGCTCGCCGGATGCGGACGGTGCGGCGCCGGCAGTACCGGGACTGCGGCGGACCGGCGGTTCACCACCGCGCTTCGAGCGTATCTCCGGGCGAACGCCAACTGCTGTCTGATTGCCATAGGTGGTTCGGATCCCGATCGGTCTAAGTTTGGATGACGTACACCAGCGCTGAACGATAATCACGTCCCGCACACGGATCGGTCCATGCGCGTTGTCCTCCAACGAGTCTCCCGGGCGTCCGTGACCATCGGCGGGCAGGTCGCGGGCGCCATCGGCCAGGGGTTCTGCCTGCTGGTCGGCTTCACTCACGGGGACACGAATGCGCAGGTAGATTGGATGACCGAGAAAGTGGCGGGACTCCGGCTCTTCTCCGACGCCGAGGGAAAGATGAACCTCGGGCTCTCGGAGGTGGCCGGCGCCGTGCTGGTGATCTCCCAGTTCACCCTCTACGGCGACGCCGCCAAGGGGCGCCGGCCCTCCTTCATCGACGCGGCCGGCCCCGATCTGGCCGAGCCGCTGTACCGGCGGTTCGTGGACGCGTTGCGGAGCCGGGGGCTGGTGGTCGCCACCGGCGAGTTCGGCGCCGCCATGCAGGTGGAGATCCATAACGACGGGCCCGTGACCCTCATCCTCGACCGGAATTCATGATGCCCCAGCAGCTCACGCTCGCCTCCTCCTCGCCCCGCCGCCGCCAGCTCCTCGAGATGCTGGGGATGGCGGTGCTGGTGCAAGCCCCCAACATCGCCGAGGTCCGCCGGTCGGTGGAGACGCCGGTGGACTACGTGGAGCGGCTGGCGAGGGAGAAGGCGCTGAGCGTGCCAGGGGCGCTGGTGCTGGGGGCGGACACCACGGTCGTGGTCCGGGACCACATGCTGGAGAAGCCGGCCGACGCGGCCGACGCGCTCCGGATGCTGCGGAAGCTGCAGGGCCGGACCCACCAGGTGGTGACGTCGGTGGCCCTGGTGGCTTCGGAAAAGCTGCATCAGGCCACCGACGTCACCAACGTCACCTTCCGCCGGCTGGAGGATCGGTTTCTCGAAGCCTACGTCGCGACCGGCGAGCCGATGGACAAGGCCGGCGCCTACGGCATCCAGGGCTACGGCGCCGCGCTGGTGGAGCGGATCGAGGGGGATTTCTTCAGTGTGATGGGACTGCCGATCCGCCTGGTCCTGGGCCTCCTGGAGCAGGCCGGACATCCCTACCGCTTCAACGTTCTGGCCGGGACGACCGAGGTGACCGAGGCCCGCTGAGTCGGGACGCCATCCGGCCGGACCCGGTAGACCTGCACCACCTGCGCTTTGCCCTTGAGCCCCATCTCGGGCAGGAATTCGCACTCCACCTGCTCCCGCAACACCCGCAGGAACGCCTCGCTCACCAGGATCTCGCCCGGACCCGCCTCGGCGCAGAGCCGAGCGGCCACGTTCACCGCGTCGCCGATCACGGTGTACTCCAGCCGGCGGTGGCTGCCGATGTTGCCCGCGAAGACCTCACCGTGGTTGATGCCCATGCCGACGCCGATCTCGGGCCGGCCCTGGCTGAGCCAGCGCTCGTTGAGGCGGGCGATCGAGCGCTGCATCGCCAGCGCCGCGCGGAGCGCGCGATCGGGGTCGTCGGCGTGGGCGATGGGCGCGCCCCAGAGGGCCATGATCGCGTCCCCGATGAACTTGTCGAGCGTGCCGCCGTGCTCGAAGATCACCTCGACCATCTCGGTGAAGTACTCGCTGAGCAGTTGGGCAATCGCGTCCGGGCCCAGC
>JBJMOX010000318.1:0-5318 GCA_045803515.1 Gemmatimonadales bacterium
ACGTGCGGGACAAGGTCGCCCGGGTGCGGGGCCGGCTGCCGGAAGACGTCCGCGAGCCGGTGGTCGCCAAGCAGGAGGCCGACGCACAGCCGTTCTTCTGGCTGGCACTCTCCGGTGAGAATTACGACCTGCTCCAGCTCTCTGACCTGGGCGACCGGCTGGTCAAGAGCCGCCTGCAGACCCTGCCCGGCGTGGGGCAGGCCCGGATCTTCGGGGAGCGTCGGTTCTCCATGCGGGTCTGGCTCTCCGCCGCGGAGCTCTCGGCCCGCGGGCTCACGGTGCAGGACGTCCAGCAGGCCATTCGCACGCGGAACGTGGAGGTGCCGGCCGGCCGCATCGAGTCGGACCGCCGCGAGTTCACCGTGCGCTCGCTGGGCGAGCTCAAGACCCCGGAAGAGTTCTCCAGCCTGGTCGTCTCCAACACCGGCGGGGTGCTGGTCAAGCTCAAGGACCTCGGCCGGGTGGAGCTGGGACCGGAGGATGATCGCAGCGCCCTTCGGTTCAACGGCACGCCGTCCGTGGCGATCGGGGTGGTCCGCCAGTCCAAGGCCAACCTGATCCAGGTGGCCGACGCGATCCGCGCCGAGCTGCCCAAGATCCAGCAGGCGCTGCCACCGGGCGTCAAGCTGGCCATCGCGTTCGACCAGTCGATCTTCGTGAGCCGGTCGATCCGGGAGGCCGAGGACACGCTGGTGCTGGCCGCGGTACTGGTGGTGATCATCATCTTCATCTTCCTCCGCAACCTGCGGGCGACGATCATCCCCGGCCTGGCCATTCCCACCTCGATCGTGTCCACCTTCGCGATCATGTATTTCCTCGGTTTCTCGATCAACAACTTCACCCTGCTCGCGCTCACGCTGGCCATCGGTATCGTGGTGGACGATGCCATCATCGTCCTGGAGAATGCCTACCGGCATCAGGAGGAGCTGCACGAGAGGCCCGCCGAGGCCGCCACCAACGGCACCCGGGAAATCGGCTTTGCCGTCATCGCGACGACCATCTCGCTGGTGGCCGTCTTCACCCCCCTGGCCTTCCTCAAGGGGTCGACTGGCCGGCTGTTCAACGAGTTCGGCATCGCGGTGGCCGGCTCGGTGGTGATCTCGGGATTCGTGGCCCTCACCCTCACCCCAATGCTCTGCGCCAGGATCCTGCGAGTGCCGGCCCGGCACGGCGGACTGTATCGCGCGCTGGAGCGCGGCTTCGACGCCATCGCCACGGGCTATGCCCATGCCCTTCGCAGCGCCCTCCGTCACCGGCTCGCGGTCGTCGGGACCGTGGTGCTGCTGACCGTGGGCGCCGGAGTGGTCTTCCGGACCTTGAAGCGCGAATTCGTGCCGCCGGAAGACAAGGGGTGGTTCTTCTCCATCATTATTGCCCCGGAAGGGTCCTCGCTGGCCTACACCGACGGGTACCAGCGCCAGGCGGAGGCGGTCCTCGACCACACCAAGGATGTGGAGAGCTACTTCAGCGTGGTAAACATCGGGGACGGAGTGAGCCGCGGCATGATCTTCACCAACCTGACGGATTTCTCCCGGCGCACGCGGTCGATCCAGGACATCATCGGCGAGGTCCAGGGGAAGTTCTTCGCTATTCCCGGCGTATTCGCGTTCGCCAACAACCCGCCGGCGTTCGGCTTCGGCAACCCGGTGCAGTTCGTCATCCAGCACCCGGATTTCGGGCTGCTGGCGCAGGGCAACGACACGCTGCTCGCCCGGGCGCGGCAGATCAAGGGCCTGATCAACGTCGACAGCGACCTCCGGGTCAACAAGCCGGAGCTCACGGTCAACTTCGACCGGGACCGGGCGGAGGACCTTGGGGTGCCGGTGAGCGACGTCGCCACTACCTTGCAGACGCTGCTCGGCGGCAATCGCACCAGCACCTTTACCCGCAACAACAAGCAGTACGACGTGATCGTACAGCTCGACCCGCGGGCCCGGGCCACGCCGAGTGACATGACCGGCCTCTATGTGCGGGGTCGGGACGGCACGCTGGTCAAGCTCGAAGCGCTGGCCACCGTCAAGGAAGGTGTGGGGCCCCGCGAGCTCAACCACTTCCAGCGGACCCGCTCGGCCACCATCACGGCCGGGCTCGCCCCGGGGTTCACTCTGGGCGAGGCGCTCGATTCGCTCAGCCGGATCGCCCGCGAGGTCCTGCCCAAGGGCAGCGGCACCGCGCTGGCCGGAGAGTCCCGCGAGCTGGACGAGAGCGGGTCCTCGCTCTACTTCGCATTCATCCTGGCCTTGATCGTGGTGTTCATGGTGCTGGCCAGCCAGTTCGAGTCGCTGGTACATCCGTTCACGGTGCTCCTCGCGGTGCCTCTCGCGGTCACCGGCGCCATCTTCACGCTCAAGGTGGCGAACGCCACGCTCAACCTCTACAGCCAGATCGGGATGATCCTCCTGATCGGACTGGTGACCAAGAATTCCATCCTGCTGGTCGAGTACATCAACCAGCTCCGCGACCGAGGGCTGAGCACCGTGGATGCCGCGCTCGAATCCGGGCGCATCCGCCTCCGGCCGATCCTCATGACCTCGGTCTCCACCGTCATGGGCGCGGCCCCGATCGCGTTCGGGCTTGGGGCCGGCTCGATCAGCCGCCGCCCGCTCGGCTATGCCATCGTCGGCGGAGTGCTCTTTTCGACCCTCCTCACGCTCTTCGTCGTTCCGGTGATGTACGTCGTCCTCGACGGAGTGCTCGCGCGGCTGCGCCGGCGCGCCGCGGAGCCTAAGCGAGAGCTGATCGCCGCGGAGGCCGAGTGAACCTCGGGGTGCTGCTGGTCCTGCACGCGCTCTGGCCGGTGTCCCCCGGCATGCCGGGGCCGGGTACCGACTCGCTCGAGCGCGTCACGCTCGAGCAGGCGAT
Organism: Gemmatimonadales bacterium; assembly: GCA_045803515.1. Lineage (GTDB taxonomy): Bacteria > Gemmatimonadota > Gemmatimonadetes > Gemmatimonadales > GWC2-71-9 > CAVVWJ01. The sequence continues at coordinate 2,863 of JBJMOX010000318.1, forward strand.
CACCCGTGCGGCTCGCCTGGACCCCGACTACGTCCGGGCCCTGGGCCAGGTGGACAATGCGGAGTGGGGTCGCCGGGCGGCGCTGGCGGTGTTCGTCCTGCCGGCGCTCACCGCCTCGATCGACGCGACCAAGTATTCGACCGACTTCTTCAACGTCGGCACCGGACGCCCGCAGCCGAACGCGGTTAATGCCACCCTCCAGGCCAGCTATGATCTGTTCAGCGCGCGGAAATTCAGCGACCTCGGCCGCACCCGGGCGGAGCTGGAGAGTGCGGAAGCCACCCAGGTACAGCAACAGTTCCGCACGGCGCTGCTCACCGAGTCGGACTACTACACCGTGCTGCAGAACCAGGAGCTCGCCCGGGTGGCGGCGGAGCGCACCCGGCGGGCGGGGGAGGGGTTGGTGGTGGCGCGGGCGCGAGTGGTGTCCGGGGCCGCCGTGGAGAGCGACTCGCTGCAATTCGTGCTCGAGCTCACCCAGGCTCGAGTCGACCAGCTCAGACGCGAATCATCGCTGCGCATCTCTCGGCTCCAGCTGGGCCGCCGAGTCGGCGAAGCCGGCCCGGTCGACGCGGTACCGCTCGATACCTTGTCGCGCCCCGAGCTGCCGCTCGGAGTGGATCAGGCGGTGCAGCTGGCCCTCCAGCAGGGACCCCAGTTCCGCGCCGCCCGCGCCAGCGAACGCGCGGCCGGCGCATCCCTGCGGGCGCAGCGGGGCGATTACCTGCCGCGGCTCACCCTGGTCGGGACCCACACCCGCTTCGATGACAGCTTCTTTCCCAGTGCCCGGAACGTCTCGTCGGTCGCGCTCACCCTCTCCCTGCCGATCTGGAACGACGGCCGCCGGGAGATCGCGGTATCCCAGTTCCAGGTCAATCTCGACGTGGCGCGTGCCATACGGGAGGATCTCGAGCGGGCGGCCCGGCGCGACGTCACGGCCGCATACGAGGCCTATGTGACGGCCCAGGCGACCTCCGCGCTCTCCGCCACCGCTGTGCAGGTCGCACGGGAGAACTACCGGGTGCAGGAGTCGCGCTACCGCGCCGGCTCGACCACCATACTCGATGCCCTGGACGCCCAGCTCCGCCTGACCCAGGCCGAGGCCGACCTGGTGCAGTCCCGCTACGCCGCCCGCCTGGCCTTGGCGGGCCTCGAGGCGATCCTGGGACACCGACTCTTTGCCAACAGGGATGCACCGTGAGATTCACTCTTGGAGTCACCGTGAGGCGGGCCTCGTCGCCGCTCCTCATTTCACTACTGCTCGGGGCAGGAGTGGGACTGGCACTCACCGCATGCGACAGCGCGGCACCTGCCGACAGGCCGAAACGCGCCGCGGGAGGAAAAGGACCCGCTGTGGATGGTCCCCCGGCGATGCCGGTCGAGGTGGTGGCGGCCCGAACCGATACCGTGGTCGACGCGATCCTCGCCACCGGCCAGGTCGAGGCAGTGCAATCGATCCAGTTACGACCCGATGTCGAGGGGCGGATCGTCGACATCCTGGTGCACGAAGGATCGGAGGTGGGTCGCGGCGCGCCGCTGTTCAAGGTGGACGATGCCGAGCTCAAGGCCCAGGTCGCCCGCGCCCAAGCCGATCGCGACCTCGCCCGGCAGTCGCTCGCCCGCACCCGCGACCTGTTGGCTCAGCGGGCATCATCCCAGTCCGAGCTCGAGCGGGCGGAGGCCACCTGGCGGAGCAGCGAGGCCCAGCTCGCGCTGCTGCAGGTCCGGCTCGACCGCACGCTGGTACGAGCGCCGTTCGCCGGTGTGCTGGGCCAGCGCTCGGTGAGCCTGGGGGACTACGTCACCACCGATACGCGCATGGTGTCCCTGGCAACGGTCTCCCCCCAGCGCGCCGCCTTCCAGGTGCCGGAGCGGTACGCCGATCTGCTCAGAGTGGGACAGCGGGTCACCTTCCGGGTGGCCGCGCTTCCCGGGCGAGAGTTCATCGGCACGGTGGACTTCGTCGATCCGACGGTACAGCTTCCCGGACGAACGATCATGGTGAAAGCCCAAGTGCCCAACCCCAAGCGGGAGCTGCAGGCCGGCATGTTCATCGAGGCTCGGCTGGCCACGGCCGTGCGGCCCGCCGCCGTGGTGATTCCGGAGGATGCGGTCATCCCCCTCCAGGGCTCGACCTACGTCTGGGTGGCGGCCGGCGCCAAGGCGACTCGCCGCCAGGTGGACCTGGGCGTTCGCACGCCCGGCTTCGTCGAGGTGAAGAGCGGCATCGATGCGGGGGAAAGCGTCGTCGTCGGTGGTCAGGAGCGGCTGGGAGAGGGCGCGCCGGTGGCACCCAGGCTCATCCAGCGTACCCCGGTACGCGCGGAAGAGGAGAGTGCGAGTGCTGCAGGCCGGTGAGCCGGCGCCGGGCTTTACGCTCCGGGATGCCGAGGGCCGGGAGGTCTCACTCGGGGATTTCGCTGGCCGGGATGTCATTCTCTACTTCTATCCGCGGG
>JBJMOX010000319.1:0-5407 GCA_045803515.1 Gemmatimonadales bacterium
ATCGAGGCGATCATCAGACCACCCGGCCCGCCGCCGATCACCACCAGGTGATAGCTAGAGCGCGGCACGCTGGCCGACGTTCAACGCCTGGAGGGCGCGCCGGGCGGCGCGGGTCACAATGGCCACGACCGCGATGGTAGCCACCAGCCCGATGCCGAGCAGCGCGTAGTAGCCACGGGAGCCCCGAATCGGATTGGGGCCTGCCAGGCGCGCGACGTCGCCGACCGCCTTACCCCAGTAGACATAGAGAAAGGTTCCCGGCAGCATGCCCAGCGATGCGATCAGGTAGTCGGTGAACCGCACGGTGGTAAGACCGAGGGCGTAGTTCAGCAGATTGAAAGGGAAGACGGGAGAGAGGCGAAGCAGGAACACGATCTTCCGGCCCTGGTCGCCGATGGCCCGGTCGATGGCGGCGGCGCGCTCGTCGCCCGCGAGCCGGCGATGGACGAACTCGCGTGCCAGATACCGGCTCACGAGGAAGGCTGCCGCGGCGCCGAGCGTCGCAGCGACGAAGGCGAGCAGGGTTCCTTTCCAGAGCCCGAACAGCGCGCCGGCGGCGAGAGTCAGGATCGACCCGGGCACGAAGGCCACGGTCGCGACGACGTACCCGAGCAGGAACGCCAGCGGCGCCAGGGCGCCGAGTCCGGACAATCTGGCGGTAAACCCGGGAATCAGAACCGCCGCCGTCCGTCCGCCGAGCAGGAGCGCTCCGAGCCCCACGATGAAGGCGAGAGCTCCAGCCGAAAGCCACCGGCTCGAGCGACGGAATCGCGAGTCGGCAGCGGGTCGCGGCTCGGCTCTGGTCACCCGGCGCTACGTCCCCGGCCGGTCCACCGGATACCCCGCCCTGCTCCACTCGGCAAACCCGCCGGAGAAGACTCGCACGTCAGCCATCCCCCGCGCGCGGAGCAGGCTCGCCGCGATTGCCGCACGGGAGCCCGTCTGGCAGTGCACCACGAGGGGCCGGTCGCGCGGTATGTCCGGCAGCCGCTGCTCCAGGTCGGCGAGGGGGATATTGCTCGACCCCGGCAGGTGTCCGGCCGCCCACTCCGACGGGCTCCGCACGTCGAGCAGCGCGAGCCGGCCATCGGCGCCCGCGCGCACCTCCGCGGCGTCGATCGGCGGGATCGTCTGCAGCGCGCCTCGCGACGCGCGCCAGGCCTCGATCACCTCGGCCCCGAAGTACCCCACGACCCGGTCCAGCCCGATCCCGGCGAGCTGGCGGACGACGCTGTCTACGGTCGACTCCTGCCAGTCGTCGAGCAGCAGGTAGAGCTCGACGTCATAGGGCAGCAGGGAGCCTGACCAGGTGGTGAATGCACGGCTGCGCGGGATGTTGATGGTTCCCGGCACCGCGCCAAGCGCGAACTCCCGCGCGGGCCGAGTGTCCACCACGATGGCGCCCGCCTGGAGCACCGCTGCCAGCCGATCGATCGGGAGCAGGACGGGCCGGATCTCCCCGAGGAGCCGGGGACCGTCGCGGTTGATCCGCTTCATCTCGCCGAAGTAGCGCGGCGGTTCGGACTGGCCGGCGAGCACTGCCCGCACGAACTCGTCCTCGTTCTCCACGGCGAAGGCCCAGCTGAACCGCTTCTCGTATCCCAGGGTGGATTGGGGCACCGCCCCCAACGACTTGCCGCACGCCGAGCCCGCTCCGTGACCCGGCCAGATCTGCAGGAACTCGGGCAGCCGCCGGAAGCGTTGGAGCGAGTGGAAGAGCTGCCGGGCGCTGGTCTCCATGGTGCCGGACACGTGCGCGGCGCGCTCCAGCAGGTCGGGGCGCCCCACGTCCCCGACGAAAATGAAGTCGCCGGTGAGGGCGCCCATCGGCTGATCGGCAGTGGCCGTGTCGGTGACCAGAAAAGTGAGATGCTCCGGCGTGTGTCCCGGGGTGTGCATGACCCCGATCTCCACGTGGCCCACCCGGAACGTCGACCCGTCGGCCAGCAGCGCGGCGCCCGCATCGGCCGCGTAGGCGTAGCACCAGTCGGGTCCACCGGTCCCGGAGAGATGGAGACGGGCACCGGCGCGATGCGCCAGCTCGCGCGCGCCGGAGACGAAATCCGCGTGGATGTGCGTCTCGGTGACATGGGTGACGCGGAGTCCCTCCGCGCTGGCGGTCTCCAGGTATTGCTCGATGTTCCGGTTGGGATCGACGACCAGCGCGTCGCCGCTCGTGGGGCAGCCCACCAGGTAGCTGGCCTGGGCGAGTTGATGATCGTAGAAGTGTCGAAAGAACATCCGGGGTCAGCCCTCCGCGTTGACCATGAGTGGCCCGAGCGGCAGGCGCAAGCGGGCCCGCGCGCCCCGGGTGTCCTGCCGCGGCTCCAGCACCAGGGCGCCGCCGTGGGCCTCCGCGATCTGACGACTCAGCACCAGCCCGATGCCGGACCCGCTGGCCTTGGTGGTGAAGAACGGGACGAAGAGATTGCCCGGATCCGGCAGCCCCGGTCCCTCATCCTCCACGACGACCTCGACGACCCCCGCGCGACTGGTCCACCCCACCCGCACATCGCCCGAGGTCTCCAGTGCGGCGTCGACCGCATTGTGCACCAGGTTGATGAGCAGTTGATCGAGCTGGTCGCCGTCCGCGGTCACCACGAGCGGCGGGCCTTCGAGCACCCGCACTTCCAGCCGCGTCTCCAGCGCCGCCACCCGGTGCACCCAGTCCGCCACCCTGACCGGAACGACGCTCGGGCGGGGGAGCCGCGCCAGCCGGGCGTAGGCTCCCATGAACCGCCCCAGTGACTCGGAGCGGCTTTCGATGACCTGGAGTCCGGACCGCAGATCCTCCTCCCAGTCCGCGGGCCGCTGCTCCCGCCTGGTGAGGCTCCGGAGGCTGCCCGCGATCGACTTGATCGGGGCGAGCGAGTTGTTGATCTCGTGACCGAGCACCCGCACGATCCGCTGCCATGCCGAGCGCTCCTCCGCGCGCAGCACCCGACTCAAATCCGACAGCACCAGCAGTTGATGGGGCAGCCCGTCCTGCCGAAAGCTACTGCTCCTGACCTCCCAGCGCCCCGCCCCTCCGGGGAACGCCGCCTCCAGCGTCCGGGGCGATTCTCCGTCCAGGCAGCCGGCCAGTCCCAGCGCCTCCGCTCCACGGCCGATGACCCGCTCGGCCGGTTGGCCCAGCAGCCGCTCGCCGCCGCGGTTGACCAGCCGAAGCCGGTGCTCCCCGTCGAAGGCGAACACGGCGACGTCGATCTCTTCGATGACCCGGCGCAGCAACGTAGTGGCCTCCAGCGCCCGGAGGCGTTGCGAGCGGAGGGTCTCGCTCAGCGTGTTGACCTCGAACAGCGCGAGACTGAGTCCGTCCTGGGTGCTCGCCCCCCTGGCACGGATCGAATAGTCCCCCTCGCGGAGCGCGGACAGCAGGTTGGAGATGGTCTGCAGCGGACGGGTGACCCGCTCCCGCAGGAGCGCGGCGCCGATCAGCCAGGCGCCCGCCACGATCAGCGACACGGTGAGACGCACCCGCAGCGGATGATCGCCGGTCCACAGCAGCCAGCCGGCCACCGCAATGGCGGGGAGGCCGGCGAGCAGCGCGATGTGGAAGACCCGCCTCTCGTGATTCGGGGGACGCCGGCCCCGATCAGAGGCCATGATGCTGCAGGCGACGGTACAGGGCGCTCCGGCTCAGGCCCAGCACCTTGGCGGCCTGACTCACGTTTCCGCCATGCCGCTCGAGCGCCTTCCGGATGAGCATCCGCTCGACCTCCTCGAGCGGCAGCTCCTCCAGCCGGGGAGCCGGCCCGCTCCCCCGGAGGCCGAGGTCGGCGTTCCGGATGGAGTTGCCCTGCGCCATCAGCACGGCGCGCTCGAGCGTGTGATCGAGCTCGCGCACGTTGCCCGGCCAGGGATGGGTCTCCAGGGTGAGGAGGGCTTCCGGCTCGAAGCCGGCGAGCGGCTTCCGGTAGCGCGCGGCGTATCGCCGAAGGAAATGCTCGGCCAGCACGCGGATGTCTTCCCTCCGCTCGCGCAGGGGCGGCAGGTGGATCTCGATCGTATTGAGCCGGAAAAGGAGATCCTCGCGGAAGCGTCCCGCCGAGACCTCGGCATGCAGGTCGGCGTTGGTGGCGGAGACCAGGCGGACGTCGATCCGGCGCGAGCGCGACGCGCCGACCCGCTCGACCTCCCCGGTCTCGATCACCCGGAGGAGCTTGGCCTGCTGCCGCATCTCGAGGGTGCCGATCTCGTCCAGCAACAGGGTGCCGCCCTCCGCCAGCTCGATGCGGCCGATGCGGTCGCTGCGTGCGTCGGTGAACGCGCCCTTCACGTGACCGAACATCTCGCTCTCGAAGAGATGCTCGGAGAGCCCGCCGAGATTGACGGCGACCAGCGGCCGGGCCGCGCGGCCCGAGGCGGCATGAATCCACTGGGCGACCACTTCCTTCCCGGTCCCGTGCTCGCCGGTGATGAGCACGTTGGCATCGGACGGCGCCACCCGCTCCATGAGCTGGAGCACCGGCCGCATGGCAGCCGAGGCGGCGATCAGCTCCGGCGCACCGTCTCGCCGGAGCAGGCGGTTCTCGCTCTCCAGCCGCCGGCTCCGGCGGAGCGCCCGGCCCAGCTCGACCTGGGTGCGGAGGGTGGCGAGGAGGCGGGGATTGTCCCACGGCTTCTCGATGAAGTCGCGCGCGCCGCGGCGCATGGCTTCCACCGCCTTCTCCACGCTGCCCCAGGCCGTCATCACCACCGTGGGCAGCGTTGCATCCAGCGCCTGCAGCTCGGAGACCAGCTCCAGCCCTTCCCGGCCGGTGGTGGTGTCGCGGGCGTAGTTGAGGTCGAGCAGCACGGCATCGAAGTCGGCACCCTGCACGGCCGCGAGCACCGCCGCCGGCGGCACGAACGACAGGCGGAGCCCGGCGAGCGTGCCGCAGAGCAGCGCGCAGAACGCGGCGACGAGCGGGAGCCGGAAGCCGTTCATCTCCCGTGGAACTGGTTCGTGGTCAACGAGTTGCGGCGGCGTGGCGCGGCGGTTGCACCGCGCTCCTCCCGGTCCGGGGCGGAGCACCAGCGGGTGGAGGGAACGATGAGCAGGCGCTTGTGCGTGGCGGCGGCGTGCGCGCTGGCGGCGGCGGTGGCCGCGTGTGACGGGGCCAACGCCTTCACCGGCACGGACTTCGGCCTGTCCGGCGGCGGCGGGAGCGGCACCGGGGCCGTGCAGGGCCAGGTCACCGCGGACGGCGCGGGCCAGGGCGGCGTGCCCGTGGTGCTGGTGGGCGTCGATTCCACCAGCACCGACGGAACCGGCGCCTTCCGCTTCGACAGCGTGGCGGCCGGGAGCTACACGGTGGCGGTGCGCGTGCCCCTCGGCTTCACGCTCGCGGCGGGGCAGACCTCGTCGCGGACGGCCGTGGTGACCGCCGGCTTGATCTGATGTGTGTCGTTTTTGGTTTTTGTG
>JBJMOX010000320.1:0-8718 GCA_045803515.1 Gemmatimonadales bacterium
CGTCTTTCTCCGGGCCACCGGCTGGTTCATCGACGCGCCCGACCTGGTGGCCGGGGGGAACTACTGGGCCACCACCGACGCAGCCGCGGCGGCCACCCGGGTGCACGGCCGGATCAGCGTCCTGCCGTGGAAGCCGGCGTGCGCGGCTGGCTACTAGCGAAGATCTGCAGCGCGACGGCATGCAGCTCGCGCTGGTTGAACGGGTTTCGCGCGCGAAACGGGGTGACGCCGGGCCAGGGATCGGGCAAGTCCCCGTCGCCGTCATGGGCCAGCACGAGATAGCCGGCGGCCTCGGGACAGTTCTCCGTGAGCGCGCGCACGAAGAGCTCCGAGGGCCCCGCCAGCATGCGGGCATCCGAGATGATCAGATCGAACGCGGACTCGCCGATGCGGCGGAGCGCCTGCTCCCCCGTGCGGGCCGCCTCGACCACGTGGCCTTCAGGGGCGAAGAGGGCGCTCACCAGGCGCTGCACCACGGGGTCCTCGTCCACCACCAGGATCCGCCGGGTGGGGAGCCGGCGCGCGGGGGGCTCCTCATCCCGGAGCTCCGGCGGGGCGTCGTACAAGGGCAGGGTGACCCGGAACTCCGCGCCGCCCTCCGGCGACTGCTCATAGCTCAGCTCTCCCCCGTGGGACTTCACCAGCCCATAGCTCAGCGACAGCCCGAGGCCGGTGCCTTCGCCCGGAGCCTTGGTGGTGAAGAACGGCGTGAAGAGATGGGAGACGAGGTGGGCCGGCACGCCGGGGCCGGTATCCCGGACCCGGAGGATCGCCTCGCCGTCGGTGCGACTGGTGGCCAGGGTAATACGGCGCGGCCGGCCTGGCGCGAGCGTGCTCACGGCCTGGACGGCGTTGGTCACCAGATTGAGCAGGACCTGCTGCAGCTCGTAACGATCTCCCAGCACCACGACCGGCTCGCCCCTGAGCGCGGAGTCGAGCTCGATGCCGTGCAGCTGCAGCTCGTAGACGATGAGGAGCGAGGTGCGCGCCGCGACGTCATTGAGGTCGACGGCGGCCTTCTCCGGCGCCCCCTTCCGCGCGAACGTCAACAGGTTGCGCACGATCCGTCCGGCCCGCTCGGCCTGGTCGTGGATCACCCGGAGGTGCTCGCGGGGGAAGTCGGGGTGCGCATCGCGCTCCAGCAGGAGCTCGGTGAGCCCGGCGATCGAGGTGAGTGGGTTGTTGAGCTCGTGCGCCACGCCGGAGACCAGCTGGCCGATCGACGCCATCTTGTCGTTCTGGATGAGCTGCGCCTCCATGATCCGCTGCTCGGTCACGTCTTCGACCAGGATCACCACCGGGCCCGGCGCGGACCGCTCGGTGAGGGGCGCGGCGGTCAGCCGAAGCACCCGCTGGGTCCGCTCCAGCCGCACGACGAGCGGGGCGCTCCGTTCCCCGCGATGCGCGGCCTGAATCAGCTCGTCCACCGCCTCCGAGCTCCCGAAGAGCATCTGGCAGAAGCTCCGGCCGACCAGCTCCGCCTCGGGCACCTCGGCCAGCGCCGCCAGCGCGCGATTGGCCCGAAGCACGGCGTCCCCCCCACCCGGCCCGACCACGGCGATCCCTTCGGCCAGCGCGTTGAAGGCGGTTTCCCACTCCTCCTTGCTGCGCCGGACCATCTCGTAGAGCCGTGAGTTGGCCAGCACGACCGAGGCGTTGGTAGCGACCGTGGAGAGCAGCCAGAGATCCTCGGTGGTGAACTGTCCGCCGCGCCGGTCGGCCACCGCGAGCGCGCCCATGGTGAGTCCCTGCGAGCGCAGCGGCGCCACCGCGGCGGAGCGGACCGTGAGCCCGCCGATCAGGTTCACCGTCGGCGTGGTCACGCCCTGGGCCACCTCGATTCGCTCGCGACTGATGGCGAAGCGGACCAGGGTGGTTTCCGGGTCCTCGCTGGCCTGTCCCAGCAGCGGCTCCAGGGTGCCCGCGGCGCCCACCACCCGCAGCATCCGGCCCTGCTCGTCGTCCGCCAGCACCACAATGGCTCCGTCGGCCTGGAGGAAGCGTCCGGCGTACTTGGCCACCTGGTCGACGATGCGCTCGAGCTGGATGGACTCGGAGAGCACGTAGCTCAGCTCCTGCAGGGAGAAGAGCTCGCTGATCCGGCGGTCCAGCTGGCTGGCGAGCTGCTCCGACTTGCTCTCCGACTCGCGCACCCGCCGGCGGCCGCGGGTGATGGCCATCCAGAAGCTGGCCGAGATGGTGGCGATCGCGAGGACGGCCAGCCACCACGTGTTCCCGTTCGAGAGCCAGGCCACCAGCCCCAGCAACGCGGCCCCCATGGCGTGCAGCGGCACCTCCCATTCCTTGCGCCAGGTCGCCAGCACGACGATGAGCGCGCCGGCCACGCCGATCGCCAGCGCGATCAGCCGGGGAAGGCCGCCGAGGATCGAGGCGATCACGGCGCTGCCGAGCAGCGCCCAGGCCGCGATGGCGGAAGGGGAGAGGTACCAGCGTTCGCGGGGTCGAGGCAGAGGTCAGGGCTCCGGCGGGTCTCGGCGCGAGACCCGCTCACTCACGTAGGCTTCCGGCGGCGCGTTGGGCTTCACCCGGATCGACTTGGCCGGAATACCGACGTTGACGTGGTAAGGACGGACATCCTTAGTGGCGACGGCGCTCGCGCCCACCATGCCATTCCGCCCCACTCGCACGCCGGCCAGCACGGTCGCGTGGTAGGTGATGCGCACGTCATCCTCGAGCACGGTACGCAGGTTGGTGACGTCCTTCTGGTCTACGATGCTGTGGGTGTGGCTGTAGATGTTGGCGAAATCGGACACGCTCACCCGGTTCCCCAGCGTGATGCCGCCCCGATCATCCAGCAGGACGTACCGGTGAATCACGCAGTCGTCGCCCACCTCCAGGTTGTATCCGTAGGAAAACTCCACGAACTGAAAGCACTTGAAGTTCCTGCCGACCTTGGCGAAGAGATGCGGCGCGAGCAGGCGGCGGAACTCGACCCCCAGATGGACGTTGCCGCCGCCCATGGGGGAGCGGTCGAAGCTCTGCCACAGCCAGTGGAGCGGCTTGACCCGGGCATAGCGGGCGGCGTCCACGTCGGCGTAGTACTCCGGCTCCAGCGTGATGTTGTGCGGGTCGAGGCAGAGCAGCATCGCCCGGGTGCCAGCGGGGGTGGCGGGATCGTGGAGCAGGGTGTCGTAGTCGCCCGCGCCGGGGAAGTAGATCTCGAACAGGATGTCCCGGGTGAGCCGGTACCAGTCGGCGTCGGGCGCGGCGAGCCGGGCTTCGATCTCGGCCAGCCACGCGTCGAAGGTCTGCTCTGGGGTCTCCGGGAGGGAGACCGAGCGGAGCGGGAGGTAAGCCATCGTGGCCTCTGGTGGCCGCCAATATCTGGAGGATGGTGCGCAAACGTGCTGAAATGATGATCGGAGCGCGGTGTTGACACCAGTGCTAAAAGGGAATAAAGTGGTAGAGATTCTGGTGATAATGATTCTCAACTAGTCTTTGCCTCTTGGAGGTCATTGATGCGCGCGCTCCTGCCGTCGGTCGTCGGTCTCTTCCTGATCGTTGCCCCGCTCGCCGCGCAGGAGGAGGAATCGACCACCATCGGCGGCTACGGCGAGGTGCACTACACCAATGCCTCCGGTCCCGATACCCCGGGCGAGATCAACGTCGCGCGCTTCGTGGGCTACCTGGCCCACACCTTCAACGAGCAGATCTCCCTGCACTCCGAGCTGGAGGTGGAGGACACCAAGGTCGAGGGCGGAGAGGCGGGTGGAGAGGTATCGGTGGAGCAGGTATACCTGGACTACCGCTTCTCACCTGCCTTCACGCTCCGCGCGGGGCTGGTCCTGCCGCCGATCGGCATCGTCAACGAGACCCACGAGCCGCCCACCTTCAACGGGGTCGACCGACCGCTCGTCGAGCAGGACGTCATCCCCACCACCTGGCGCGACATCGGGGTGGGCGCGGTGGGGACCCTCTCGGAGGCATCCGGCCTCAGCTATCGGGTCTACCTGCTGAACGGCCTCAAGGCGGAGGGGTTCACGGCCGACCAGGGTATCCGCGAGGGCCGGCAGGAGGGCAAGGAGGCCAGCTTCGCCAATCCTTCGGTTACCGGCCGGCTCGAATGGGCCCGCCCGGGGCTCCGCATCGGAGGCTCCTTCTGGTACGGTGGAACGGCGAACCAGACTCCCGCGATCGGCACCGGCGCCTTTGACGCCCCGGTCTTCCTCGGCTCGGCGGACGTGCGCTACGAGGTGGGAGCGTTCGCATTTCGGGGTGTGTTCGCCAATATCAGTGTGCCGGATGCGGACCTCATCAACGCCGCGTTCGACGCGAATGTCGGGAGCCGGATCACCGGCGGCTATGTCGAGGGCGCCTACAACCTGCTCGCGGCCATCGCGCCCACGAGCACCCAGCGGCTCAACGCTTTCGTCCGATACGAGAATTTCGACACCCAGGCGGGCGTGCCGGCCGGGGTCACCAGGAACGACGCCCTGGCGCGACGGGTAACGACCTTCGGCCTCACCTACAAGCCGCTGTACAACGTGGCCTTCAAGGGCGACTATCAGCTTCTGCGGAACAAGGCGGGGGTGGGAGAGGGCGAGGTGCTCGCGCTGGGCGTCGCGTACCAGTTCTGAAACAGCAATTCACCACGGAAACACGGCGTGTGATTCCGTGAATGCCGTGTTTCCGTGGTGAATTCGGATCAGTTCACACAGCGAAACGCAGCGAGGTTGATCGCGATGAAGATCTGGCCACTGTTCCTGCTGGGACTCCTCGCCGCGTCCAGCCTGGCCGCGCAGGCGCCCCCAGCGGACAAGGTGGCCAAGTCGGTCACCCGCATCTACGGGCCCGGCGTCCGGGTGGACAGCGTCCGGGTGGACTCCACCACCGTCCTGCGGATCTCGCAAGGCGGGTCGCTCCGCGGCTTCGCGGAGGTGCGCAACGTGAAGGGGAAGGACCAGCCGATCACCCATCTGGTCGCCATCGATTCGGCGGACCGGCTCAAGGACATCGACATCCTGGTGTACCGAGAGCCGCACGGGGGCGAGGTGGCCTATGACTCCTGGCGCAAGCAGTTCCGCGGCAAGACCAGCAGCGCGCCCCTCCAGGTCGACAAGGACATCCGCAACATCTCCGGGGCGACCATCAGCTCGAACGCGGTGACCCGGAGCGTCCGGCAGGCGCTGGCGGAGCTGACCGCGTGGCATCGGTCCGGAAGGCTCAAGTGAGCGCGCCGCGCGCGGTCTCCTGGCGCCAGGCTTCGGCGCCACTCCGCGCGGTCGGCCGGTGGATCACCATCGTCCAGCTGGTCGGCTATACCACGTCGCTCCTGTTCGTGCATCACACCACCGGCATGACGCCTGCCGGCGTCGCGAGCCACTACCGGGGAGCCGACTCGACGGCCAGTGAGGCGGCGATGGAGTTTCCCAAGTCCTACGCGGAGATGCTCACGATCACCCACACCCATCTGCTGAGCATGGCGGTGATCTTCGTCCTGAGCGGCCTCGCCCTCGCGCTGTGTGAGCGGCCGAGCGAGGGCTGGCGGCGCGGTTTGATCGTCGAGCCGTTCGTCGCGCTCCTGGTGTCGTTCTCCGCCATGTGGCTCATGCGCTACGTCGATGCCCGGTTCAGCTGGCTGCTCTCGGCTTCCAGCGCCGTCATGGCGGCAACCTTCTACGTCCAGTCGTTCTTCGTGCTCCGGGAGCTGGCGCGCCCGGCGGAGCCGGCATGAGGCGGCGGGAGTTCCTCGGGCTGCTGGGCGCCGGCGTCTTGGTCGCGCCAGGCACGCTGCCGGAACGGTTGAGGCGTGCGGCTTGGATGGGTCGCGGCGAGCGGTTGGTCGAGCGGTGGTCCTGGGCCATGGGCCAGCCGGTCCATCTCCAGCTCTTCGCGGAGAGCGAGTCGGCCGGCTACGAAGCGGCCGAGGCCGCGCTGGCCGAGCTTTGGCGGGTGGAGCACGCGCTCTCTCGGTTCGATGAGGCCAGCGACTTGAGCGAGCTCAACCGTCACGCAGGCCTGCCGGCACTCAGGGTGGGAGCGGATCTGGTGAAAGCGCTGGGGGCGGCGGTCGGATTCGAGCGGGAGACCGCGGGCGCGTTCAACCCGTCGGTGGAGCCGCTCATGCGCGCCTGGGGATTCCACGCCCGCCGGGCGACGGAGCCCAGCGCCAGAGAGATCGCCGCCGCGCGGCGCGTGGTGCAGGCCACCCGCGTGGTCCTCCGGGGCGACCGGGTGCTCCTGCCCAGCCGGGAGAGCAGGCTCGATCTCGGTGGCATCGGGGTGGGGTATGGCCTCGATCGGGCCATGGCGGTGCTCAGGCGGAGAGGCGTCCGGCGGGCCTTCCTGGACATCAGCGGCGATTGCTACGCCATGGGTGCGCCGCCCGGCGAAGCGGGATGGCTGGTGGACCTCGTCGACCCCCGGCCGGGCCGCCAGGTTCTGGCCTCGACCCGCCTCAGGGACGCGGCGCTCGCCACCTCGTCGAACTCCGTGTCGGTGGTGCGCTATGGGCGCGCTGTCCGGGGCCACGTCATGGATCCGGCGACCGGCTGGCCGGCCGATGCGCTCACTCAGGTGTCGGTGGTCGCCCGGACCGGCATCGAGGCCGACGCCCTCTCGACGGCCATGCTCGTGTCCGGCACCGCCACGCCGGGCGTCCTCCGTTCCCATACCGTCTGATCAGGTCAGCGCGCGCTGTCCGCCGCGGACGTGTCGCGCATTGCTCCTCGCGCCCGGAGCGCCACCCGCGCGCGCTCGCTGTCGAGCTGCCGCTGCTTGCCGGACCAGTCCCCGGAGGTGATGCCGCTGTACGAGATGGTGAACGAATCATCGACCGGGAGGTCCTGCTCGAACAGGTAGATCCCGCTCACCTGCTCGCGCACGTCCAGCTGCTGGGAAGTGAACTTGCCCGAGAAGGGCACGATGCCGAGCGGGCGGAACACCCGGTTCCGGACATCGACGGTCAGCGTCTGAGGGTCGAACCGCGCATTGGTTCGCTGACCGAAAAAGGTGACCAGCGCGAGGCCGGGTCGCGACACTCCCTCCATGTTGGCGATCGAGTCGATGGCCGCGCGCCGCGTCTGGACCAGGCTCTGCAGCGATTCCCAGGAGTCTTTCGCCAGCAGGCGGGTGACCCGCTGGTCGAGCGGGATGAAGCGCACCTCGATGTCCGGGGTGACGACCCGGAGCGCGAGATCGTTCTGGGTCAGCGTCCCGTAGCCCGGCGGAAGCCGGCTCGTGGCCGGAGCCGTCGTCTGGGCAGCCAGCGCCGTCGCTCCGGCCGATCCGGCCGCGAGCCACCCACCGAGTAACAGCGACGCGATCCTCATCTCTTTCCTCCGATGGCGGCCAGGATGCTTGCGGCCAGGTCCGCGATGCCCGAATGTGACCTGCTGCTGGTGAGCTGGACCTGGTCCTCCTCGAGGCCCAGTGCCGCCGCGACCTCCCGAGCCCGGGCCCGCTGGGCGGACCGGGTCAGCTTGTCGCCCTTGGTGAGCACTGCGAGCACCGGCCGGCCGCTCTCGATCAAGAGCTGCTGCATCTCGAGATCGTCGCGGGAGGGATCGTGCCGCGCGTCGAGCAGCCAGACCACCCCCGCCAGGGTGGGCCGCTCCCGCAGATACCTGGTCAGCAGCGTCCGGTACCCCGCCCGCGCGGCTTTGCCTGCGCGGGCGAAGCCGTATCCGGGCAGGTCGACCAGATAGAAGCCCGGCAGGCGGTAGGCGTTGAGCAGCGTGGTCTTCCCCGGTGTCGCGCTGATCCGGGCCAGTCCGGCGCGTCCGACCAGCGCGTTGAGCAGACTGGACTTCCCCACGTTCGACCGCCCCACCAGCGCGATTTCCGGCAGCCGGGGCTCGAGCGCCACCAGGGGATCGGGAAAGGAGCCGACGAACTCGATCGGAAGCGCGTCCATCGGACTGGCTCCCACTCCCTGGCGCGCCAAGGGCGCACCGCGTGCGCCCCGATCCACCTTCCCATCTTTCCCGTCTTTCCCGCCCTTCCCCCTCACGCCTCCCGCTTGGTGCGCGCGCGCTCGGTCACGATGAGCGGCGTGGTGCCTTCGGTGATCGATTCCTTGGTGATCACGATCTCCCGCACGTCGTCCCGCTGGGGGAGATCGTACATGATGTCCGTCATCATGGTCTCGAGGATCGAGCGGAGCCCCCGGGCGCCGGTGCCGCGCTTGAGCGCCTTGAGCGCCACGGCGCGGAGCGATTCGGGGTCGAAGGTGAGACCCACGTCCTCCAGCTCGAAGAGTTTCTTGTACTGCTTGGTGAGCGCGTTCTTGGGCTCGACCAGAATCCGCATCAGCGCTTCCTCGTCCAACGCCTCGAGCGAGACCACCACCGGCAGGCGGCCGACCAGCTCGGGAATGAGGCCGAAGCGCAGCAGGTCGTCGGGCTCCACCTCGGCGTAGGGGTTCTTGACGTCGAGCGCCGTCGTGGCGCCGCGCCCCCCGCCGTTGAAGCCGATCTGCTGCCGGCCGGTGCGGGCCTCGATGATCTTCTCCAGCCCGTCGAAGGCGCCGCCGCAGATGAAGAGGATGTCCTTGGTGTTGATCTGGATGTATTCCTGCTGGGGATGCTTCCGGCCACCCTGGGGCGGCACCGAGGCGATGGTGCCCTCGAGAATCTTGAGCAGCGCCTGCTGCACACCTTCGCCGGACACGTCACGGGTGATGCTGGGGTTCTCCGACTTCCGCGCGATCTTGTCGATCTCGTCGATGTAGACGATGCCCCGCTCGCACTCGGCGAC
>JBJMOX010000321.1:0-4503 GCA_045803515.1 Gemmatimonadales bacterium
GCCGCAGGCGGCGAGCACGACGCAGCCGGCGAGCATCGTCTTGCGGGAAAGAGAACGGATCACATACGCTCCGGGCCGGCGAGTGAAATGGGCACATTCGAAGCAAGATAAGGAACCACAAGAGCTTTTGACAATCTTCGGAGCTGCCGGTACCTTCTCTCCGGTGTCCGAGAACAGCTGGCTGTCGGCGATCAGATTCGGGGCCGATGGTCTGGTGCCCGTGGTGGCACAGGAGAGCCGCTCCGGCGACGTCCTGATGCTGGCGTTCGCCAACCGCGAGGCCCTGGAGCGTTCGGCCAGCACTGGCCAGGCACACTACTACAGTCGATCCCGCGCGGCGCTCTGGCGCAAAGGCGAAACCTCGGGTCACGTGCAGCAGATCCGCGAGATCCGGATCGACTGCGACGGCGACGCGGTGCTCTACCGGGTGGAGCAGACCGGACCCGCCTGCCACCAGGGTACTCGCACATGTTTTGCGACCGCCGTGGACTCGACGGGGCTCGCCAGCGCCGGGGAGGACCCCGGCGGCCACCTGCTGGCCCGCTTGGCGGCCACCATAGCTCGGCGCGCCGAGGAGCGGCCCCGGGGCTCGTACACGGCAACGCTCCTCGATCTTGGGGTGCCCAAGATCTCCCAGAAGCTGGGAGAGGAAGCCGTCGAGGTGGTGGTCGCGGCGAATTCGGAGGATGACGAGCGTCTCGCGTCCGAGGCGGCCGACCTCCTCTATCATCTTCTGGTGCTGTTACGAGCTCGCGGTGTCCCGCTGGACGCCGTCTGGAAGGAGCTGGAGCACCGCAGCCGGTAGGCATGGCCTTCGTTCATCTCCACACCCATAGCGAATACTCGTTGCTCGACGGAGCCAACCGGATTCCCGAGCTCGTCGCGCACGTCAAGAAGCTCGGCATGGACAGCCTGGCCGTCACCGATCACGGCAACCTCCACGCCGCCTGGTCGTTTTACGAGCAGGCCAAGGCGCACAAGCTTCGTCCGATCCTCGGCTTCGAGGCATACCTGGCCTACGGCCCGCGGCAGGCCCGCGAAAAGCCCAGCTGGGCGCCGGCCGCGTACAGCCACCTGGTGCTCCTCGCCAAGAACCGCGCGGGCTACCGCAACCTGGTGCGGCTCACCTCGATCGGCTTCACCGAAGGGTTCTACCGGCGGCCACGGATCGACAAGGAGAGCCTCGAGCGCCACTCCGAGGGTCTCGTCTGTCTGGCGGCGTGCCTGTCGGGCGAGGTGGCCCACCAGCTTCGGCAGGGGAAATTCGAGGAGGCCAAGCAGAGCGCCGAGTGGTTCGGCCGGTTGTTCGGGGCGGACGGCTTCTGGCTCGAGGTCCAGCAGCACGGCATTGCCGAGGAACGGCTGGTGACCGAGGGAATGCTGCGCCTGGGACAGGAGCTGGGGCTCGGCGTGGTGGCCACGAACGATGCCCACTACCTCCGGCGGGAGGACGCCGAGGCGCACGACGTGCTGCTCGCCATCGGCACGGGGAGCGACCTGGACGACCCCAAGCGCTTCCGCTTCAGCGGTGAGGAATCGTACGTCAAATCCGAGAAGGAGATGCGGGCGCTGTTCCCGGAGCACCCGGAGGTGCTGGCCAACACGGTGACGGTGGCGGACGCCTGCGAGTTCGACTTCGAGAAGCGCTACTTCGTCCCCAGCTTCCCCCGCCCCACCGAATACGCCTCCGACGAGGCGCTGCTGGAGGATTTGGCTCGGCGCGGGGCGGAGCGGCGCTATGGGACTCCGCTGCCGGCTCCCGTCGCCGAACGGCTCGAGTACGAGCTCCGGGTCATCAACACGGCGGGGTACGCCGGGTATTTCCTCATCGTCCAGGACTTCATTGCCGCGGCGCGCGAGCGCGGGATCCCGGTGGGGCCGGGCCGCGGGTCGGCCGCCGGCTCGATCGTGGCCTACTCGCTCGGGATCACCGACGTCTGCCCGCTCAAGTTCGACCTCCTGTTCGAGCGCTTCCTCAATCCCGAGCGGGTGTCGATGCCCGACATCGACGTGGACTTCTGCTTCGAGCGCCGGGGCGAGGTGATCGAATACGTCCGCGAGCGCTACGGCCGGGCCAGCGTGGGGCAGATCGTCACCTTCGGCACCATGAAGGCACGCGCCGCGGTGAAGGACGTGGCCCGGGTGCTGCGCGTGCCGCCGGGTGAGGCGGACAGGATCACCAAGCTCATTCCGTCCGGCCCCGCATACAGCCTCACCATTCCCGAGGCGGTGCAGAAGGTCGACGAGATGCGCGAGCTGGTGAAGGGCAACCCGGTGTACCAGCGGCTGGTGAGCCTGAGCTCGCGGATCGAGGGGATCTCCCGCCACATGTCGGTGCACGCGGCGGGTGTGGTGATCGCGCCGGGCCCGCTCTCGGAATACGTGCCGGTCTGCACGGCGCCCACCAAGGGAGCGGGCGCCGCTGCCGATGGCGACGAGGCGATCATCACCCAGTACGAGATGGGTGCGCTCGAGAAGGTCGGCATGCTCAAGATGGACATGCTCGGCCTCAAGACGCTGACGGTGATCCATGACGCCGTGAACATGATCGCGGAGCGGCACGGGGCCCGGCCCGACATGAGCACTCTCGATCTGGACGAGCCCCGGGTCTACGAGCTGCTGCGGGAGGGCCGGACCGCCGGGGTTTTCCAGTTCGAGTCTCCCCTCGCCACCGATACGCTCCGGGCCATGCGCTGCGACCGGTTCGACGACCTGGTCGCCTCCAACGCCCTGCTCCGCCCCGGCCCGCTCGACGCGGGCATGCACCTGGTCTTCATCCGACGGAAGCTGGGACAGGAGAAGGTCAGCTATCCTCATCCGTCGCTCCAGGAGGTGCTGGAGCCGACCTACGGCGTCATCACCTACCAGGAGCAGGTGATGCGGATCGCCAACGTGCTCGCCGGGTTCAGCCTGGCGGAAGCCGACGTGCTCCGGAAGGCGGTGGGCAAGAAGGACTCGGAGCTGATCAAGAAGGAGCTCGGCAAGTTCTGCGAGCGGGCCATGGCCCTGGGGCACCCCAGGCGGATGGTGGACGACCTGGCGGCCCAGATCGAGACCTTCGGCCGCTACGGCTTCAACAAGTCGCACTCGGTGGCCTACTCGATCCTGAGCTTCCAGACCGCGTGGCTCAAGGCCCACTACCCGGCGGAGTTCATGGCCGCGCTCCTCTCCTCCGAGATCGGCAACACCGACAAGGTGGTGCAGTACATCAACGAGGCGCGCGAGCTGGGGCTCGAGATCCTGCCGCCCGACGTGAACGAATCCGGCTTCAAGTTCACCGTGGTGGGCGACCGCCGCATCCGCTTCGGTCTGGGCGCGGTGCGCAACGTGGGCGAGGGGGCGATCGCCTCGATCATCGAGGGGCGACGCGTCGAGCCGTTCACCGCGCTGCCCGATTTCGTCGGGCGGATCGATCTCCGGCTCTGCAACAAGCGGGTGCTGGAGTCCCTGGTGGCCGCGGGCGCGTGCGACGGGCTGGGCGGCCATCGGAAGCAGCTCATCGAGGCGCTGGAATCAGCGCTGGGCGAGGCCCAGCTCCTCCAGCAGGAGCGCGAGGCCGGACAGGCGTCGCTCTTCGGCGAGGCCACCGCGCCGCGGCCCCGGCACCATGGGCTCCCCGATATTCCCGCCTGGTCCGAGGCCGAGCGCCTGGCCAAGGAGAAGGAGGTGATCGGGTTCTTCATCTCGGGCCACCCCCTGGAGCGGTTCCGCGACGAAGTCGAGCTCTTCGGCACCAGGACCACCGCAACCCTGGGCGAGTGGAGCGAGCACCCGGTGAACGTGGCCGCGGTGGTGACCGGGCTCAAGCGGCAGATCTCCAAGAAGACCGGGAAAGAGTACGCGCGACTGGTGCTGGAGGACTTCCACGGCACGGCGGAGGCCATCGTCTTTCCCGACGCCTGGGCCAAGCTCAACCAGACGATCTTCCCCGACGCCGCGCTGCTGCTCACCGGCGGCTACAGCGACCGGGACCGGGGCGAAGACCACGCGCCCTTCATCGTGGAGTCCGCCCGGCCGCTGGAGGAGCTCAAGTCCTCGGGTGCCGTGGCGCTGAGCCTCCGCTGGCGGGCGCCCGCCGCCCCGTCGGCGGAGGCGCTGCAGGCCGCCGCCGCGCTCTGCTCGGCGCACCCGGGGCCCACGCCGGTCTATATTGAGTGGAGCGGCGGGAACGGAGAGGCGGTCCGGCTCCGCTCCCTCGCGTCCGCGTCGCGGCGGAGGACGACCTCCTGCGGGCCCTGCGCGATCTTCTGGGCGCCGATTCCGTTCACTACGTCAAGGCGGGTTGACCCCGATGGCCTCAGCCTACACGCTGGAGTTCGAGAAGCCGCTGCTCGAGCTGGAGCGGCAGATCGAGGATCTGAAGCGGATCGGGATCGATCGCCAGATCGATATCGAGGGGGAGCTGGAGGGCCTGCAGGCCAAGCTGGAGTCGCTCCGGGCCGAGATCTACCGAAACCTCACACCGATCCAGCGGGTCATGGTCGCCCGCCACCCCCGCCGCCC
>JBJMOX010000322.1:0-4227 GCA_045803515.1 Gemmatimonadales bacterium
CCGGCCGACACGACGACAGGGAGTGAAACCCCCGACGTCGCCGAGATGCAGAGCATCGCGGGCTTCACCTACCTGTATTTCGGGGAGGATTTCTGCTCGGGGGTGCCGTTCAGCAAGGTCCGGGGCGACACGCTGACCTTCGGGCAGCCCGAGACCACGACGGAGATCTTCACGACCGCCCTGGCCAAGTTCGACTCCGCGCTGGCCCAGCCCGGCCTCGCCAACGATGACGGGAGCATCACCAACCTGGCCCTGGTAGGTCGGGCCCGGGCCCTGCTGGATCTCGCCCAGTACACAGAGGCCGCGGACGCCGTTGCGGCCGTGCCGACGGACTTTGCCTACCTGACCGAGCACGCCGACAGCCCGCTGAAGCTGCAGAACGCCATCTGGTCCTACACCAACAGCGGCCTCTGGTCGGTGTCCGACCTGGAGGGCGAGGTGGGGCTGCCCTACCGCTCGGCGAACGACCCGCGGGTCCCGTACACCGACACCGGGGACGTCGGGCTCGACCTCATCACGGCGCAGTTCAATCTCGACAAGTATCCCGGCGCGAGCGCACCGGTGCCGGTGGCGGACGGCATCGAGGCCCGGCTCATCGAGGCCGAGGCCCAGCTGCAGGCCAGCAACCGCTCCGGGATGACCGCTATCCTGAACGATCTGCGGCAGACGGCGATCTCGCCCGCGCTGCCCAATCTCTCGACCCCCGGGACCCAGGACGCGGCCATCGACCAGCTGTTCTCGGAGCGCGGATTCTGGCTCTATGCGACCGGCCACCGGCTGGGCGACATGCGGCGGCTGATCCGAGTCTACGGCCGGGACTCGGAGAGCGTATTCCCGACGGGCGCATACCACAAGAATGGCACGTACGGTCCCGACGTGAACCTGCCGATCCCGATCGAGGAGCTGAACAACTCGAACTCGCACGGCTGCATCGACCGGAACGCCTGAGCCGTCAGTACACTGCCAGACTGGAGCGCGCGAGGTCGCTCTCGATGGTCCATTTGAGCGTCTGTCCCGGCTGCACCAGCACCGACTCGCTGGTGTAGCCGCCCCCGCCGATGGCATGCGCCGAGAACCGCGCATCGCCGCCGGTGCCGAGCCGGCGATAGGGGAAGGTGAACACCGTGCTGCTGAGTGCGTTCACCATCCCCAGGCGTTGGCGCTGGGTGCCCCGCACCAGGTAGATGACGATGTCGCTCCAGTTGTGATTCTCCACCTCGAGATCGACCGGGGTGTTGACCGAGGCCGCCGCCTGAGTGGTGCGGTGGTGCGAGGCGCAGGCGTCCAAAGCCAGCAGCGCGAGGAACAACGCCCAGCCAGTACGTGTGCGGCGGCATTGCATACATCACCCCGAAGTGTTGGGGATTGTTGCGTCGGCTGCGCCGGTGGGGCGCGGGTCGGGGCACCGGCTCCGGCGACGGGCGGGGCTCGCTCCGGTCACTGCAGGCCGCCCCGGCGGGAACGTAGCTAGACGACATCACACGGCCTGACGCTCCCTCCGCGATCCCCACCCGCCGCCTGCGCCCGACCATCGAGAATGTTCGAGCACTGCGCGCCCGACCACCGCGAACCGCCGTTGGGCCCACCACTGTACCAGCGCGGCAACTTGCCGCGCTCACGCGCGCCGTGCGCGCGTGCATGGGGCCGGGGAGGCTCGCGCAGGGAGCGTCAGGCCGTGTGATGTCGTCTAGCTACGTTCCCGCCGGGGCGGCCTGCAGTGACCGGAGCGAGCCTCCCCGGCCCCCCATCGCCCAAGCCCACCCTACCGAGACGCCGCCGCCGCCCCACCCTTCAGGAACTTCCCGTACCACGCAACATACCGCTCCAGCCGATCCCGCTCGTGGCTGGGCTTCTTCAGCCCGTGCGGCTCGCCCGGGTAGATGATCAGCTCCGTCTCCCGTCCCAGGCTCCGGAGCGCCTGGTACATCTGCTCCGAGTTGAGCAGCGGGACGTTGAAGTCGGCATCGCCGCAGAGAAAGAGGGTGGGCGTCACGATCCGGTCGGCATGGAAGAACGGGTAGGACACCTTCATCCAGGCCTCCGGCTTTTCCCATGGCTTGCCCAGCTCCGCCTCGTACTCCCGCACGTACTGGTCGGTACCGTAGCCCGCGAGCGCGTTCCCCTGCCCCGCGCCCACGGTGGCCGCCTTGAACCGGTGGTCGCGCGCGATCACCTCGTTGGTGAGAATGCCGCCGTAGCTCCACCCGCCGATCCCCAGCCGCGCCGGGTCGGCGACCCCGCGCGCCACGGCATAGTCCACCGCCGCCAGCACGTCCTCGCGATCCTTCTCGCCCCATGCGGCCCAGATCGCCCGGGAGAACTGCTCGCCTCGACCCGAGCTTCCCCGCGGATTGGCTCCCACCACGACATACCCCTGGGCGGCGAGCACCTGCCAGTCGAAGTTGGCGAAGTCGTCGTACAGCTGCCACACCGGCCCGCCGTGAATCCTGAGGATGGTGGGATAGCGGCGCCCCTCCTGGTAGCCCGGCGGCTTGACCAGGAACCCGTTGATCGGCGTCCCGTCCTTGCTCTTGAACGAGATCTCCTCCACCGGCGCCAGCCGCACCTCGGCCAGCCACCCCTTGTTCTGCTGGGAGAGCGGCCGGAGCTCGTGCCCCTCGACCGCGTAGATCTCGGCCGGGGCGGCGGGCGTGCTCGAGGCCACGGCAATCCGGCCGTTGGCCCCGACCGAGAGATCGGTGACCACCCGGCGCCCCTCCACCAGGCGATCCACCGTCCCACCAGCCGCCGGCACCCGCGCCAGGTGATAGACCCGGTCGTCCTCCAGCAGGAAGAGCACCGACGATCCGTCGGGTGACCAGGTGGGCGAGAGCACGTTCCGGTCGAGCATCCCGGTGAGCACCCGGGCAGGGCCGCCGGCCACGGGAACCACCGCGACCTTCTGCCCGCCATAGTAGATCAGCGCGAGCGGTCCGCCCTGCACGTAGGCGATCTGTTTTCCATCCGGACTCCAGGACGGTGCGCGGCTCCCCCAGTCCGGGTGCTGGTCCGGCCCCTCGAAGGTGGTGAGCTGGCGCGGCGTGGCGCCTCTGGCGGCGTCCATCACATAGAGATCGAAGTTGTCGGTCCGGTCGAAGTCCGGCCGGCGGCGGCTCACGAACGCGATCGACCGCCCGTCGGGCGACCAGGAAGGCGAGAGCTCCTCGTACTCGCCCGGCAGCAGGAGCTCTGGCTTGCGGGTCGAGAGATCGAGGAGGTACAGGTGGTCCCGCCGCGCGTCGAGGTAGCCGACCTCGTCCTCCTTGAACTGGAACCGGTCGACCACGATCGGCTTGGCCGCCTTGTGCTTGGTAGTGTCAGCCGAGGGCAGCGAGTCGGGGTCGGGGTCCCGCGCCACCAGCGCGAGGCGATGGCCATCCGGTGCCCAGGCATAGTCCGACACCCCGCCGGCCAGCTCGGTGACCCGCTCCGCTTCACCGCCGGTGCGGTCCAGCAGCCAGAGCTGGTCGGATTCGTGGGGATCGTCCCGGTCGGAGAGGAAGGCGAGGTACCGCCCGTCCGGACTCCAGCGGGGTGCATGTTCGTCGGCCGGGCTCCGGGTGAGCTGCAGGCTCTTGGCGCCGTCCCAACTGGTCATCCAGACGTCGCTGTCGTTCGCGTCTTTCGCGGTGTCCGCCACCGAGACGGTGTACGCCACCCAGCCGCCGTCGGGGGAGACCTGCGGGTCGCTCACGTCGCGGAGCCGGTCCAGGTCTTCCACTCCCACGCTCCGCTGTGCCGCCGCTGGCCTCGCGGCGGCGGCACAGGCGATGCCCACCAGCAGGAACATCATGTGCTTCATCGCGCTCACTGCCTCCGTGACGAGGAATTCTCCGGCAGGTAGACCGTGCCCCCCTTCATGACGAAGCCGACCTTCATGAAGCGCCTCAGGTCGGCCAGCGCGTCTCCCTCGACCGCGATGATGTCGGCGTACTTGCCCGGTGCGATCGAGCCGACGCTGTCCTTCCACTGCATCAGCTCCGCGGCCGAGCTGGTGGCGGACTGGATGGCCTGCATCGGGGTCAGGCCGTAGCGGACCATGTAGGGCAACTGCATCGCGTTCATCCCGTGCGGGTAGACCCCGGCGTCGGTCCCGAAGGCGATCTTGACCCCGGCTGCCACCGCCTTCCGAAAGCCGGCGCGCTGGGTTTCGGTCGTCTCGGTGTTCTTCCGCAGAATGTCGGCGGGCCAATGCTGCTCCCGTCCCACGCTGTCGATGTAGTCCCC
>JBJMOX010000005.1:0-6212 GCA_045803515.1 Gemmatimonadales bacterium
GAAGCCATGGGTGCGGCGGGCGGTGGTCACGATGCGCGGCTCTCGGATGGGCGTGCGGGAAGTATAAGGGCGGGAAGGACGGGAAGGACGGGAAGGACGGGAAGGACGGGAAGGGCGGGAAGGTTTGCGGAGCGGTCATCCAGCATGGAGCTATCATCCCGAGCGTGCGAGGGATCTTCTCGGCAGGATCGGACCTCCGCAGCGAGTGTCGGGGTTAGCGGGCAAGATCCCTCGTCGCTGGCGCTCCTCGGGATGACAGCCCACCTGCCCGTCCTTCCCGTCCTTCCCGTCCTTCCCGTCCTTCCCGCCCTTATACTTCCCGCACGCCCATCCGAGAGCCGCGCATCGTGACCACCGCCCGCCGCACCCATGGCTTCCGCGAGTCCGTGATCCGGGGCATGACCCGCCTCGCCCGGGAACACAACTCCCTCAACCTGGCGCAGGGATTCCCCAACTTCGCCGCGCCCGAGCTGCTCAAGGAGGCCGCGGCCCGCGCCATCCGGGACGACATCAACCAGTACGCCATCACCTGGGGCGCCCAGCGGCTTCGCGAAGCGCTGGCGCGCACCTACGAGAAGTGGTACGGGATGGCCGCCGATCCCGAGCGGGAGATCACCGTCACCTGCGGGGCCACCGAGGCGATGATCGCCACCCTGCTCGCGGTGGTGAATCCAGGCGACGAGGTGATCGTATTCGAGCCGTTCTACGAGAACTACGGGCCCGATACCATCCTGGCCGATGCCCGGCCGGTGTTCGTACCGCTCGAGCCCGGGCAGCCGCTCGACCTGGAGCGGCTCGCGGCGGCGTTCACGGCGCGCACCAAGGCAATCATCGTGAACACGCCCAGCAATCCGGCGGGCCGGGTGCTCGGGCGGACCGAGCTGGAGGCCATCCGGGATCTCTGCGTGGCGCACGACGTGCTCGCCGTGACCGACGAGATCTACGAGCACATCCGGTTCGAAGGGGCCCACCTGCCGATCGCCACGCTGCCGGGCATGCGGGATCGCACCGTCACCATCAGCGGCGCCTCCAAGACGTTCAGCGTGACCGGATGGCGCATCGGGTGGATCATCGCTCCGGCGGGGCTCACGGACGCGATCCGCAAGGTGCACGACTTTCTCACCGTGGGCGCTCCCGCGCCGCTGCAGGAAGGGATCGCCGCCGCGCTCGATGGGCTCCCGCCCGTCTTCTACGAGGCCCTCGCGGCCACCTACCGCGAGAAGCGCGACCTGCTCCATGCCGCGCTGGTCGAGGCGGGGTTCCGGTGCGTGAGCCCCGAGGGCGCGTACTACATTCTGGCCGACTTCTCGTCCCTGGCGGCGATCGCCTCCGGCAGCGGGCCGGCACTCGACGACACCGGCTTCGCGATCTGGCTCTCCCGCGAGATCGGGGTCACGCCGGTGCCCGGCTCGAGCTTCTTCCGCGACGGCGGGCAGTCGCTGGTGCGGTTCGTCTTCTGCAAGACGGAGGACATCCTCTCCGAGGCGGCCCGCCGGCTGCGCACGATCCGGACGGCCGAGGGGTTGAAGGCCTCGCGATCCGCCGCGCCGGCGGTGGAGAGCGGGCTGCAGCGCTGACCGGCGCCTGTGGTGACCTCCACCCGGCAGGACAAGCTGGACGAGCTGGACGTGCTGGTCGTCGGGGCCGGCCCCACCGGCCTTGCGCTCGCGGCCCAGCTGCAGGCATTCGGGGTCCGGTTCCGCATCATCGACCGCGCCGCCGACCGGGCGCACGAGTCGCGTGCCCTCGGGGTCCAGCCGCGGACCCTCGAGCTGCTCCAGAGTCTCAAGCTGGCCGACGCCCTCGTGGCCCGCGGGAACCAAAGCGTGCGGGTGATGATCCACGTCGACGGGCGGGTCGCCGCGGAAGCGAAGCTGGAGAACTTCGGACGGGACGACACCCGCTTTCCCTTCCTCCTGTTCGTGTCGCAGGCGGAGACGGAAGCCCTCCTGGGCGACTGCCTGGCCGCGGGGGGAGGGAGAATCGAGCGCCAGGTCGAGCTCAGGAGCTTCGCGGCCGACGAGCAGGGAGTGGAGTGTGTGCTGGGGCACCCGGGAGGCAGCGAGGAGCGGGTCCGCACCCGCTATCTCGCCGGCTGCGACGGTCCGCACAGCACGGTCCGGAAGGGCGCGGGTATCGGCTACGAGGGGGACGCCTACCCACAGGATTTCCTGCTGGGCGACGTCGAGGCGGACGCGTCGTTGCGGCCCGACACCATTCACCCGTTCATCGGTTCCGGAGGCGTCGCGATCTTCTTCCCGCTCGGCCATCCCGCCACGTGGCGGGTCATCGCAGCGGGTGGCGAGGCGGCCGCCGGCGGGGAGCTCCCTCTCGACGAGCTCCAGCGGACGGTCGATGGGGCCACCGGCGGCGGCGTGCGGCTCAGGGATCCCGTATGGCTCGCCCGCTTCCGGCTGCACCATCGTCAGGCCACGGCCTACGCATCGGGCCGAGTGTTCCTCGCGGGCGATGCGGCGCACATCCACTCTCCAGTCGGCGCGCAGGGGATGAACACCGGAATTCAGGACGCCTGGAATCTCGGCTGGAAGCTGGCGTTGGTGGCGAGCGGGCGAGCCGAGCCGGGGATACTCGAGTCCTACCATGCGGAGCGCTGGCCGGTGGGGCACTTTCTCCTCCGCACCACCGATCGGGCGTTCTCGCTGGTCACCCGTGTGATGTCGCCGGGCCCGGTCGGCACCTGGTTTCGCCGGCAGGTGGCGGCCCGCCTGCTGCCGCGCGTCCTGCGCTCGCGCCGGTTCAGAGGGCTCGCCTTTCACTACGTGTCCCAATTGGGCATTCACTATCGCCGGAGTCCCCTGACTAGTGAGGGCGCGCCTCCGCTCGACGGCGGGCCAGCGGCCGGCGATCGGCTCCCCGACGCGCGGGTCACGAGGGACGGCCGGGAGACCCACCTTCAGCGCGAGCTCTCGGGCCCGCACCTCCAGCTGCTGCTGTGCGGGCCCATGGCGGCCTGGGACCGGAACCGGCTCCGTCAACTGGCGTCGCGCTGGCGAGCACCGGTGGTGATGGACTACCTCACCCCGCATGCCTCACCCGCCGCGCTGGCGGACACTCATGGCGAGGCCCTCCGGCGGCTCGGCGTGCGCGGCTCCGCGCAGTACCTCATCCGTCCGGACGGCTATGTGGGCTTCCGTTGCGCTGGAACCGATCCGACCGATCTGGATGCCTACCTGCGCCGGTGGTTCGCTCCCGCGGCTCCAGAGAGGTCAGGGTGAACGTGGCGGCGAACCCCGGTGTCGCCCTCGTCACTGGCGCCTCGGCAGGGATCGGCCGCGAGTTCTGCGAGCAGCTGGCCCAGCGGGGGTACGACCTGATCCTGGTATCGCGGGACGCCGCGCGGTTGACGGAGACCGCGGCCTCGCTCACGACACGCTATCGAGTCACCGCCGAGGTTCTGGCGGCGGATCTTACGAAGGAGGACGAGGTCGGCCGGGTGGCCACGCGCCTGGCCGGTGAGCCCCGGCTCGCTCTGCTGGTCAACAACGCCGGGTTCGGCGCACCCGGTCGGCTCGCCAGGGCGGATCCGGCGCGGCAGGAAGCGATGGTCCGGCTCCACGTGCTTGCGCCGATCCGGCTGACGCTCGCGGCGTTGCCGGTCCTGCTGCAGCGCGGCCGGGGAGCGGTGATCAACGTCTCCTCGATCGCCGGCTTCATCTATTCCGCGGGCAACGCCAACTACAGCGCGACCAAGGCGTACCTCACGACCCTCACCGAGGGGCTTGCCGCTGAGCTCGCGGGCACCGGGGTGCAGGCGCAGGCGCTCTGTCCCGGATTCACCCGCTCGGAGTTTCACCGGCGGATGCAGGCGCCGCCCGACCAGGTGCCGGGGTTCATGTGGATGAGCGCGGCCTCGGTGGTCCGGGCGTCCTTGCGGAGCCTGGACCGAAAAGGGCCGGTGGTCTGCGTACCAGGTCTTCGGTACAAGGCATTGGCTTTCCTGATCATCCGGCTCCTGCCCCGGCGAGCGATCGGCTGGGTGGCCTCGCGGCGGAGCGGGCGTATGTGACGTGAATCCTATCCGGGGAGCGGGGGCTGGTCGTACCGTCGAGTAGTTCGGCAGCGTCCAGCCCTTCACCGTGCGGGTGGCGTATGACTCCCGACTCGCTCCGTCTTCCCGGCGTCCTTCTGATCCTGATCCTGATTCAACCCGGCTGCGGGTCAGGCGACCTGTTGCTTCCAGGCGGTCCGACGGCACTTACGCCCGTCTCGGGCGACGGGCAAAGCGGCGTGTTGGGCAGTCGGCTGCCCGACCCGCTGGTGGTCGAGGTGAGCGACGAGCAAGGGCGCCGCGTGGCGGGCGCCACGGTGGACTTCGTTTTCGCCGGTGATGTCCCCGACGGGGCGGTCACCCCACAAACGGCCACCACCAACGAGCAGGGCCAAGCCTCCGCGGAGGTGCAACTCGGCACGGTGGAGGGCGATCAGCCGGTCGAGGCCCGGGTCGCGGGCGATGGGGATTCGACCCTGCGGGCCCGCTTCACGCTCACGGCTCTGCCGCGGAATGATGGGGGTGGGGGAGGAGGGAACGGGGGTGGGGGTGGCGGGAACGGCGGTGGCGGAAGCGCCGGTGGCGGGGGCCAGGACGATCACGGCGACAAGGAAGGCCACGGGCAGGGCCACGGAGATCACGGCGGCGGCGATGGCGGCGGCCACGGTGACCATTGAAACGCCGTGCACTATGATAAAACCTGCACGTCACCAGCAGTCGTCCCCGTTCGGAGGATCCATGCGGTCATTCTGGTGTTGGACCCTGCTCCCGCTCGGCGCGTTGGCGGGCTGTGGTCAGGGAGGGCGCGCCACCCCGGTCGAGGCTCCGCCCCACGTGCGCGATCTCACGACCCCGCAGACTGCTTCACCCCAGGTGCAGGTGATCTCGAGCCGAGAGGTGATCCGCGCGGAGCCCGCGCGGCGGTCGAAGCCGCGAGTGCCCCGTCTGGCACGAACGGAGCCGGTCGCGTCGCCCGCCTCGACCCCCGCCTCGGTCCTGCCGGTTGTGGCACCGGCCCGGCTGGCTCCGGCTCCTCTGGCGACTCCCGTCGCCTGGAAGGGCGGCGCCGCGACGCTCGAGGCGGGGCAAACGGTCACGATCGTGCCGGCGAGCTCCGGACCGTCACCAGCGCCGGACGCAGATTCCAGCCCGATGAGCGAACGGCGGGGCGGTGGAGTCCGGATTGGAGGCGGGGGCTGTCACCCGCGGGGAGGGCGGGGCGGCACCAGCGTGTTTCGCCTGAGCCGATAAGCAGTTGACAGCGTAGGACCCGAAGTTCCATCCCGCGAGGGGTGCAATTTCCGGCGCCCGCCCGTTATGCTTGTCTCGTTCGCTGATCCGATCATACTGGGGTATTCGGCTCCCTCTGGCCGGCGCACCCGTCCCTCCCGGGGACGGGTGCCGTTGCGCGGTCGGGTTGGCGTGCGCGGGGTCCGTGCGGTTGACCAACATCACGCAGAGTGGGGAGGTGCGCATGAGGAAAGCTTGGGCGATGATCGTGCTCGCGGTCGTCTCGACGGCCGGGTGCAACCAGGGTGAACTGCGGAAGGCGCTCGCCGACGCGAAGGCCTCCGAGGCGCAGAAGGACAGCCTCCTGACCGAGGTCCTGGAGACCACCCAGTTCGTGAGCGACATCAATGGTGAGCTGGCGAAGACCAAGAGCATCACGGTCAGCACCAAGAGCACCGATCCCGGTCTTCCCGGAGCCAAGAAGGACCGGGACGAGCGGAAGGCGGCGCTCGCGCGGGTGCAGGCCGTCATCGCCAAGCTGAACGAGAGCGAGGCCAAGCTGGCCACCGTCGAGACCCGGGCCAAGCAGTCCCGGCAGCGCAACGCCCGCCTCCTCGCCCAGATCGAGACCTACAAGAAGACCATCGAGGACCTCAAGGCGACGGCCGAGCAGCAGCGGACCGACTACGAGGCGCAGATCGCTGACCGGAACGCCCAGATCGCGACCCTGTCCGGGCGGGTGGACACGCTGACGACGGAGAACACCACGCTCTCCACGCAGAAGGCGGCGCTCACCGATACGGTCGGCAGCCTCACCGCATACAAGAACACAGTGTACTACGCCGCCGGCACCAAGGACGAGCTGATGAAGAAGGGCGTGATCACCAAGGAAGGCTCCAAGTTCCTGATCTTCGGCGGCACCCGCCTGGAGCCGGCCCGGAACTTGAGCCCCGAGGCCTTCACGGCGATCGAC
>JBJMOX010000323.1:0-13080 GCA_045803515.1 Gemmatimonadales bacterium
CGCAAGGCCCAGGCGGCCGCAGCCGGTTAACCTCCTGCAGCTTCCGCTCGACCCCGGGCGCCCGACAGCTCCGGCCGATGTTCGGCGAACCGGCGGCTCCCTCCGATCCCTCCCGCCACCAGCGCGAGCAGCGCCAGCACCGCGGCGAAAGCGCGGTGCGCCGTCCCTGGTCCCGCTGTCCGGGACAGGAGGCCCACACTTACGATCGGGAGCGAGTTGCCGCTATAGCAGACCAGGAGGTAGCTCGTTAGCAGCTCGGCTCGCCGGTCGCTGGGTGCGATCTCGTCCACGATCTGCAGGCTGCTCCGGTAGCCCAGTGCCATGGCGGCACCGGAGATGACCGTTCCGCCGAGCAGCAGGCCGAACGCGCGGTGCGCGTCGGCCAGGAGCAGCAGTGCGAGGCCCAGGAGAAGCAGGCCCACCGCGCCGGCGAGTGTCGCCCCGCGCGGGAGTCGCCGGGCAGCCGATGCCGCGATGGCGGCGACCCCGAAATAGAGGGCCACCACGCCGCCCACGATTGCCACGCTGGTCTGCCCCATCCGCTGCATGAGCAGCCCCGGAGCGAGTGCCGCGTAGAAGCCGCCGAGCGCGAAGCTGGCGAACGCCAGGGAGGCCGAGGCGGTGAAGGCCGCTCGGAGTCCCCCCGGCACGCCGATTCGGGGCCGCAGCGAGAGCTCGCCCCAGCTGGACACCGGCTGCTCGACGGTCTCCGGCGTCAACCGAAGCAGCGCGACAGCGCTGACCAGCAGAATGAGGTAGAACACCCAGCTCGTCCGGAGCGGCCAGGGTCCATACGTGGCCAGCAGCCCGGCCATGAGCGAGCCAAAGGCGAGCCCGCCGAGATTGCCGGCGCTGGTGACGGCGGCCGCGCGCACCCGGTCATGGCGCGGCTCGAGCTCGGCGATCCAGGCGGTGAGCGCCGCGGCGCCGAGCCCCGCGGCGAACCCGCTCAACACCCGGCCGGCTACCAGCCAGCCGACTCCCGACGCGGCGAGAAAACAGGCGGCGCTCAGCCCGGCGACTCCGAGGGCGGCCAGGGCCGTCGGACGGCGGCCGAGCTGATCCGACAGGCGGCCGAAGAAGAACAACACCGCGAGATTGCCGATCACGTAGACCGCGTAGATCTCGGTCACCGTGAGCTCGGAGAAGCCGAACGCGTGCTGGTAGATCGGATACAGCGGCGTGAGCGTGGTGCTGCCGATGTAGAGTGCCCCAATGCCGAACGCGGCGGTGCGCATGGGGCGGAGACCGGAACGGCGGCCGGGTCTGAGCATCCGCTAGGGTGGAGTGTCCTCGGGGGCTGCACCGTGAGGTGGATCACTCGGGCGAAGTCTAGCAATGAAGGCTCGGGGGCGTGTACGCTTCAGTGACTCCCTCTAACTGCCGACGGCGGAGGACGACGTGGCTACCCAGACTATCGAGGCCGAGCTTCTGGATCTGGAGAAGCGGTTCTGGCAGGCGATCAAGGACAGGAACGTGGACGCGGCGGTGACCCTCACCGACTTTCCCTGCATCGTCACCGGGGCTCAGGGTGTCGGAGCGATCGACCAGCAGACCTTCACCGCAATGATGAAGGCCGCGCCGTACACCATGGAGCGCTTCGAGATCAAGGAGGGTGCGGAGGTGCGCCTGGTGCGCGACGACGTCGCCATCGTGGCCTACCAGGTTCACGAGGAGCTGACGGTGGAGGGCGAACCGGTGACGCTCGACGCGGCGGACTCATCCACCTGGGTGCGGCGCAACGGCCGCTGGCTGTGCGCCTCCCACACCGAGTCGATCCTGGGCGATCCGTTCGGGCGGGACCGGCGCGGGTAGGGGAAGCGCTTGCCATCCCGCCCGGGCGTGGCCCCCCTGGCCCGCGCCGGCTCCCGGCCGTATCGTTCGTACGCTTTTCCACCCCCCGATTCCTCCGACCCACACGGGCCCGCCTTTCGATCGCACGAGGAGAAACGCGTCATGCCCCTCCGTCACCGGGAGCTGATCACTCTGATCGCGCTCGCGCTGCCCCACGCCGGACACGCGCAGAACGCTCCCCCTCTCCTGCTGCGTGAGCCCGCGCTCAGCGCCACCGATATCTGCTTCAGCTTTGCCGGCGACCTCTGGACCGTGCCGCGCGCCGGCGGCGCGGCGCACCGGCTTACCGCGTCTCCCGGCACCGAGTCGGGCTGCCACTTTTCCGCCGACGGCCGGTGGATCGCGTACACCAGCAGGACCAACGGCAATCCGGACGTCTACGTCATCGCGGCCCAGGGCGGCACTCCGAAGCGGCTCACCTATCGGCCGGGCGCCGACCGGGTGCGCGGGTGGACCGCGGACGGGAAGGTGCTGTTCATGTCGGACCGTCACGGCATCGCGCTCACAGAGGCCGGTGGCGCTCCGCGGATGTTCGCGCAGGCACCGGATGCCGTGCAGGCGGCGGCGGTGGACTTGCCGAGCGTCTGGGACGGCTCCTTCAGCGGCGACGGCAAGCGCCTGGCCTATATGCCGTTTCCTCCGGCGAACCGGGCGTGGAAGCACTACCGCGGGGGCCGGACGACTCCCATCTGGATCGCCACCCTGACCGACGCCTCGATCGAAAAGGTGACCCGCCAGGGCTCCACCGACCAGTGGCCGATGTGGATCGGCGATACGGTGTTCTTCGTGTCCGACCGCGACGGCCCTGCCACGCTCTATGGCTACGACACCCATAGCAAGCGCCTGGCGCGCCGGATCGAGAACAAGGGGCTCGACCTCAAGTACGCGTCCGCCGGCCCGGGTGCCATCGTCTACGAGCAGTTCGGCGCGCTCAGCCTGTACGACCTGGCCACCGGCCGCACAGCGCCCGTGGCGGTCACGCTCGCCGGTGAGCTCACCGCCGCCATGCCGCACTGGGCGCCCGTGGGCGACAAGCTCCAGCATCCCGCGCTCTCGCCCACCGGCGTCCGGGCGGCCTTCGAGGCCCGCGGAGAGATCCTCACGGTGCCCGCCAAGAAGGGCGACGCGCGCGACATCACGCGCACGCCCGGCGCCACCGAGCGGTTCCCCATCTGGTCTCCCGACGGGCAGACGCTGGCCTACTTCTCCGACGCCGGCGGCGCCTACCACCTCGAGCTCCGCGGCCAGCTCGGCACGGGCGACCCGCGCACCATCAAGCTGGGGGACGACGAGACCTACTACGCCAGTCCGGTGTGGTCGCCCGACGGGAAGCGGATCGCGTACAGCAACTCGCGCGGCGACCTCTGGTATGCCGACGTGGCCAGCGGCCGGACCACCAGGGTCGACACGGACCCGTTCGGGCCTGGATGGCAGGGCGCGTTCCCCTCCTCCTGGTCGCCCGATTCCCGCTGGCTCGCCTACGCACGCTCGATCAAGAACCGGCTCGGCGCGGTCTTCGTCTACAACCTCGAAGGCGGCAAGGCCACCCAGGTCACCGACGGGCTGAGCGACGTGCGCACGCCGGCGTTCGACGCGGACGGCAAGTACCTGTACTTCGTCGCCAGCACCGACGCGGGCCCGGCGAGCGACTTCAGCATGACGACCTACGACCACCCGATCACGCGCAGCCTGTACGCCATCGTGCTGCGCGACGACCGACCGTCGCCGCTGGCGCCGGAGAGCGACGAGGAAAAGGCCAAGGGCGACAGCGCGGCCAGGAGCAACGCCAAGGCCGCGGCCGGCGACGTCAAAGGTGCCAAGGCCGCCAAGCCGGGGAAGGACAGTCTCGGCGCGGTCGCGGCGCCGGAGCCGGTGCGGATCGACTTCGGCGGCATCGACCAGCGCACGATCGCGCTGCCGGCGGACCCGAAGGACTACATCGCCGTGGTGCCGGGCAAGGCAGGCACCGTCGTGCTGGCCGAGCAGCCGCTGCTCCCGGTGGATCTCCAGCCAGACAGCACGCTGCCCGTCACCCTGCACAAGTTCGACCTGGGCGAGCGCAAGACCGAGGTGCTGATGGAGAACGTGGGCGACTTCGACGTCTCGCGCGACGGCGCTATGCTGCTCTACAAGCAGCAGGACAAGTGGACCATCGCGCCGCTGGGGCAGCCGATGCCCGCGAACCCGCCGGACAGCGCGTCGGGCGGCGTCCTCAAGGTGGAGGACATCCAGGTCCAGTCCGATCCGCGCGCCGAGTGGGCGGAGATGTATCACGAGGCGTTCCGGCTGCAGCGCGCATACTTCTACGACCCGAGCTACCACGGACTCGACCTCGCCCGGACCGAGCGGTTCTATCGGCGATACCTCGACGGCCTCGGCGGCCGCGCGGACCTGGACTATCTGTTGGAGGAGGTGTTCGGCAATCTCACGGTCGGCCATCTCTTCGTGCGCGCGCCCGAGGACGCGCCGGGCAAAACGCCGGCCAACGGCCTGCTCGGCGCGGACTACGTCATCGCGAACGGCCACTGGCGCTTCGCCACGATCTACGCCGGCGAGAATTGGAACCCGCTCTCGGTGGCGCCTCTTACCCAGCCCGGGGTGAACGTCCGGGCCGGCGAATACCTGTTGGCCGTGGACGGGCGGGAGCTTGTGGCGTCCGACAACATCGAGCAGGCGCTCGAGGGGACGGCGGGGAAGTCGGTAGTCCTGCGCGTGGGCTCCAAGCCCGACGGTACCGGCGCCCGCGACGTCACCGTGGTTCCGCTGCCGAGCGAGGTGATGCTGCGGCATCTTGCCTGGGTAGACCGCAATCGCCGCACGGTAGACAGCCTGTCCGGTGGCAAGCTCGCCTACATCTATGTGCCGAACACCGCCAATGAGGGATACACCCGGTTCAACCGCTACTTCTTCGCCCAGCAGGACAAGCTTGGCGCGGTGGTGGACGAGCGCTTCAACGGGGGCGGCAACATCGCCGACTACATGATCGAGTACCTGCGGCGGGACGCGCCGTTCAACTACGTGACCTCTCG
The DNA here is from genome assembly GCA_045803515.1 of Gemmatimonadales bacterium. Classification (GTDB taxonomy): domain Bacteria; phylum Gemmatimonadota; class Gemmatimonadetes; order Gemmatimonadales; family GWC2-71-9; genus CAVVWJ01. The sequence continues at coordinate 4,884 of JBJMOX010000323.1, forward strand.
CTACGGCGAGGACCAGCCGATTCCCGCCGGCGCGATCTACGGGCCGAAGGTGATGCTGATCAACGAATACGCCGGCTCCGGCGGCGACGAGCTGCCGTGGCTCTTCCGGCGCTTCAAGGTCGGATCGCTGATCGGTACGCGCACCTGGGGCGGACTGGTCGGCATCGGGGGTTATCCGGCCTTGATGGATGGTGGCTGGGTCACAGCGCCGCGCATCGCGCTCTGGTCACCTGAGGGTGAGTATGCGGTGGAGAACAAGGGCGTGGCGCCGGACATCGAGGTCGACCTCGAGCCCGCGGCCTGGCGTGCGGGACGGGACTCCCAGCTCGAGAAGGCGGTCGCGGTGCTGATGGCGGAGCTGGGGAAGCGGCCTTCGTCGGTCGCCAAGCGGCCGGCGTTCCCGACGTGGGCGAAGGGGACGGAGCTGGGGCGGTGAACTACTTCGGTGCCGGAGGCTGATTCGCCTGCCGCCGGGCCTGGGCGATCAGGTCCTCCGCGCGCTTGTTGGCCTCGCTGATGATCCCCTCCGCCTTCGCGTCCGTCTGCTTCCGCAGCTGGTCGGCGGCGGGCTTGGCGGCGAGGCGGGCCAGCGGACTCGACGCCCTGGCCGTGAGCGAGTCGGCCTGCTGATAGCCTTCCCGCTTCACCGTGGCAGCCAGCGACTCGGCCTGCTGGCGGATCGCCGCGGCCTTCTGCTCCGCCTCCGCTACCAGCCGCGCGCCCGCGCTGTCCACCTTCTGCGTGATCGCCTGTTTCACCGCCTGCTGCGCCCCCTGCTTCACCGACGAGGCCAGACTGCTCACGTCGGCGCTGACCGAGGGATTGGTCACCGTCCCGCCGATCTGGATGCCGAGGGGGATCTCCGGCGCCGCATTGAGATCGACCCCGGCGGCGCCCGCCTTCGACAGCAGCCCGGCGATGGCCTGGTTGGCCCCGCCACCCAGGAGTGCGCGCGGCACCCGCAGCCCAAGGGTGTACTTGAGCGACTGGTCCAGGCCGTTGGAGCCGCTCACGTTGATCGTCGTCCCGCCGAGCTTCACGTCGAACGGCTGCACGAACAGGCGGCTGTCCTTGATCTGGAACGCCGCGCGGAGCGCGTCCAGCCCCGGATCGTCCAGAAACTTGAGCTTGGTCACGTCCACCACCTTCTCCAGCGGCGGGAAGTTCTTGAGGTCCAGGTTCGACGTCTGCACCGTGCCGCCTCCGCTGAGCGCCGGGAACAGCGGCATCATGTTCTTGCCCAGCGCGCCGCTCACGCGCAGGTCGGTCGACATGTTCCCCACGGCGTACCTGGCGACCGGGGCCAGCATCTGGACCGTGGTGAAGGCCTCGAACGCCGCGGGAATGTCCACCTTGGCCATCTTGAGACCGACGTTGAATGTCGGCCTGGCCAAGTTGGTCGTCTCGTAGAATCCGGTGAGCCCGATCTCCCCGCCCAGCGTGTTCACCCGGAAGTCTTCCAGCGTGATCCGCTGGTCCTTGACCCGGAGCCGCCCGTGCGCGTTGCTCATCTTGAGCTTGTCGTACGTCAGCTGCGCCACGGTCGCGTCGAGGCCGAAGTCGATCTTGGGCGGCACGGGGATCACCTGAAGGTCGCCCTCGCCGGATTTCCACTCGTTGAGGTCGAACCGATTGCTCCGCACCCTGGCCGTCCCGCGGAGGGTGTCATCCCTGAACGCGTAGGAGAGCAGGTTGTCGATCGAGCCCGATGCCTGCACGTCGCTGCTGCCGATGGTGCCCTGGAAGGAGCGGAGGTCCGCCTTCTGCGGTGCCAGGGTGAGCGAGGCCTGCTGAATCGCGAGCGGCTTGGGGAGGGTCTTTCCCTTGACCGTGAGGTTGGCCACGTCCACCGTGCCGCTGGCCGCGACCTTCTCGTACTGCTTCTTGTCCAGGAACGACATCCGGGCGCGCACCGCCGCGTCGGCCGCCACGGTCCCCGCGAGCTGGTCGATGCCTTCCAGCTTCACGGTGCGGCGCACGTCGGCGAGGTCGACCTTGCCCGCGATCCGCCCATCCACGTCGGGGTCGGAGATCGGCGTCCTCAGCGTCATCTTGGCGTCGACGGGGTTTCGTCCGATCAGCAGGTGGAACTTCCGGAGCCGGACGACGGTGCTGTCGGCGCTGCCGCCGGGGTTGGTGATCGCGAGATCCATGGCGATGTCGCGCGCGGGCAGCGGCAGATCGGGATACTGGAAGGCGGCGTTGTCCACCTTGGCATAGAGCGCCAATGACGGAAAGGCGCTGTCGCCGTACTCGCCCTTGACCTTGCCGTTGACCGCGATGGTGCCGGCGGTCTTCACCTTGTCGAAGTCGTGGGCGTAGACGGCCGGCACCAGCGAGAGGATGCTCCGGAACTTGGTGTTGGGCGCGCTGAAGGCGACGTCGAGCGCCGTGTTCTTGCCCGCGGTGTTGGCGGAGCCGGCGACACCGAGCGTGAGATCGTTGAGGCGGAGCCCGGTGTCTTTAAAGGTGTAGGATTTCTTCGCCAGGTCGGCCTGGACGTCGGCCGTAAGGGCGAGCCTCACCCGGTTGAGGTAGGGGATCCCCGCGAACGTCAGGCTCACCGTGTCGGCCTGCGCCTTGGTCTTGATGGCCACGAGCGTCTGGCTGAAGTCGCCGGAGAGGGACTGATCGTAGCCGCTCAGGCTTGCCTTCACCTTCCCCTTGCGGTCGTCATAGCTGACGGCGGCGCCGGTGATCTCGAAGCGCCGAAGGCTCACGGCCACCGGCTTCGACGCCGCCTGGGGCTGCGCCTCAGGAGTCTTCTTGGTGATGTCCCAGTTGGCCGTGCCGTCCGCGAGCGCGATGAGCGAGAGTCGAGGCTGGTCGAGCTCGACGGCGCGCACGATGATCGGCCGGCCGCCCAGGACGTTGCCGAGCACGCTGGGGAGGTCGAGGACCACGCGGAGGTGATGGACCTTGGCCAGGGTGTCGCCCTGGAACCTGCCCACGTTGGCGGCCGTGAGGTCGTCGAGCGTGAGGGTGAGATTGGGGAAGTCCCGGAAGAAGGTGAGGCCGACGTCGCGCCAGTCGACCCGGGCGTCGAGGCTCTTGTTCGCCTGGGCTTTCACCCGCGCGGTGATCCGGTCGCGGAAGAGCAGGGGAAGCACGAGCAGGAGGGCCAGCACGAGCGCGATCAGCGCCCCGGCGACGGCCAGGACCCGCATGGGCCGGTTCATCATAAATCGTAAAGTAGCCTGCCCTCAGCCGAACAGCAGCCGCACCACCCACACCGCGATGATCATGGCCGAGCCGTCGGCGATGAGCCCGACCGGCACGGCGTGCCGGGTCTTCTTGATGTTGACCGCCCCGAAGTACACGGCGATGACGTAGAAGGTGGTCTCGGTGGAGCCGAACATGACGGCGGCCATCTTCACCAGGATCGAATCCTCCCCGTACTGCTTGATCATGTCCACCACGATCCCCGCCGAGCCGGAGCCCGTGAGGGGGCGAATGATGGCCATCGGCAGCACCTCGGCCGGGAAGCCGATCAGGCCGAGCACGGGAGCGAGGGCGCGGGCCAGGAAATCCATCGCCCCGCTGGCGCGGAACATGGCGATGGCGAAGAGGATGGCGACCAGGTACGGGATTATGCGCACGGCGACCTGGAACCCCTCCTTGGCTCCCTCCACGAAGCTCTCGTAGACCGGCACCCGCTTGTACAGCCCGACGAGCGGGAACCCCACCAGGATGAGGGGGACCACGAAGACCGAGAGCAGGCCGATCGCGTCGCGGATGGCGTTCATGGCGCGCTCACCCGGTTGGGGTCGGACGCGCGATAGCCGGGCAGTCTGCCGAGCAGCTTGGCGGAGACGATGGCGATGACCACGCCACAGAGGCCGGTGCCGATGATCGGGAAGACCAGCTTGTTGATCTGCAGGCCGAGCAGCGCCAGGAGGAGCACCGGCGGGACCAGCTGCACGCTCGCGGTGCTGAGGGCGAGCATCATCACCATGGAGTTGGTGGCGGTGTCGGCCGATTTGTTCAGCTTCTGGAGCTCCTCCATCGCCTTGATGCCGAACGGCGTGGCGGCGTTGCCCAGCCCGAAGACGTTGGCAGTGAGGGCGAGCGCGATCATCGCCAGCGCGGGATGGTCGTCCGGCACCTCGGGAAAGAGCGGGCGCAGCACCGGCCGCACCAGCTTCACCAGGCTGTAGATGATCCCCGCGTGCTCGGCGATCTTGAGGAGGCCGAGAAAGAGCGACATCACGCCGACCAGGCCGAGCGCGATCTCCGCGGCGGTCTTGGCGAAGTCGAGGGCGGCGCCGGCGATGGCGTTGAGCTTGACGAACCGGACGGGCTCGAAGACGACACCGGTCGAGTCGACCAGCCGGCCCTGCAGCTCCTGATCGCGCGAGCTGGAGACCTTGGCGATCGTGGCCAGCGGCTCGGGGAGCCTGGCGCCGGCCGCGAAGCGGAGCTGGGTCCCCTCGCGGGTCTGGAGCAGGTAGCCGGGATAGCTCGTGTCGGGTCGCTGGTCGGTCTGGTAGAAGCTCGCGTACCGGCCGGGCTCGAGCCGGATCACCACCGGCACGCGCCGGGCGGCGGAGTCGTAGCCCTCGGGGAAGGCCAGGGCCACGGGGAGCGGCTGGCCGTTCCGGTACCGGTCACCGGCAATGTCGCGCGCGTCGTTGCCGAGAGCGAAGACGAAGCTGGAGATGATCAGGCCTGCCCAGATGTAGTTCAGCATTGTGGGGCCTGGTGGGGGTGGACCGTCGGGGGATAGGAATAAATATGGTTACCCTGCCGAGGAGCTGTCATCCCTTGGAGCGAGCCTCGTCCGGCTGCTACCTTGCGGTACCATGGCCTTCTCGCTCTACGTCGCCCTCGGCGACTCGATGAGCACCGACCACTATCCGACCTGCGACGTCCGCAATCTGGACGCTCCGCCCAGCCGGCTGGACCCGCTCGGCGCCGCCGTGCTGCTCCATGCGAACGATGACGCTCGCTGGCCCGAGTTCCGCGGGCGGGACCTGGAACGGTTGTTCCCCGGCCTCGCGTTCCTGAGCCTGGCGGAAGACGGCGCGACGATCGACGATGTCACGACCGAGGAGCTTGCCCGGCTCGGCCATGACTCGAACGATGCCGGGATCCTGCTCACCCTCACCGCCGGCGGCAACGACCTGCTCGACGCGCTGGTCTCGGGGCAGCCGCTGGAGCGCGCGGTGCGGCAGATCGAGCGGCGGTACACCGATCTGGTCGCCACGGTGCGGGAGGAGCTGCCCGCGGCCACGCTGGTGCTCACCACCGTCTACGATCCGACCGATGGCACCGGGCACCTACCCGGTCTCGAGTCCCTGGGCCGCCTGCCGCTCGAGTACCTCCACCGCTTCAACGACCAGGTCCGCGAGCTCGCCGGGGAGACCGAGCACACGCTCGTGGCCGACGTGCACCGCCACTTTCTCGGCCACGGCGTGAGTGCACGCGAGGCTGATCGCTGGTACTGGCGCCGCAACCTGATCGAGCCGAACGCCCGGGGAGCGAGCGAGATCCGGCGGATGTGGCTGGAGGCGGTGGCGTAGCACCGGCCAGGCTACCTTCCAGCATGTTTCTCCGACGCAAGCGAGCCGCCGTCGAGTCGACCGCCGTCAGCGACCGCTACACCGTCGACCGAGAGCTGGGCCGGGGCGGAATGGCGGTGGTGTATCTCGCGCGCGACCGCAAGCACGACCGCCCCGTCGCGATCAAGATCCTGCGCCCGGAGATCGTCGGCGGCGAGGCCGCCCAGCGCTTCCTGCGCGAGATCCAGATTCTGGCGCGGCTCCAGCACCCTCACATCCTCCCGCTGCTCGATTCCGGCACCACCGACGAAGCGCCGTCCCGGCCGTTCTACGTGATGCCGTACGTGGACGGCGAGACCCTGCGCCAGCGACTCACGCGCGAGGGGCCGCTCCCTCTGCCGGAGGCGCTGCGCCTGGTGCGGGAGACCGGCGAAGCGCTCCAGTACGCCCACCAGGAAGGGCTGATCCATCGCGACGTGAAGCCCGAGAACGTCCTCCTCTCACAGGGCCATGCCCTGGTCGCGGACTTCGGCATCGCGCGGGCCGCGGGTGTCGCGGCCGGCGAGCGGCTGACCCGGACCGGCCTGAGCATAGGGACGCCAGCCTACATGAGTCCCGAGCAGACCGAAGGTGAACGCGAGGTGGATGCCCGGGCCGATCAGTACAGCCTCGCCTGCGTCCTCTACGAGCTGCTGGCGGGTCAGCCACCCTTCACCGGGCCCAGCTTTGTCGCGGTGTTGTCGCGCCAACTCCTCGACCCCGTGCCGCCGATCACCACGCTCCGCCCCGGCGTGCCAGGATCGGTGCGACGGGCCATCGAGCAGGCGCTTTCCAAAGTCCCGGCGGACCGGTTTGGGACGATGCTGGAGTTCCTGGCGGCACTGGAGGCGCCGGAGGCTCCCGCGGCCGCGCCGAAGAAGGGCATCGTGGTACTGCCGTTCGCCAATCTGAGCCCCGATCCCGAGAACGCCTATTTCGGCGACGGCCTCATGGAGGAGGTGATCGCCGACCTCTCCCGGGTCCGGGCGCTCACCGTGATCTCCCGAACCTCGTCGGTCAAGCTCAAGGAGACCGGCTGGGACCTCCGCCGCATCGGGCGGGAGCTCAACGTCCGCTATGTGCTGGAGGGCAGCGTGCGGAGAGCGGGCTCCACGCTCCGGATCACGGCCCAGCTGATCGACGCCGAGACCGATGCCCACCTCTGGGCCGAGAAGTACTCCGGCACGGTGGACGACGTGTTCGACCTGCAGGAGCGGCTCTCGCGCCAGATCGTGGAGGCGCTCGAGATCACGCTGTCGCCGCCGGAGGACCGTGAGATCGCGGAGCGCCCGATCGCGGATCTCCGTGCCTTCGAGTACTACCAGCGCGCCAGGCAGGAGTACTACCGGTATACCGCCGAAGGCATGGCGGCGGCACGGGCGCTCGCGGAACACGGGCTCGCCGTGGTGGGCCCGCACGAGGCGCTGTACGGGATGCTGGGCACGGTGTACGCCTGGTCACCGGTGGTTCTCGCGGGCGACGAAGAGACCACCTTGCGGGAGGCTGAGGCCTGTGCCCGGCGGGCCTTCGAGCTGAACTCGAGCTCGGCCCAGGGCCTCTCGATCATGGGCCAGGTCGCGTACCGTCGGGGACAAGCGGGGGAAGCCGTTGGGCTACTGACCCAGGCCTGCGCCGCCGATCCCAACAATCCCGACGCGATGCACCAGTTGGGCGGGGCGTATCTGCTGGGTGGTCGGATCGGGCCGATGCGGGAGGTGCTCACCCGGTTGGCCGAGCTGGATCCTCTCACGGCCAGCAATCACTGCCTGCTGGGGCTGAGTTACATGCTGGGCGGCGACGCCGAAGGAGCGCTGCCCTCGCACCGGCGGGCGATCGAGCTGGATCAGCGGAGCACCATCTGTCGATTCTGCGCCGGGGTCGCGCTGGTAGCCGCGGGGCGCGGGGCCGAGGCGGCGAGCCAGTTCGAGTGGCTGGAACGCCAGCCTTCGGACGATCACCTGGCGGCGGTCGCGGTGCGCTTCCGGCGCGGCCTGACCGGCGACCGGGAGGCGGTGCTGTCGCCCCCGAGCGCGGCGGAGCGCGCGATGGCGGAGTCGGACGAGTACTGGTCCTACCTGATGGCCGGGGCCTATGCGCTGGTCGGGGAGGCGGACCAGGCGCTGAGCTGGCTGGAGCATGCGGTCACGGTCCGCGGCTGGGTGGACTATGTGTACTTCACCCGGCACGACCGTTTCCTCGAGAGCCTGCGGCCGACTCGGCGGTTCCAGGAGCTGATGGCTTGGGCGCGGGAGCGCTATCAGCGGTTCACGGATGAGGGGGCCGTCGTCACCAGAATCCACTCGCGGAAAGCCCGGTGAAATCGACAGCGGTGGCGTGGCACCGGCGGCGGGAATCGGATTGTCCGGCCGAGGCTGCGGGTGGACAACGTGGGAGGCGCGTCAGGGCAGCCCACACACCCGTATGGAGGCCAGAGAAATCGTGTCGCGTATTCGACACAGTAAGCGAGCTAGCGGCCGAAATATGAGACAGCTGTGAGCAAGACCAGGCGACGGGTTTCGCCCCGTGTCGCCCAGGCCCTGGCGAAGCTCGGCGCGGACCTCCGGAACGCGCGTCGGCGGCAGCGGATGCCGATGGCGTACGCGGCCGATCTGGCCCGGATCTCCCGTTCGACTCTCTACAAGGTGGAGCGGGGCGAC
>JBJMOX010000324.1:0-8196 GCA_045803515.1 Gemmatimonadales bacterium
ACCGCTTGTATCGCGGCGTGGACCGGCGGGACGTCGCCGACGCCCACCTCCAAGCCGTCACGGCCCCCGTGGACGGCACGACGACCGTCAACATCTCCGGTGCTTCGCCCTTTCGCCGGGAGGATCTGTCGACACTGTGGGATGATCCGTGGACGGTCATCGAGCGGCGGGCTCCGGGAACACAGGCAGCCTTCGAGCGCCGAGCCTGGCCGCTTCCGCAACGGGTCGACCGAGTCTACGCCATCGATCAGGCCAGGCAGGTGCTGAAATACCGTCCGCGCTTCGGCATCAGCGCCCTACTTGCGTGACCCGGCCCGAACGATCAAGGTCGACAGCATGGTGGCGATGGCGGTCCTGGCTGAGCCCTCGATCGAGAACACCTCCGCCAGGCAGACGGTGAGAGTCCGTCCCGGCCGCAGCACGCGCCCCTGAGCCAGAAACACGGCCCCGCGGGCCGGCGCGAGGAGGTTGATCTTGAACTCGACGGCGAGCACGTCGGTATCCGGCGGTGCCAGGCTGAACGCGGCATATCCATTGGCCGAATCCGCCAGGCTCGCCACGGCGCCCGCGTGCCAGTAGCCGTTCTGTTGCCCGAACTCCGGCGCATAGGGTGCGCTCAGGTCGGCCTCGCCCGGCGCGAGGCGTACCAGGCTGACGCCCAGGGTGGCCATCATGCGTTGCCGTTCGAAGCTCTGGCGCACCACGGACTCGTAGTCGGGGTTCTTGGGTCTCCAGGCATTGGTCATCGTCCCGGGATCTCTCCTCCGGACTTCCCCACGGATTGCCGGGCATAACCCAGCCGCTCCAGCGCAGCCCGGATCTCGTCCAGCGTCGCGGGATCGTCGATGGTCGGCGGAACCTGATAGGGATCCGCGTCGGCGATCTGCCGCATCGTGCCTCGCAGCACTTTGCCCGAGCGGGTCTTGGGGAGACGAGCAACGATCTCCACCTGCTTGAAGTTCGCCACCGGCCCCACCTGCTCCCGGACGATCCGGACCAGCTCTTCACGGAGCGCCGCGGTCTCGCGCCGTACTCCGGCCTTGAGCACCACCAGCCCCACCGGCAGCTGGGTCTTGAGCGGATCCCGCACCCCGAACACCGCGCACTCGGCCACATCCTGGTGGCTGGCGAGCGCCTGCTCCATGCTGCCGGTCGAGAGATTGTGCCCGGCGACGATGATCACATCATCGATCCGGCCCATGATGAAGAGGTACCCGTCCTCGTCGATGTAGCCCCCGTCGCCGGTGAGATAGCGGCCGGGATAGCGTGTCAGGTAGGTCTCCCGGAACCGCTCGTCATCGCGCCACAATGTGGGCAGGGTGCCGGGCGGGAGCGGCAGGCGGATGGTCACGGCGCCCTCCCGTTTGGGCGGCAGCGGGTTGCCCTGCTCGTCCAGGATCTCGACTACGTAGCCCGGCACCGCCTTGGTGGGCGAGCCTGGCTTGAACGGCAGCGGCTCGAGCCCCATGCAGTTGGCCGCGACCGGCCAGCCGGTCTCGGTCTGCCACCAGTGGTCGATCACCGGCCGCTTGAGCAGCGCACCGGCCCAGTGATAGGTGTCCGGATCGAGCCGCTCGCCTGCCAGGAAGAGGGAGCGAAGGCCGGAGACGTCGTGCCTGTGGAAGAACTCCCCGAGTGGATCCTCCCGCTTGATCGCCCGAATGGAGGTGGGCGCGGTGAACAGCACCCGCACGCCGTATTGCTCGACCACCCGCCAGAACTCTCCCGGGTCCGGCGTCCCCACCGGCTTGCCTTCGTACATGACGGTGGTGCAACCGTGCAGCAGCGGCCCGTACACCGTATAGGAGTGGCCCACCGCCCAGCCGATGTCCGAGGCAGCCCAGAAGACCTCGCCCGGCTCGACGCCGTACACGTGCTGCATCGACCACTTGAGGGCAACGGCGTGGCCGCCGTTGTCCCGCACCACACCCTTGGGCATGCCGGTGGTGCCGGAGGTGTAGAGGATGTACAAGGGATCGGTTGCCGCCACGGGCACGCAGCCGGCCAGCCGGGCCGATGCCATCAGCTCGTGCCAGTCGAGGTCGCGCGGCGGCACCAGGACACAGCGGTGCTGCGGCCGCTGCAGGGTGATGCAATGGGCCGGCTGGTGGCGGGAGATCTCGAGTGCCCGGTCGAGCAGCGGCTTGTATTCCACGATCCGCCTGATCTCGATGCCGCAGGACGCCGAGACCACCACCTTGGGCGCTGCGTGCTCGATCCGCACGGCCAGCTCCTGCGAGGCGAATCCGCCGAACACCACCGAATGGACCGCGCCGATGCGGGCGCAGCCGTACATGGCGATCAGTGCCTCAGGCGTCATCGGCATGTAGATGAGGACGCGATCCCCCTTGGTCACGCCCAGCGAGCGCAGCACCCCCGCGAAGCGGGCGACCTCGCCCAGCAACTCGCGATAGGTGAGGGTCCGCCGCACACCGGTGACCGGGCTGTCATAGATGACCGCCGGCTGCTCCGCCCGGCCGTGCTCGACGTGATAGTCGATAGCGTTGTAGCAGGTATTGAGCTGGCCGCCGGTGAACCATCGGTAGAGCGGCGCGTCGGATGAGTCCAGCACCGTATCCCACGGCTTGAGCCAGTGGATGGCCTTGCCGGCACGGCCCCAGAATCGCTCCGGGGAGCTGACCGCTTCGTCATAGGCGCGTTGATAGTTGCCGGACATGGAAAGCCTGCTGCCCGCGGGGCTACCGCGGGCTCATGCGGGTCGTTCCGCCAGATAGCAGTAGCGCGACAGTCGCCGCTCGAGGGAGAGGGTGCGCACGCAGAAGAGAAAGCGCTGGAGGCCGTCGAAGTTGGCCTCGCCCTCCCGGGCCACCAACGCGTCCCGATGGCGGGCGCGCGCATCGCGCCAGCGACTGGCGATGGTGGCGGCGCTCGGGGTGAGATCGGCGACGCGCAAGACCCGGAAGCCTGCCTCGGTCAGGAGGCGCTCGTTCTCGCCGGGTGGCACGAAGAGATAGAACCCGATCGAGCTCCGAGTGGCGAGCTCCTCCTGTGATACCAAGCCGGTGACGACCATCGCGTCGGTGAACAGGACTCGCCCGCCCGGGCGAAGCACCCGGTGCCACTCGCGGAGCACCCCGGACCGCTGAGCGATGTGGCACATGGCGTCGTTGGACACGACGGCGTCGAAGGTCGCCGGCGGAAACGGCAGGGGCTGGCTCGCGTCCACCACACGAAAGGTCGCGCGATCGGCGATGCCCCGGGCCAGCGCCAGCGCCTTCGCGTTGCGGACCCCATGCTGGTTGATGTCCACGCCGGTAATCCGGCAGCCCCGGGCAAGCGCCAGATGCGTGGCCGGCCCGCCCGAGCCGCTGCCCATCTCCAGGACCTGGGACTCGGCCGTCACCCGGAGCTGGTCGGCGAAGCCGAGCCACTCCTCGGCGGTCATCCAACTGCTCTGGCCGATGTCTTCCCCGTAGGTGTCCTGGCGAACGGCGGCCTCGGCGCTGCTCGCGAAGTCGCCGTAGACATTGTCGTAGAGATCGACCGGGCTATCGGGCATGGGAGCGCCTGGGCTCACGGGCCGCTTCCTCCGAGGGCGACTTCGCGGCCTCGCTCAGGTCCCTCACGACTGCCCGCCAGCCCTCGCGTACGCTCGGATACCTGGGAGACCACCCACATTCGGCGCGCAGCTTACGATTGGAGATCCGCTGGGAGCGTCCCAGCAGCTCGCCCACGGAGCCGGTCACATGGGTCAGCCAGGCCGGGAGGAGCCTGGGGGAGCTCACGCCGAGTGCATGGGCGAGAGCGTCGGAGAAGGCGCGGCGGCGCAACGGCTCGTCGTCGGCCACGTTGTAGGTCCCCGTACCACCGGCAAGGGCCGCGACTACCGCCGCTGCGGCATCATCGTGGGACACCGAAGAGATGAAGCCCTCAGGCCTGCCGAGTGTGGGCGCCCATCCCTTCCGCACCAGCCGGACGGCATCGCGAGTGTGCTCGCTGTCGGGGCCGTAGAGGAAGGCGAACCGCAACACCACGCCGGTGCCTCCACTCCGGGTGAAGTGCTCCGCCGCCGCCTCGGCGTCGATCACCCCACGATTGTAGCGCGCCGGGCGGACCGGCGCTCGCTCGTCGATCCACTCCTCCCCCTGGTCCGGATAGATCGGCGCGAACGACTCCTGAATGAAACGCATCGCGCCTCCAGCCAGCGCCGCGTTCATCAGGTTGACCGCCCCGATCCGGCGGATTCGGTCGGTCTCCCGCCAGGCGCCTGGGAAGAACGCGCGCGAGCTCGGAGGAACGTGGGTGGCGAGGTTGACGACAGCCTCGTGCCCCCGCACCGCGTGGGCCAATGTCGCCGGCGCGAAGAGGTCCACACTGGCGGATGCCGCGCCCATCCGCTGGAGCATGGCCTGGTTGGCCGGCGTGCGTGCCGCTCCAGTGACCTGATGTCCGGCGTGAACCAACTGGGGAATGATCCGGCGGCCGAGCACGCCGGTAGCACCCGCGAGGAATATCCGCATCCGGCCTCCGCGCTGCAACCGAGCGTCAGGAGCGCTGCTCCCGCTTGAAGTAGAAGGTGACCTGCGCGCCGGCGGACGCCACCCCCGCCATCTCCCAGTGCTCGGCCCCGAGCGCGTTGAGCTCGGCTTCGGAGAGCACCTCCTCACCGGCCTTCCGGACGATGGTCTTGTACTCCCAGCGCGGATCAATGGGGACGGAGGGCGGCTCCATCCGGGCACCAGGCTCGGGTTGCCGCAGGGGCGGAAAGGGGATTTCAAAGCGGGTAGTCATGAGTGTTCTCCTTTCGTCTCCCAGTTAGTCTGCCACCCTCGGCGGCTGCAATCAATATGCATGTCCTCAGCGGGAGCTTCGGTGATCGGAGGATCCCATCTCACGCACATTCCTGCAGCAGCGGAAGAGCCCTATTGCACTTCGCGTGTGAGTTCGAGGCCGCGCCCTTGCACTCTGCGCGTGCGCTCCGTCGCGCGAGCGGCGCGTCTGTACATCTCTTATGCATTGTCGAAATCCTCGGAATTGTCGGACGGGGGCCGAGTGCTCATTCTGAGTCAGCCCAAGGGTGGCAAGTGGGACTGGCGGTGGTTGGGCGCTCACCGAAGTGGCTCTTCCGACAGGAGAGATCAAATGCGGATCCTCACAGCTCACGCGCTCCCGCTCGCCGTGCTCGCCACCACGCTGGTGGCCTGCAATGACGGGACGACGAGCCCCACCAGCGCGGCCATGGTGCCGTCACCTTCAGTCACCGGAACCGGAAACGGTGCGCCCAGCGGCGCGCACTACACGCTGAACATCATCGGTGTGGCGAAGGACAAGTCAACCGACTTCTCGGGCGGTGACGGGCACCGGATCTTCGTCGGCCTCGGAAAAACCGGCGCGGCGGCCAACACCAGGATCAACCTGACCGAGGGTGATTTCGGCGTGGTTGATGCCAACGGCACCGACGGGGTGGCGGAGTTCCGCCTGCCGAACCCCGACCCCGACGGGGACGGCACCACCTCCTACTCGGTCTACGTCCGGGCCCTCGGCAAGCCGGGGGGCAAGGCCACCATGCAGTCGTGCTACACGGATGATACCGGGACCTGGTGCGCGGTCGACTTCGCCGGCGGGGTCGAGCCGATCACGATCGAGCGGACCAAGGGCGGCGCCGGCAAGTTCGTCAACGTCTCCAAGGATCTGCTCTACGTCGATTACTGCACCGCCTGGGCGGCCGGCAGCGACCTCGTCCTGGGCACCACGGACGATGTGTGCACCAACGTGGTCCAGAGCGCGCTGTTCAGCAATGATGTGTCGTACCTCTGGTCGTATGACAACGAGGGCCTGAAGCTGGCGCAGCTGCGGTTCTACGAGATTCCGACCAATACCCTCCAGTAGGAGCAGCGAGCTGCTCGCAGGTGGTCAGGCGGGGTCCGCCTCATTGGGGCGCCGCCTGACCGGCGAGGCTTGCCCGCCTAGGGCACCACGGGCAATACGATGTGCGACGGCCGTGCCGGCGAGCAATAGACCCGCTGGGTGGCCTTGGTGAAGTCGGACGCGGATGCCCGGTAGATGCTGGGCACGAACCTTTGAGGATTGCGGTCGATCAGCGGGAACCAGGTCGACTGCACCTGCACCATCAGCCGGTGCCCCTTGAGAAAAACGTGGTCGTGATCCCGAAGCGGGATCTTCCATTCGACCGGCCTGTTCGCCACCAGCGGCCGGGGGTGCTCGTAACTCGAGTTGTACCGGCCGCGGCGGACCTCCATCGCGATCGGCAGCTGGTATCCATTGACCGACCGGGCATACTGACCCGGCTTGGGCCCCTCCTCGGCGTCCCAGGCGTTCTGCTGCGCGGCCTCCGGATAAACGTCGATCAGCTTGACGACGAAGTCGGCATCGGTGCCGGAGGTGGAGGCGAAGAGGTCGGCGGCCAGCTCACCGGTCACCGTGAGATCATGCTCCAGCGGAGCGCTCGCGAAGGTCAACACGTCAGGCCGCCCATCGACGAACCGCTGGTCGGCGACCTCCCACGTCCGCCAGTCACCCGCGGGATAGGTGGGTGAGATGGGGCGCTGGCGATAGGGGACCGGGTTGGCCGGATCGGAGACATATTCGCGGTACGCCCGGTTTCGCGCCCCGGCCGGCCGATCAAATGACAAGGTGCCATCGGCGTGGCAGTACAGGTTGGTGGGCTTCGCCGCCTTGGGGGGCCAGGCCTCGTAGCTGCGCCAGCGGTTCGCCCCCGACTGAAACATCGTGGCCTGCCAGCCCGGCTTCTCCCCCTGCCCATGGAGGTAGTAGCGGAAGAACGGCGCCTCGATGGTCTCGCGGAACTCGCGGGCCGTCTCATGCCCGCCGAGGGCGATCAGCCCGATGCTGTCGGCCTTGGGCGCCCGCCATTGGCCATGAAACCACGGCCCCGCCACCATGAAGTTGCTGTGATCCGGGTCGTGTTCCCCCGCGTGGCGAAAGATCTGCCACGGCCCCCAGGGGTCCTCCTGATCCCAGAATCCGGCGACGTTGAGGTTGGGCACCGTCGAGGCGTGGAGCTGACTGACCCAGGCCTCCTTGCGCCAGAAGTCGTCGTAATCCGGGTGGGCCACGACGTCGTTCCAGTAGGGAATGGACCCGTGGAGGTACCGGTCATTGATGTTGGAGATCGGGCCCAGCGCGAGATACCAGGAATAGGTGTCGTAGATCTCAAACGCGAAGTGGGTGTTCTTGAACTTGTCCGCCTGCTCCAGCACGGCGTACTCGAACGCGTAGCTCTCGCGCAGCGCACCGTAGCGGTGGTTGTCGTCGTTCATCCACTGGTCCACCGGCGAAGCCTGCTCGCTCATGGCCTTGAGGGCCGGATGGGGGTGCAGCAGCGCCAGCGCGGTGGTCAGGCCGTCGTACGACACGCCGTACATGCCGACCTTGCCGTTGTTGTTGGGCACGTGCTTTACCAGCCAGTCGATGCTGTCGTACGCGTCGGTCGTCTCGTTGGTGGCGGTCGAGTCCGCCAGATCGACCTGCGAGGTCAGCTTGAAGACCCCCTCCGACTTGAACCTCCCCCGCAAGTTCTGGATCACGAAGATGTAGCCGTCCTGCGCCAGCTCCTTCATGCTCGGCGGCATCTCTTCCGGTGGCTTGTCCGGCACACCGTAGGGGGTGCGGCGGAACAGGATCGGCAGCGGGCCGGTCTGCCCGACCGGTGCGAGGATCACGGTCTGCAGCCGGATACCGTCACGCACCGGAACCATGACCTCGGTGAGCTTGAAGAGGGGCGCCGGCGGAGGTAGCTGGGGCTGGCCGCCGAGGGGGAGCAGCAGGCCGGAGCACGCGCTCAACGCTACGAGTGTCGTGAGTGGCTTGCGCATCACTCGATCCCGCTACCGGAGCCTGGCCGACCAGCGCACCTTCGACTTGCAGTAGTCGCGCCCGTGGTTGCTCTTGGTCACGCGCACCTTGGCGGTCTGCACTCCTGTGATGCGCTTGCCCGAGATGCGGCCCTCGAGGTGCGACCTGATAAGGGCCCTCTCGCCGGGTACGTGCCAGCGGATCTTGCCTTCGTCGGTGAACCGGCCGCCGTGCTGCTCGATAGGTCCGTCCGGCGTGTCCGTCCACCAGGTCTTCATGGGACCCCACACGTAGCCCTTGTCGCGGCAGTGGCCGAGCCAGCGGAAGCTCACGTACTTCAGCCGGCCGTTCTTCACCTTCGCCACCGTCTTGTGGTGCTGGCTCGTCTTGCCGCGATAG
>JBJMOX010000325.1:0-5089 GCA_045803515.1 Gemmatimonadales bacterium
GATCTCGGTCATGCTCCGGTCGGTCTGCTCGACGTAGCGGATGGCCAGTCTTCGGCGCACGGCCGAGACGAGCTCGTCAAAGGGCGCTTGGAACGCCTTGAGCCGCCGGCGGAGCCGATACACGGTCACGCCCATCCGTCCCGCCACGGCACCGATGCTGACATCACCCGTCCTGCACTGGCTCTCGATGACGTAACTGAGGACCCCAAGCTCCGCCTCGCGCGCACGGCGATCGGAGCCGGCCGCCGCTGCGGAACCGGCGGCAAGCTGGCGCTGAAGGAACCGCGCGGCCCGGTCGAAGGCATCGGAGTCGGGCCGCGCCATTGGCGTGGAGAGCGACCGCGCCTCGAGCACGACCGCATTGGTCGGCTGATCGAAGAAGACGCTGGTGCCGAAGACCCGCTGGTACTCGCGCCGGGACGCGCCCGGCCCATGCTCGAAGTGGACTTCGCGCGGCCGCCAGGCGTGGCCGACCGCATGCCGAATGAGCGCGCAGAAGGCGGCGATCGTCAGTTCGGCGTCCTGCTGGCGGTCGAGGATGCGGCCGTCGTAGATCTGGTAGCCGAGTGAGGCCCTGCCCTGGTCCAGCGTCAGCTCGAGACGGCAGTTCTCCTGGATCCAGCTGTAGGAGCGCGCCAGGGCACGGAGGCCGTCCCCCAGATGCACCGAGCTGACGACCAGCGCGCCCACCGCCTTGAAATTCACCGCGGTGAACGACCCTCCGAAGCGCGCACCGAACAGGCCGTCCCCCGTCTCATTGGCGGCCGTCTCCATCAGCCGGCAGTAGTCGACCAGGTCCAGCCGCAGATCCGGATCGGACACGCGCGCCGGATCGACGCCCGCGAGCTCGAAGACCCGCGCGGGCCGGGTACCGGACACCCTGATGGCCGACTCGACCCCGCTCGCGGCCGCGGCGAGGATCTCCGGCTTGGCAGTCTGGGAATGGCTCCATTCCAGCAGGGCACTCATCCGCCAAGGTTCGCCCGAGACGTCGACAGATGTCAAGCGGCGCCCGCACGGTCCACCAACATTGCCGAGGGGACTGTGTGGACAGGAGTAGGCCCGATGAAGCTCGAGGAGTACGTCCGCTACGATGCGGTCGGACTTGCGGAGCTCGTTCGGAGGCGTGAGGTGAGCGCCCCCGAGCTCGCCGAGACGGCGCTCGCCGCGATTGCAGCGGTCAACCCCAAGATCAACGCGGTGGTCGAGAGCTTTCCCGAGCGGGTCGCGCGGGCGCGCGCCCAGGGGCCGCTCGGTGGCGTGCCCTTTCTGCGGAAGGACATCCTGCTCCAGGAAGAGGGGGGCTTGACCGAATTCGGCAGTCGGCTCGCCGCGGGCCTGCGGATGCCGAGCGCCACCGAGCTCGCCGCGCGCTTTGCGCGGGCCGGCCTGATCACCCTCGGCCGGACGACGACCCCGGAAATGGCCTTCAACGCCACCACGGAAAGCGTGAAGGACGGCCCGACCCGCAACCCCTGGAATGTCGAGCGCAGCGCCGGCGGCTCGAGCGGCGGCGCGGCCGCCATCGTCGCTGCCGGCGCCGTACCCGCGGCCCATGGAAACGACGGCGGGGGCTCGATCCGGATCCCGGCGGCCTGCTGCGGGTTGGTGGGCCTCAAGCCGACGCGCGGGCGGGTCTCCCTCGGTCCGGACCACGGTACCGTGCTGCTCGGCCTCGTCGTCGAGCACGTGCTCACGCGCACCGTGCGGGATAGCGCGGCGATCCTCGATGCCACGCACGGCGCGAGCCCCGGCGATCCGTATGTCATCCCTTCGCCGGAACGGCCGTATGCGGAGGAGATCGGCGCCCCAGTGGGGCGCCTCACGATCGCGTACACGACGACGAGCTGGACGGGGGCGAGCGTGGACCCGGAGGTTGCGGCGGCAGTCGAGCGCGTTGCGGCCCTCTGCGCCGAGCTCGGCCACCAGGTGGTCCGGGCAGGGCCTGTCATCGACGCCGCGGCGTTCGGCCGCGCCACCATGGACCTCTGGTGCGGTTTCGTCGCCATGGGGATCGAGGCGCTCGCGACCGCCACGGGGCGGGCAATCGGTCCCGAAACCGTCGAGGCGAGCAATCTCGCCTGCTATGAGTACGGCAAGTCGCTCTCGGCCGTCGATCTCTACAATGCGGACGGCGTCATGAACCGCGTCTCTCGCGCAGTGGCGCCCTTCTTCGTTACCTATGACGTGCTGCTCACGCCGACCATCGCGCAGCGCGTCGCGCCCATCGGCGCCAGCTTCCTCGCAGCGAACGCCGCCGGTCTCACTGCGGAGAAGTGGGTCACTCAGATCTTCACCTACGCGCCGTTTACTGCCCTCTTCAACACGACCGGCCAGCCGGCCGTCTCACTGCCGCTGGAGCAGGATCGGGATGGCCTCCCGATCGGAATTCAGTTCGTCGGGCGCTGGGGCGACGAAGCCGTGCTCTTTCGTCTCGCGTCCTCGCTCGAGGAGGCGCGCCCATGGAAGGATCGGCGGCCAGCGGTGTGGGTGGGGTGAGACCATGTTGCCGATTCGACGACCTGTGCTGGCGGCTGCGCTGCTGCTGATGGTTCTCGCCCGGTCTGCGGCCGCCCAGGAGTCAGTGATACAGCCGGACTCCGCTCGCGCTCAGATTGGTGCCGTGCTTCGTGCGTTCTACCTCAACCTGCAGAATCGGAACTGGGACGCGCTGTCCGCCTATGTTCTCTCGCCGAAGCTCCTCGAGCGTCGGGGTGCTCCAGGGGACCTCCAGGCGGCCGCCAGGGACCGATCCCGCGGCCGCGGATCGCCGCACGCGACTCCCGCGCCAATGCCGTGCCCCGCGGCCACCTCGCCCGCGATCGATAAGGCTACCATTCGGCTCGACGGGGATTGGGCGGAGGTGTCGGTTCCGCGGTGTAGCGGCGCCTCGTCGGGGGCAGATGAGTTTCGCTTGCTCTACTTCGAGCAGCGTTGGCGGTTCATCTACACCGACCTCTTTGAAGCGCCCTCGCCCTCGGAGGCGTCTCACTGAACCGCAGCCCACAGCCAGGCTTGACTGACCGGGCGGGGGATCTACTATTCTATTGAACTTTAGAATAGCAAGAGGCCTATGCCCACCGATCATCGCGCCTTCAAGGATGCTCTGTACACCCAATTCGCCCGCATCGGCCAGGCGGTCTCGAGCCCCAAGCGACTCGAGCTGCTCGATCTCCTTGGTCAGGGCGAGAAAACCGTCGAGCAACTCGCCGAGCGGACCGCGACGGCGGTCAAGAATACGAGCGCTCACCTGCGCGCCCTCCGGCAAGCCCGGCTGGTCGAGACCCGGCGAGACGGCACGTACGTCTGGTACCGCCTTGCTGACGAGGCCGTGGCGGCATTCCTCCTCGCCCTCCAGGCCCTCGGCCGCCACCGCTACGCTGAGATCCGGGAAGTCGCCGAGTCGTATCTGGAGCGCCGCGACACGCTCGAGCCCATCCCGCCCGAGGAACTTCGCCGCCGCCTGAACGCAGGCGATGTGACGCTCATCGACGTCCGGCCGGGGGACGAGTTTGCCGCCGGCCACATCCCGGGTGCCCTCTCGGTGCCCGTGGACGAGCTGGCGGACCGATTCCGCGAGCTTCCCAAACGGAAGGAGATCGTGGCCTACTGCCGTGGCCCGTACTGCGTCATGGCGGTGACGGCGGTCGAGCTCCTGCGGCAGCGCGGGTACCGTGCCCGCCGGCTCATCGAGAGCATCTCCTCATGGCGCGCCCGCGGCTACGCCGTCAGCGGACGCCGCCCATGATCCTGCGCCAGGCTTGAGCCGATGAGCCTCGCCTCCACGCCGATCCGGCAGACAGATCCTCTCCCCGCGGTCGCGCTGGGCCTGCGGGCCAACTGGCACCAGTTCTGGCTGCTGGTGCTGATCAACGCGTTCGTGGGCGCGATGGTGGGCATGGAGCGAACCGTGCTTCCCCTGCTGGCGCAGGCCGAGTTCGGCCTGGCGAGCAAGAGTGCCGTGCTCTCCTTTATCGCTACCTTCGGCCTGGTCAAGGCGCTTACCAACTTCTTTGCGGGGAGGCTGGGCGACCTCTACGGCCGCAAGCACGTTCTCCTGGCCGGGTGGCTCGTCGGGCTGCCGGTTCCCTTCCTGGTGATCTGGGCGCCCACCTGGTCATGGATCGTCGTCGCGAACGTGCTGCTGGGCCTCAGCCAGGGGCTCGCATGGTCCACGACGGTCATCATGAAGATGGACCTCGTGGGACCGGAGCAGCGCGGACTGGCGATGGGTCTCAACGAGTTCGCCGGGTACCTCGCCGTAGGCCTGACGGCGCTCGGCACCGGGTACGTGGCCCAGGCGTATGGGCTCCGGCCCGAGCCGTTCTATCTGGGGATCGCCTGTGCCGTTGCGGGTCTCGCGCTTTCGCTGGTCTTCGTCCGCGAGACGCGTCACCATGTGGCGTTTGAGGCCGGAAACTTTCCGTCGCGCTCGGCTGAGCCGGGCCACCCCCTGGAGCCCTCCACGCGCGAGATCTTCGCCAAGGCGAGCTGGCGTGATCCCGCCCTCTCCAGCGCGAGCCAGGCCGGGCTGGTCAACAACTTGAACGACGGTCTCGCCTGGGGGGTCTTCCCACTCTTCTTCGCCACGGCCGGTCTCGACGTGGCCCAGATCGGAATCCTCAGCTTCACCTATCCGGCGGTATGGGGCGTGCTCCAGCTCGGGACGGGCGTGCTTTCCGACCGCTGGGGTCGCAAGCGGCTGATCGCGGGCGGCATGGTCGTGCAGGGTGGGGCCCTGGCCGCGATCGCCCTGGTCCGCGGGTTCTGGCCCTGGCTCGGCGCGGCTGCGTTCCTTGGCGCAGGCACCGCGATGGTCTACCCCACCCTGCTGGCGGCGGTCGCAGACGTCGCGCCTCCCCAGTGGCGGGGCTCGGCCGTCGGCGCCTACCGCTTCTGGCGAGACAGCGGGTATGCCGTGGGCGCGCTCCTCGCTGGCCTATTGGCGGATCTCTTTGGCATGGGCTGGTCGATCGGCGGCATCGCCGTGCTGACGGTCGCATCGGGTCTGCTGGTGGCCGTGCGGATGCCCGAGACGCTTCGCTCTCGGTACCTGCAGGTCGGTTCGTAGTCTTCCAGCTCTGCCTCA
>JBJMOX010000326.1:0-7538 GCA_045803515.1 Gemmatimonadales bacterium
AGCACCTGCGCCGCCCGGAGACCGGCCGGTCCGGCCCCGACGATCAGGTGCTCGACCGTATCCACAGGTCCGACTCCCGGATGCGCCCTGCTGTCTCGGTTCGCGCCTCCGCGGAAGGGTTGCGCACCACACCCCAGCTTCTCAGCAGCGTTCGTGCCCGGCGGTAGAGATCGGAGACGATGTGGCCGGCGGGAAGCGCCGTCGTCCGGGGCAGAAGAAAGAAGTGCACGTGTCGCACCCGCTCGCCGTAGCAGGCCGTGTACACTCGCTCCGGCCGCACCACCTGCTCGACGGCACCAACGGCCGAACGGAGCACCGGGCCCAAAGCCGCGGCCTCCGGCCCGGTCAATCCGGACAGCGTCTCGCAATGCCGGCGGAGCATGACGATGAGCTCGCCGGGATCGGTGTAGGGGCCGGTGTGGTGGGCGACGGTCCAGAACCCGTCATCGTAGATCACGCCGCCGGGCGCGGTGATCCGTCCGGCGACCTCGTCGCAGATGCTGCAGGCTTGGGGGGGCATCCTCGGCAGTCCTCGGGGGTATCGGTCCAGAGCCTTCGCCATGCGGCGGTCGGATTCCGAGCCAGAAAATTTACCACCTCGCCAGGCGGGAAGCCGGTGAGGTGCAAGCTGGGACACC
The DNA here is from genome assembly GCA_045803515.1 of Gemmatimonadales bacterium. Taxonomy (GTDB): domain Bacteria; phylum Gemmatimonadota; class Gemmatimonadetes; order Gemmatimonadales; family GWC2-71-9; genus CAVVWJ01. The sequence goes on from JBJMOX010000326.1 coordinate 639, forward strand.
CGACGCGCCGGAGTCTGTGATCGGGGCCGCGTTGGGATCTCGCTTGACGCACTCCGCCGCCGGTCCTACCATTCCATCTCTCTTGAGCATCGGCCGCCTTCCGGCGACCGGCCCGCGCGTTCCGCGACCGGGCGCCTCCCCAGAGGTACACTCCATGACAGGTGCTCGCCGGACGTGTTCGACGGGCTGAAAGCGCGACTGGACCAGCTGCTGCGCGAGCGCGAGCGCACCGATCCGCAGGCCTATGCGGCGCGGCTGCGCGAGGCGCTGCTCGAGGCCAAGGTGGGTGTCGGCACCATGCGCGAAGCGCTGGCCGGGAGCGAGCGCGAGCTCGCCGCGGAGCGGCAGCAGCTCGAGGACGCCGAGCGCCGGGGTCGCCTGGCCGCGGCGGTCCCCGACCCGGAGACGGTCACCATCGCCGAGCGCTACGCTGCCCGGCACCGCGAGCGCGCGGCGGTACTGGAGCGGAGGATCGCGGTGCAGCGGGAGGAGCTGGGGCTGGCCGAGCGCGAGGTCGTAGAGATGACGACCCAGATCCGCTCCGCGGCGAGCGGGACGCCGGCGGAGTCGATCGCCGCGGCGTGGCGCGATCTCGGCTCGGCCGGCGCCGCCCGGCCCGATGAGCAGGAGCAGCAGCACGCCGATGCCGAGCAGCAGCGGCGGGAACAGGCGATCGAGGCCCAGCTCGCGTACCTCAAACGAAAGTTGGGCAAGAATAAGTGACAACCGCCGTCCGTCCCACCGAGCCTCCGAGCACGCCGCGCGACACCCGGTTCTTCGGGCACCCGCGCGGGCTCTCCACCCTGTTCCTCACCGAGCTGTGGGAGCGCTTCAGCTACTACGGGATGCGCGCTCTGCTCATCCTCTTCATGACGGCGCCGATCGCCGCCGGAGGCCTCCAGTTCGACGCGGCCAAGGCCGGCGTGATCTACGGCTCCTACACCGCGCTGGTCTACATGATGACCCTGCCGGGGGGCTGGCTGGCGGACCGGTTTCTCGGCCAGCGCCGGGCGACGCTGTACGGCGGCGTGGTGATCATGCTGGGACACATCAGTCTGGCCATCCCGTCGGTCGCCACGTTCTACCTCGGTCTCGGGCTGGTGATCATCGGCACCGGTCTGCTCAAGGCCAACGTCGCGACCATGGTCGGCCAGATCTATGCACCGGAGGACGAGCGCCGCGATGCGGGGTTCTCCATTTTCTACATGGGGATCAACCTCGGTGCCTTGATCGCACCCCTGGTCTGCGGCTGGCTCGCGCAGAGCGAGCAGTTCCGAGAAATTCTCGTGGCGGCGGGAATTTCTCCCGAGCTTTCCTGGCACTTCGGCTTCGGCATGGCCGCCGTCGGGATGTTCCTCGGCATCGTGCAGTATCTGGGTGGGTGGAAACACCTGGGCAATGCCGGTATGGATCCCGTGGCGCCGGAGAACGAAGCGGGTCGTGCGCGCCAGCGGCGGCAGCTTCAGCTCGGCATCGTGGCCGTCCTCGCGGTCGCGGGCCTGCTGGTGGCGCTCTCCACCTCGGGCATCCTCCGGATCACGGCCCAGGGCTTGGGAAATGCGTTTGGCGTCGTGCTCCTGCTGATCACGGTGGTGTTCTTCCTGTGGCTGTTCCTCTCGGCGCAATGGACGCCGATCGAGCGGAAGCAATTGACCGTGGTGCTGGTGCTGTTCCTCGGGGCAACGGTGTTCTGGTCGGTGTTCGAGCAGCAGGGCTCGTCGCTCAACCTTTTCGCGCAGCGGAATACCGACACCAGGATCTTGGGGCACCCGTTCCCCCCGAGCTGGTTCCAGTCGGTCGAATCGGCGTTCCTCGTTCTCCTGGCACCAGTCTTCGCCTGGATCTGGGTGCGCCTGGGGAAGCACAACCCGTCGAGCCCGGCCAAGTTCTCGATCGGGTTGTTCTTCGTCGCGGCGGGTTTCGGAGTCATGTTCCTGGCCGCGCGACTGGCTCAGGCCGGCGTCAGGGTAAGCCCGCTCTGGCTGGTGGCCACCTTCGGTTTGCACGCCATCGGTGAGCTGCTGCTCAGTCCGGTCGGCATGAGTGCGATTACCAGGCTGGCGCCGGCGCGGATCGTGGGGCTTACGATGGGGGTGTGGTATCTGGCGCTGTCAGTGGGCAGCTATCTGGGCGGCCGGGTGGCGAGTCTCTACGAGACGTTCACCCTCCCCCAGTTGTTCGGGACCGTGGGACTTTATGCCTTGACTGCCACCGTGCTGATGGCGCTCATGATCAGGCCGATCCGACGGATGCTGGCGCGGTGACGGCGTAGACCAGCACCTCGCCGATGTCGTCGTCCTCGTCGGCGGCGACCGGCCGCATCCCGACGTTCTCCGCCACCCGAAGCGCCGGCGTGTTCCACACCGGGGCCAGCGCCCGAACCAGCTTGACCCCCGGCTGGTGGAAGGCCCATCCGATCATCGCCCGGACCGCCTCGGTGGCATAACCGAGCCCTTCGAACGCCGGGTACATCGCATAGCCGATCAGCACCGCGCCGCCCGCGTCGGGCTCCCCACCGAAGGCCACCGAGCCGATGGCCCGCCTGGTCCCGCGCTCCACGATGACCCAGTTCCACCACGGCGCCTCGTCCGGTCGCGCCCGCAGCCGGTCGCGGACCACCGGGATCGCCTCCGCCATGTACGGCGGCGGTGCGACAGGGCGGGGGAAGGTGGCGCCGGTGAGCTCCCGCAGACGGACGGCGTCTCCCTGCAACAAGGCTTCGATGGCCTCGAGGCTCAGCGGGGCGAGCTCCAGGCGCTCGGTATGGACCAACGTCTCGATCATCTCATCCTCCCTTCGGCAACCGCTGCGACGGATCCGCCGGAGCGGCCTTGAAGATCCGAAAGAGATACATCAACGACGGTAACAGCACCACGGCTCCCACCCCCATCGCCTGCAGGACCAGGCGGAGCGTCGGCGCCGGAGCGGCCGCGGCCGCCACGGTGAGGTCCGGCGGGACCAGATACGGGTACTGCGCGCCCGCCCACCCCCACACGATGAGTGAAACCTGCACCCCGACGGCGACGCGGGCCAGAGGGTAGCGGCGGAACCAGAGCGCGGCCAGGACGGCGATCGCCACAGCCGCGGTGGCCAGATGGAGCGGCAGCGCCCAGCTCGACCCGATGAGGCCCCGCTCCACCAGCGGCGCCTGCCGTGGAGACAGGAGCAGGGCAACCAATGCGGTGACGAATACCGCCACGCCGGTGCCGAGCGCACGGCGGCGGAAGTCCTCGGCCAGATCGCGATCATGGGTCTCCATCGTGAGGAACACCGCAGCCAGTAAGGCGAACAGCGTCAAGGTGAGGGCCCCCACCGCGAAGGCGAACGGGGTAAGCCACGGGTCGACGAAGCGCGCGACGAAGTCCACCGCTCCGGTGTCGCCCAGGCGACCCGACGCGACCGCCCCGATGGAGACGCCGAGGAGCACGGGGGTGACCACGCTCGCACTGGCAAAGATCCGGCCCCACCGCCGCTGCGCGGCATCGTGCTGCGAGTCGTACGATCGAAAGCTGAACGCCGATCCCCGGAGAACGATCCCGACCAGCATCAGGGTCAACGGAATGTGGAGGGTGACCCCGAGCCGGGCGAACACCGGCGGAAAGCAGGTGAAGGTCAGCACGATGGCGAGGATCAGCCACACGTGATTGGCTTCCCAGATCGGTCCGATGGCGTGGCTGATCACCTCCCGCTGCTGGTCCCGGCGAGGACCCGAGGCCAGCAGGTCCCATACGCCGCCTCCAAAATCCGCACCGGCGAGCAGCACGTACGCATTGAGCGAGAGCGCAAGCAGCGCGGCAAGGAGGTCCGCAAGCGTCACTTCAGGCACGGCGGATGCGCTCGGGTGCGTACACCCTGCTCCATTCGGTGGCGCGGGGGCTTCGGATGATCTGCCGATAGAGAAGCCAGACCACGATGGTGCCGAGGAAGCAGTAGAGCAGCGAGAAGCCCAGGAAGGGCACGATGAGACCGGGCATAGGCGTCACCGCGTCCGCGGTGCGCAAGGTGCCGTACACGATCCAGGGTTGGCGCCCCACCTCGGTCACCGTCCAGCCCGCCTCGATGGCCAGAAAGCCGAACGGCGCCCCGAGCGCCACGGCCCGGAGGAGCCATCGATTCTCACTCGGGTCGCGGTGGCGAACCGCCAGCCACCCCGCCCAGAGCGACACCAGCGCCAGATAGCTGCCGAGCGCAATCATGACCTGGAAGGCGGCGTGGACGATCTGGACGTTGGGCCAGTCGGCGCGGGGGAACTCCTCGAGTCCGGTGACCCTGGCGTTCACGTCGTGATGCGCGAGGAAAGAGAGCCCGCCGGGAACGCGGACGGCGTATCGGATCGTCCTGGCATCGACGTCAGGCCAGCCGCCGATGACCAGGGGCGCTCGGCGGGCGGTCTGGAAGTGCGCCTCCATCGCCGCGAGCTTGGCCGGCTGCACTCGTGCCACGGCGCGCGCGCTCAAGTCGCCCGAGAGCGGCTGCAACACCGCGGAGGGCGCGGCCACCAGCAGGGCGATGGAGAACGCCCGGCGATGGAAGGCATTGCGTCCGTCGAAGAGGAGCAGAAAGGCGTGGATGCCGGCGACCGCGAATCCAGTGGCCGCATACGCCGCGAGCGTCATGTGGAGCGCCTGCGGGAACGCCATCGGGTTGAGCATGCCGGCGATGGGGTCGACCTTGGTCAGATGCCCGCGCACCAGCTCGAACCCGCGCGGCGCGTTCATCCAGGCATTGGCGATCACCACGAATACGCCCGAAGCTGCGCCGCTCAGGGCCACCAGCACGCCGGCCAGGAGATGCGCCCGGCGGGAGATCCGGTCCCAGCCGTAGAGGTAGACACCGAGGAAGATCGCCTCGGTGAAGAAGGCGAAGCCTTCGAGGGAGAACGGCATGCCGATCACCGGCCCGGCCAGACGCATGAACTCGGGCCAGAGCAACCCCAGCTCGAAGGAGAGGACGGTCCCCGACACGGCCCCCACCGCGAAAAGAATCGCGGTGCCCTTGGCCCAGCGCCTGGCCAGGTCGAGGTAGATCGCGTCGCCGGTCCGCTGCCAGCGCCCTTCGGCGAGCACCATCAGCACCGGCATGCCGATGCCGACGACCGCGAACAGGATATGGAAGCCGAGCGACACCGCCATCTGGCTGCGGGCGGCGAGAAGATCCGACATGCACCGGTCCGGGTATGAGAGGCGCCTCTTTGTGAAATAATTCACAATCAGGGGCGCCGCAAGGGTCACCCGATCGGCAGGACCTCATCTTCCGCGATGACCAACGCGCGGTCCGCGGGTCCCGGCTCCAGCCTCCAGCCTCTAGTCGCCGTCACGGCGGGAGATCGCGTGCAGGTACCGACGCACCGAATAGCGGACCGCCTGTTTTCCCGCCGAGAGAATGTTGCGGCCGAACCAGGCGCCGTAGATCTGCTCGAAGTCGAACAGCTCGACCGCGTCCCCGATGCGACGCACCGCCGCCGCGTTGAGCGGGATGTAGTTCGGATAGCTGTACATGAAGCTCACGGTGCGGCGGTCCTGGGCGACCATGATCACGTCCCCCGTGAGCAGGGCGCCTTCACCGTCCGCGCCGCCGGCCCAATGGAGCACGCTGCCCCCGGCGAAGTGGCCACCGCAGTGAATCAAGGTGACTCCCGGCAGGAGCTCGCGAGTGGCGCCCTCCCAGAAGATCACCTGCCGTTCGGGCCGGACCGCCCACTGCGCATCGGCCGCATGGAGGTAGATCGGCACGTTGCCGAGCGCCCGGCTCCACTCGATCATCGAGGAGTAGTAGTGCGGATGGGAGATGGCGATGGCGCGGACCCCGCCGAGCGCCTGAATGGCGGCGACGCTGCCATCGTCGACCAGACTGATGCAGTCCCACAGGATCCCGCCCTCGGGTGTCCGGACGTGGAGGGCACGCTGGCCGATGGCAAATGCCGGCTCCGTGCCGATGCCGACCAGTCCTGGTCCCTCCGGCTGGAACCTGTTCCGGTGCTCGAGGCGCAGCTCGGCAAGGGTGGTCCAGAGCTGGCCGGCCCAGCCCACATACTGCCGTTCCTCGGTGCAGATGACGCACTGCTCGGGGGGAAGGACCGACTCGGGGTACTGGGTGCCGCAGGTGGAGCAGATGAAGTTCGGCATCGGATGAAGAGTAAGCGAAGTCTACTGCCGGCTGTCCGGGCCGAGCAGCGCCCGCACTGTCTCCATCGTGTCCGCCTGCTCCGGCCGCCTGTCGGTTCGCCAGCGGGCCATCCGGGGAAACCGGACCGCAATGCCCGACTTATGGCGGGTGGACCGCTGAATCCCCTCGAAGGCGAGCTCGAATACCAGCTCGGGCCTGACGGTGCGCACCGGTCCGAACTTCTCCAGCGTGTTGCGCCGGACGAAGGCGTCCACCCGGCGGACCTCCGCATCGGTGAGCCCGGTGTACGCCTTGGCGAACGGCACCAGCGTGTCTCCCTCCCAGATGCCGAAGGTGTAGTCGGTGAAGAGGCCGGCGCGCCGCCCACTCCCGGGTTGGGCGTACATCAGCACGGCGTCCACGCTCAGCGCATCGACCTTCCACTTCCACCAGTCGCCCCGGTGGCGGCCGACGCCGTACCGACTGCTGAGCCGCTTGAGCATGAGCCCTTCCGCTCCCATCTCGCGGGCCCGCCTCCGTGCGGCGCTGAGCGTTTCCCAGGTTTCCCCTTCGATGGCCGGCGAGAGCCGCAGCCACCCGGCCGGCGAGGGAATGCGTTGCAGCAGCCGGGCGAGCCGGCGCCGGCGCTCCTCGAAGGGGAGGGCCCGGAGGTCCTCGCCCGCCTCCTCCAGCAGATCGTAGGCGATCAGCACCACCGGAACCTCCGCGAGAATCTTCCGGCCCAGCGTCTTCCGCCCGATCCGGCGCTGGAGCTGCGCGAAGGGGAGCGGCGCC
>JBJMOX010000327.1:0-3150 GCA_045803515.1 Gemmatimonadales bacterium
CCCGCGCGCGCGATGCTGGCGGCGGCCGCATCCGCCGCCTCCATCTCGTCCAGCCGCTGCACCGCGCGCAGCGCCATCCGCCGCACGTTCTCGATCAGCCCGAGACGCAGCATGGCGGGGATGGCCCAGAGCTCGCCGATGGTGAGCGCCGCGACTCGCTGGAACGCCGCGACGAAGCCGCTCACGTTGTCGACGTCGATCCGGCCCTCGCTGTGCGAGATCAGGGTGATGGCCAGCTCGTACACCCTGGGATATCCGGCCAGATGGCCGCTCGCCAGCTCGGGCAGCTCGCGGTAATACCCTTGGGGCAGGCTTTCCCGCACCTCGCCGATGTGTTCCTGGACGACGTGGTAGTTGTCCAGCAGCCACTCACCGGCCGGACCGATGTCCCTCCCACCGGCGGCCGCGGCGGTGAGCCGCGCGTGGGCATCTTCCAGAATCCCGCGGGTGCCGTTGAGGCGTGCCAGCAGGGGAGTCCGCCGCCGGCGGGCACGCACGCCGGCCAGGCGCTGCTCCGTGGCCAGGGATTGGGCCCGCTCACCGAGATGTTCGGCGCCGAGCAGCTCGCCGCGGATCGGCCCCGCGAGCAGATCTTCGCCTGCGTCCGAACGACGAGCGAAAAGACTGGAAAGCAAGCGGCGCGGATTCAGCGGCGGGATGGTGTGAACCTCGGGGTGCTGGCCGGCGAGTCCGCGCCCGGAAGCTCCGGGGAACGCTGGAGCTCCGTGCGCGGATCGGGCGGGACGGGTGGGTGCGGGAGGTCGGCCCGGGCGCTCATGGGCGCAGTATAACGGGCCCCGGGCGTTCTATCCCACCTTGAACTGCTTGACCATCCCGTGCGCCAGGTGGGGCTTCTGATCCTTGACGTCCGGAACGAAGCAGATGAAGCCGTAGTCGCCGGGGGCGAGGTCCACGACGAACACCCCGCGTGCGTCCTTCTCCATGGCCCCCAGGCCGCCGAGCGGCATCCCCGGTGGCGGACCCTTCATTCCCTCCACGGCCCACTTGCCGAAGTCACGCACCGACTTACCCGGAGAGAGCTTGAGGAGCACGATCTCATGCTGCTGCGGGCCCACGTTCTCGACCAGGATGGTGTGGTGTCCAGGGGTGAGCGGCTGGGACGCCTCGAAGCTGTAGTCGGCCATCTTCACCGTGACGTCGGCGGCCGGAAGCTGGTCGGCGGCCGCGCCGGCGCCGGCCGTGACCTCGAACGGCTGGACCATTCCCTTCATCACGTGAGGAACACCGTCGGCGCCGGGGATGTAGCAGAGCACGGCGTAGTGGCCCGGGGCGAGCTCCATCGTGCTGTTGGCGTCCTGGTCGGGCGCGACCCCGTTGGGGCCACCGATGAACTTCACCCAGGACGGCGGCGGGCCGTTCTGCTTCATCGCCTTGGCGAAATCGTCCAGGGTCTTTCCCTCCTCCAGCCGGACGACTTGGGCCTGGTGGAGCTCCTTGCCACGGTTGACGAGATGCAGGCTCACCACGCCGGCCGGGATCTGGGCGGGCAGATCCAGCTTGAAGTCGGTCGCCGTGATGGTGACCTGCGCAGGGCCCGCAGGGGCTGTGGCCGGGGTGGCGGCCGGTGCGACGGCCGGAGCCGATGACGCATGGTCGGCCGGCCGTTCGGACGTACAGCCCGCGACCAGCCCGGCCAGCAGTACGAACAGGGCCCCGGGGAGGGGATGGGAGGACATGACTGCTCCTTGCATTGGCTTAGATGGAGGAAAAACGCGCCGAGAAGATGCACCGGTGACCCGTTGCGCGCCAGATGGATGGGGCAGGGATCCAATTGCGTGCCGGGAGCGTTATTCTGCTGTCATCACACCCGCGGAGTGTTCAGCCATGCATCGTTCCCATCTCGGTCTCGTCGGAGTCGCCACCCTGGGGCTGGTCGCCCTGTCCCTGCTGGGTTCCCGCCTCGCGGGGGCCGATTCGCCGCGAGACAGCCGGTACGCCCCGGCTCCGGCTCCAGTTCCCGGCGATTCCCACCGCGTCGCCACCTTCGCCGGCGGATGCTTCTGGTCGATGCAGAAGGCGTTCGACGGGGTGCCCGGGGTCAGCAAAACCACCGCGGGCTTCGCCGGGGGCAGCAGCGCCAAGCCCTCCTATGAGCAGGTCTCCGAAGGAGAGACCGGACACGCTGAATCGGTGCAGCTGGTCTATGATCCGGACAAGATCTCCTACGAGCGTCTGCTCGACATCTACTGGCACCACATCGACCCGCTGACGCTGAATAGAGCGTTCTGCGACCATGGCGCTCAGTATCGTTCGATCATCTTCTATCACGACGCGGAGCAGCAGCGGTTGGCGGAGGCCTCGAAGCGCGCGCTGGATCAGTCGCACCGGTTCTCCTCGCCGATCGTGACCGCCGTCCAGCCGGCCACCCCGTTCTACCCGGCCGAGGAGTACCACCAGCAGTTCTACAAGAAGTACCCGGCTCGCTACGAGGCGTACCGGATCGGCTGCGGGAGGGACCAGCGCATCCGCGAGCTCTGGGGCGATGAGGTCGTATCGAAGGGAGCCGAGAAGTGAGAGCGACCGTGATCCTTGCCGTCACCGTCCTGGCCCTGGCAGTGGGCAGGGAGACGGCGGCGGCGCAGGCCCATACCGTGGGATGGAACCCGATGACGTTCAAGAAGCCCAGCGAGGCCGAGCTCAAGCGCCAGCTCACGCCCGAGCAGTATTCCGTGACCCAGAAGGAGGACACCGAGCGTCCGTACGAAAACGCCTACTGGAACAACCATCAGGCGGGCATCTACGTCGACGTCGTCTCGGGCGAGCCGCTGTTCAGCTCGCTCGACAAGTACGACTCGGGCACCGGCTGGCCCAGCTTCGTCCGGCCTCTGGAGCCCGGCAACCTGAAGACCAAGGACGACCACCAACTGCTGGAGGACCGGACGGAAGTGCGGTCGGCCCATGCCGACTCCCACCTGGGCCATGTGTTCGACGACGGTCCGCGGCCGACGGGCAAGCGCTACTGCATGAACTCCGCGGCGCTCCGGTTCGTCCCGGTGGACCGGCTGGAGGCGGAGGGGTACGGGAAGTACGTGGAGCTGTTTCAGAAGCGGTAACGGGAAGGCGGGAAGGCGGGAAGGGCGGGAAGGTTTGCGGAGCTGCCATGCAGCAGGGAGCTGTCATCCCGAGCCC
>JBJMOX010000006.1:0-6035 GCA_045803515.1 Gemmatimonadales bacterium
AACAGCATCGCTTCGAGGCGGCTCAGCAGGTAGGCGGCGCCCCCATGATTCGAGCTCACGCGCTCACCATGAGCCGCGCGCCACCCACGCGGCGAACTGCGTCAGAAACAGGGTCACGAAGTGCCGCGTGGCCTCGTCGGTCAGGCGTCCCGCCGCGTCGAACTTTTCGTGTGCCCGACTGACGAGCACCTCAGGCTGGAGCATGACGGGCGTGTTGGTCAACACGAACGACTGGCGGAGTTGGGTCTGGGCCCTGGCCGTCCCGGCAAGACCGGTCGACGCACCCATGATGGCGACCGGCCTTCCCTGCAGCACGTTCCCGCGCAACGGCTGGGAAAGCCAGTCAATGGCGTTCTTCAGGACGCCCGGCACCCCGTGGTTGTACTCGGGAGTGACCAGGAGAATGCCATCGGCAGCTCCAACCGAGCTGCGAAGCCTGGTCACCGAGCTCGGTGTGCCGCTGACCTCCAGATCCGGGTTGAACAAGGGCAGGTCGTCCAGCCTCTCGCACTCGATGCGGAGTGAGGCAGGCGCCAGGTCCTGGGCTGCGCGCAGCAGGGCATGGTTGAACGAGGCCGCTCGCAGGCTGCCGACGACTCCAACGATGCGATGGCCTGCGTCGTGTGACCTCGACTGACTCACGTGCCCTCCAGGGAGCAGCTCTTGGATCATCCGATCCGCGGGGTTCTGTGTCCATGGCGGAGCAGGAAATATTCGGGCCGAAAACCCCTCGGCTTGCGTGTTCTGGGGGAACACATCTTGCCCCGAGCCTTCCCAAGAATGTTTCCGGCCTGTCGCTCACCAATGCGCTATGGCCGACCGACATCGCTCAAAAAGCTCCCTTGCGAGTCCTGCTGTTTTGGTCAGATTGGGTGATCCGATGCCCGCTACGGGGTCCTTTGTTCGCGCCCTCTGGCCGGGTCGCGTTGGCGTTGTCAGTGACCAATTCTGAGTCGCGCAGGGATGGTGGTGGTCCCCCATCGCTGAGTTGATGCGCTGCCCAGTCGCAGCCTCGCGTGATGCGCTGTAACACACTATCACATACCAGGTTACCTCTTCGCAATGAGCCGTCTTCCACTGTTTCAAGTCGAGGCGGTTCAGCAACGCCCCGTCATGCTCGAGCCCCTTGCGAGTCAAGAACCGGCTATCCCCTCGCACCGTGCGGGATCTACCGGCTCGGCCAGGACTCACCTCCTGACCGTGGCGCTTGAGGATTACTTCCACGTGACACCACTTGAGCGGGTCGTTCAGCAAGATCGCTGGGGACGCTTCGAAATGCGCCTCGAAGCCAGCACCAGGAAGGTTCTCGATCTGCTCGATGAATGTAGCGCTCGCGCCACATTTTTTGTCCTCGGCTGGGTTGCCGATGCAGCACCGGAGCTCGTGCGCGAGGTTGCCGCTCGAGGACACGAAGTCGCCAGCAAAGGCTACTATCATCGCGATGTTCGTGGCCTGGGAAGAGAGGCGTTCCGGGATGATGCGGTGCGCGCACGCGAGGCGCTGGAGTGGGCCACCGGTCGGCGGGTGCTGGGATATCGTCTGGCGCAGCAGTGGCTGCGTCCATCCGATCTTTGGGCGCTGGAGGTTCTGGCCGAGTCGGGATACGCCTACGATTCCAGCCTGCGGCTGCTGTTCCGAACCTACGCGGGCGAGCGCTGGCGGCAGTTTCCCCATCGCACCCAGATCGCGGGCCGGCCGTTCCTGGAAGTTCCGCTCTCTTCGATTCGCTTATTCGGCCTCGATGTTCCCATTGCGGGCGGGAACTACTTCCGGCAGTTCCCCCATAGTTTGGTGAGCCGGGCCGTCGCCCATTGGGACCGCAACTACCCCTCGCCGTACGTGATGTACTTCCATACCTGGGAGCTCGACCCCGAGCAGCCCCGAGTGAACGGGGTGCCGCTGCGTCAGCAGATCCGGCAGTATCGAAACCTCAAGCGGATGCCGGGGATGATCCGGCACTATCTGGAGAGCTACCGGTTTACCAGCATCGCGGACTATTTCGAGCTCGGCGAGCATCCGCCGCTGGCGCGCGTTCCCCAGATCCCGGAGAGTCACGCGGGCGCCCCAGGGGCGGCGACGCTCGCGACGGCCGAGGCACAGACGGCTGTGACCGTGGTCGTGCCGTGTTATAACGAGCACCAGACGCTGCCCTATCTCGCGAACACGCTGCGCAGCGTCGTACAGGAGTTGGAAGACCGCTATCGCTTCAGCTTCGTGTTTGTCGACGATTGCAGTACCGACGAGACCTGGGAGGCCCTTCACACCATCTTCGGTGGGAAGCCGAACTGCACCCTGATACGCCACCCGCGAAACCTGGGGGTGGCCGGTGCCATTCAGACCGGGATCAACTCGGCGACCGCCGACATCGTCTGCTCGATGGATTGCGACTGCACCTATGATCCCCACGAACTGGGGCGAATGATTCCGCTGCTGACGGACGGGGTGGATGTCGTGACGGCGTCCCCGTACCATCCGGAGGGCAGCGTGAGGAACGTGCCCCAGTGGCGCCTCTTCCTTTCCAAGGGCCTGTCGAGGCTGTACCGCGTGGTCCTTCATCAGAAGCTCTATACCTACACCAGTTGCTTCCGCATCTACCGGCGCCAGGCCGCGGCCGGTGTCACGATCCAGCGCGGCGGCTTCTTCGGGGTCGCGGAGATGCTGGGGCGGCTCGATCTGGCCGGACGGCACATCGTGGAGTTCCCTACCACTCTCGAGGCTCGCGTACTGGGCCGCTCCAAGATGAAAGTCCTCCGCACGATTGCCGGGCACCTGAACCTGCTCCTGCAGTTGGCGGCCCTCCGGCTGCGCCGACGCCAGAACCCGGATTCGCCGCGCGGCGGGGCTCATGGCTAGCGTCGGTATCGTTGGTGGCGGGCTGCTCGGGATGGCCTTGGGAGCAAGGCTGAGCCGACAGGGCTTCCAGGTCACCATCCTGGAGGCGGCATCGCGTTCGGGAGGGCTGGCGGCGCCGACCACGATCGGGAGCTATACCTGGGACCGGTTCTACCACGTCGTGCTCCTCTCCGATCGGCATCTGCGCGCCCTCCTGGACGAGCTCGGGCTTACTGACGCGCTCCATTGGAGACCCACGCGGACCGGCTTCTACATCGACGGGCAGCTCCGTTCGCTCTCCAGCACGCTCGAATTTCTGCGCTTTCCCTCCCTCGGATGGATCGACAAGGCGCGCCTCGGCGCCACGGTTCTCTACGCGTCCCGCATCCGCGCGTGGCGCCGTCTGGAGTCCATGCTGGCCAGCGACTGGCTCCAGCGCTGGTCGGGGGCGCGCGCCTGGGAGCACCTGTGGCTCCCTTTGCTGCGCGCCAAGCTGGGAGACAACGCCGAGCACGCCAGCGCCGCATTCATCTGGGCCATCATCGCCCGGATGTACGGGGCCCGCCGCACCGGAATGAAGCGCGAGACATTCGGGTACGTCGAGGGCGGGTACGCGGCGATTCTGCAGCGGTTCGACCAGCACCTCGCCGCGCTCGGTGTCGAGACCGTCTACGATACTGCCGCGCTCGAGGTGCAGAGCCTGAATGACAGGGTCGAGATACGGACGGCCCATGGGATGCGAGAGTTCGATCACGTGGTCCTGACCGTACCCTGCTCTCGGATCGCCCGGCTCTGCCCCCAGATGGGGGAGCAGGAGCGGACCAGGCTCGAGGGTGTGCGTTACCAGGGCATTATCTGCGCGGCGGTCCTTCTGGAGTCTCCGCTCGCGGATTTCTACATCACCAACATTACCGATGCGCGGGTGCCGTTCACGGCAGTCATTGAGATGACCGCGCTGGTGGATCGGACCGCCTTCGGCGGTCAGGCACTGGTGTACTTGCCGAAGTATCTCACTCAGCAGGACGCGTTCTGGAGCCGAAGCGACGCCGAGATCGAAGCCGAATTTCTCGATGCGCTGGAGCGGATGTACCCTCACTTCCATCGGCGAGAGGTGCGCGCATTCCAGATCTCGCGGGTGCGTGAGATGCTGGCGGTGACGACCGTGAATTATTCCAGCCGGCTGCTTCCGGAGACGCGGACCTCGCTCGATCGGGTCTTCATCGCGAACTCCTCGCAGATCGCCAACGGCACGCTGAACGTGAACGAAACCCTTGGTCTGGCCGAGCGGAAGGCAGGCGAGCTCCAGGCGCTCCTGTCGGCCCCGCGCGCCGCGCAGGTCGCCGTGGGGGCTGCATGACCAAGCCGATCATGAGCCTCTCGCTCGACCTCGACAACCTGTGGTCCTATCAGAAAACCCATGGGGATCCCGACTGGGAGCGTCGGGGGTCCTACTTCCCCGAGCTCCTTCCGCCGCTGCTCGACCTGCTGGACGAGGCACGGTGCAGGATCACCTTCTTCCTGATCGGGGCCGATGCGGCCGCCCCGGAGAACCTGCCCTGGCTCGAGCTCATCACGGCACGAGGTCACGAGGTCGGCAACCACTCGTTCGAGCACGACTGCTGGCTGCATCTCCTCAGTCGAACCCAGCTCGAGCACGACCTCCTGGCGGCGGAGCAGGCCATCACAGCCGCCACCGGGCAGCGCCCCTGCGGATTCCGCGGGCCAGGATTCAGCTGGAGTCCGGCCCTGTTGGAAGTCTTGGCCGCCAACGGCTACATGTATGACGCCTCGACGCTGCCGACGTATCTCGGTCCGCTGGCCCGGGCCTATTTTCTGGCGACGGCCCGGCTCACCCCTGAACAGCGTCGCCAGCGCCGAGCGCTGTTTGGTTCGTTTCGCGATGGGCTTCGTCCGGTCGGCGCCTATCGATGGCAGCTGCCCTCGGGACGGAGTCTGCTGGAGATTCCCGTCACCACCATTCCGGTCGTCAAGACCCCGTTTCACTTGAGTTATCTGATCTATCTCAGCCGCTTTTCCCGTACGCTCATGGAGGGCTATCTCCGGACCGCGCTCGGGATGTGCCGCTGGACCGGGGTCACCCCGAGCTTTCTGCTTCACCCGCTCGATCTGTTGAGCGGCGAGCAGGTGCCCTCGCTGAGGTTCTTTCCAGGAATGGATGTCGGAGCAACCAGGAAGCGGGCGCTCTTCCGCCAGGTACTCGGCATGCTGGCTCAGCAGTTCACCCTCGTTCCCATGAGTGCGCATGCCTCGCAGGCCCTGGCCCGAGAGCCGCTCGCGGTGCTCGAGCCGGCCCGGGCCGTCGGGCTCGAGGCTCCGGGGTGAGCCCGGGCGTGCAGGGAGATGGAGGACCACCATTACAGGGGGCGGGAGCCAGCGACATGACAGTATCGAACGGCAGGAAGGCCCTGGTGATCGGGTCGGAAGGAAACATCGGCGCCCCTCTCGTGGGCCACCTGCGCTCGGTGGGCTATGAGGTGTTGGAATGCGATATCCGGCCGGGGTGGCGCGAGGATTACGTCATGGCCGACACCACCCACCCGCTGGATCTGGTCCCCGCCTTCGACTGGGGACCGGACGTGGTCTTTCTTCTGGCCGCGACCGTGGGACGCATGACCTGCGAGCAGGCGGCGTCGCTCGCCATCGCGACCAACGTGGCCGGGATCAATAACGTTCTGCAGCTCTGCAAACGGGCCCGCGCCAGGTGCGTCTTCTTCTCCAGCTCCGAGGTCTACGGCCCCAACTGCGACCCGATGGACGAGAGCCGCTCCACACCCCAGCCGAACAATCGGTACGCCTTGACCAAGTGGCTCGGGGAGCAGCTGGTGGAGTACGAGGTGCGGAACGCCGGGCTCCGGGCGGTGGTCCTCCGCCCCTGCATGATCTATAGTGAGAACGAAACGGTCGGAGAACATCGCTCCGCCATGATCCGGTTCGTGTCCAACCTGGCGCGCGGCCGCCCCATCGAAGTTCATCGGGGCAGCGCGCGGAGCTGGCTGCACGTCTCCGATGCCGCACGGGCCATCGAAGCGGCCGGGCGCCTGGACCAATACTCGGTCATCAACATTGGTCATCCAGACGTGATACCGATGGAGGAGCTCGCTGAGATGCTGCGGGCGGAGCTGAACGCCTCGCCGGAGCTGGTGGTGACCACCGAGCTTCCGGACAAGATGACGCTCATCAAA
>JBJMOX010000328.1:0-2243 GCA_045803515.1 Gemmatimonadales bacterium
CACGGAGGGCGCAACCCAACCCTTCTTCTCGCCCGACGGCCGCTGGGTCGGGTTCTGGGCCGATGGCAAGCTGCAGCGGCTGGCGCTGGACGGCCGAGCGCCGCAGCCGATCTGCGACACCCCGGAGCCGTTCGGCGTTACTTGGGCAGATGGTGAGAACATCATCCTGGGAAGCGCCGGGGGACTGCTCATCGTGCGCGCTGGCGGCGGAACTCCGGAACCGCTGGTCGCCGCCGATACCGGGAGCCGCCCGCACGCCGAGACCTTTCCGGTCGCCCTGCCGGGGGGCGATCGGGTGCTGTACGGGAGCTGGGGACAGGGCGGCCTCGAGGACGTGCGGATCGCCATCGTCACCCTCGCGTCGCGAACCAAGCACATCCTCGACCTTCCGGGCATCGCGCCGATCGGGGTGGCGGCTGGCCAGCTGCTCTTCTCGCGGGTGGACCGGAGCCTGTGGGCCGTCCCGTTCGATCCGGGGACTGCGCGTCTCTCGGGCCCGCCGGTCGTCGTTGGCAGCAACATGCTCTTCGTCGGAGCGCGTGGAGGCACCAAGGCGGCACTCTCCGCCTCCGGCTCGCTGGTGTACCTGGACGCCAATGCGCGGGAAGCCCAGCTGGTGCTGGCCGGCCAAGGGGTCGCGCCGACGCCGCTCGAGGGCGCGGCGCGGGCGTACGCATTTCCCCGCTACTCTCCGGACGGCCGCCGGATCGCCGTCACCATTGCCACCGATCCGCGCAGCGACGTCTGGCTGCTGGACCTTGCCACCGGAACCCCGGTACGGCTCTCCGCGTCCGGCACGGTCAATGAGCGGGCCGAGTGGACTCCGGACGGGCGGCAGGTCCTGTTCCGCTCCGACGCCGGCGGAAAGAGCGCCATCTGGTGGCGCCCCGCCGATCTCAGTGGCCCGGCGACGAAGCTGCTCGGTGGTCCGCCGGGGATCTACTTCGAGGCGATGGTCACACCGGACGGCCAGACGCTCGTCTATCAGATCGACACCACCGGAGGCGACATCGAGTATCGCCGGCTCGCGGGCGACACGGCGCCGAAGCCGATTTCCGCCAGCCGGTACGACGAGAACATGCCGCGACTCTCACCCGATGGTCGGTGGATCGCCTTCGTGACCAACGAGTCCGGCGCGTCCCAGGTCGTGGTCCAGCCCTTTCCGGGACCCGGCGGCCGGGTGCAAGTCTCGGTCACCGACGGCACCGAGCCGGTCTGGTCCAGGGACGGCCGGCGGCTCTTCTATCGCGGCGATGGGAAATTCATGGCTGCCTCCATCACCACGGTGCCTGGGTTTGCCGTCACCGGACGCACCGTGCTGTTCGACGACACCTATCTCCGCGCCGCGGCGCCTCACGCGAACTACGACGTGTCACCCGACGGATCGCGGCTCCTGGTGTTGCGGGCCGTGAGCAACAGCGCGCAGATCGTCCTGGTTCACGGGTGGAGTCAGGAGCTGCGGAGCCGGTTGCGCGGGACGCCGCAGTGAGCGGGGACGTCGGACGGCTGACCGCCGCGCTGTCCGACCGCTACCGCCTCCAGCGGGAGCTGGGCCAGGGCGGCATGGCGACCGTGTACCTGGCGCAGGATCTCCGGCACGACCGCAAGGTCGCCATCAAGGTGCTCAAGCCGGAGCTCGCCGCCGTGATCGGGGCCGAGCGGTTCCTCCGTGAGATCAAGACCATCGCGACCCTGCAGCATCCCCACATCCTCGGCCTGATCGACAGCGGTGAGGTCAACGGGACCGCGTACTATGTGATGCCGTTCGTCGAGGGCGAGAGCCTCCGCGACCGATTGAATCGCGAGAAGCAACTCCCCATCAATGATGCCGTCCGGATCTCGACTGAAGTGGCGGCCGCGCTCGACTACGCCCACCGCCACGGCGTGATCCATCGGGACATCAAGCCCGAGAACGTCATGCTGCATGACGGCAGCGCGCTGGTCGCGGATTTCGGTATCGCCCTCGCCATCTCGAGCGCGGGCGACAGGCCGTCGCGCTGCTGGCCCACCGGGACCGGCGGCCGGGTGACGTGGGCGGCCAGCATCTGCTGGGCGTTGAGCCCGGCGAACGGCGCCGCCCCGGTCAGCATCTCGTAGCCCATCACGCCGAGCACTAGGACGACCGGATCACGGAGCCGTGCGCCCCAGCCTCCGCTCCCTCGGGCCACGCCCCGGGACCGCGATGCCGCCGCGATCCGGGTGCGCGCGGTTCCCGGCGTGCCCTGCAACGCCTCCGCGAACTC
>JBJMOX010000329.1:0-7101 GCA_045803515.1 Gemmatimonadales bacterium
GCTGGCCGCCGGCCGGCCCAATGAGCTCTATCGGATGGACGCCTCCTACGACAGCCAGCGTTTCGTCCCGGTGAGCGACTACGATGCGGCGGGTGGCGGCTTGGCGTTCGGGCTCGAGCCCGCGGGCGGCGGCGGCATCCGGGTGGTCTCGCAGCACCAGCTCCGGCAGACCGCCGAGGTCAGCTTCTCGCCGAAGGCCGACCTCGCGCTCGAGGTCGCGCTGGGGGCGGTCGATGGGGATCTCGAGCTGGGGGGCCTCCGCCTGACCGATCTCCACCTCTCCACGGGAGCAAGCCGGACCGTGGTGCGCTTCTCCCAGCCGAACGGCACGCGTTGCCGCGCCGCGTCCCTCACCGCGGGGGCCGCCGAGGTCTCGGTCCTCGGACTGGGCAACAGCCGGTGTGACCGGATCACGTTCGAGGGTGGGATGGGCAAGGTGCTGCTCGATTTCGGCGGGTCCTGGACGTCCAGCTCCCAGGTGGATGTGAGCATGGCCCTAGGCGAGCTGACGCTCCGCCTGCCGCGCCGGGTGGGCGTTCGGATTACGCTCGACAAGTTTCTCGCGAGCTTCGAGCCGGAAGGGCTCGAGCGGGACGGCACCAGCTACGTGACGCCGGGCTACGCGACCGCGGCGCGCCATCTCGACATCGCGCTCAGGACGGCGGTCGGCGGGGTGAAGATCAACTGGCTGGAGTAAGTTTCCCACCATGACTCCGCTCGAGACGCTGGGCTACGTTCTTGGCACCTCCTTCGCCTCGGGGCTCAATCTCTACGCGACGGTCGCGGCGGCCGGCCTCCTCGAACGCTTCGGTCTCATCCAGCTCCCTCAGCCGCTGCACGTCCTCGGCAACCCACTCGTGCTGGGGATCGCGGCGGTGTTGTTCGTCATCGAATTCATCGCGGACAAGGTGCCGTACGTGGACTCCGTGTGGGACGCGATTCATACCTTCATCCGTCCACCGGCGGCCGCGTTCCTTTCCTACACCGCGTTCTCGGGCAATGTGCCGGAGGAGTGGCGCATCGGGGCGGCGCTTCTGGCCGGGAGCGTGGCGCTCACGTCGCACGGCGCGAAAGCCAGCACCCGTGCCGCCGTGAACGCGAGTCCGGAGCCCTTCAGCAACTGGACGCTCAGCACGGTGGAGGACGGCCTGGCGGTGCTCCTCGCCTGGCTGGCGGCAGCGCACCCGCTGGTGACGGGGGTGATCGCGGTCGTGCTGGTCGTCTTGGCGCTGCTGGTGATCTGGCGCTTCTTCGGGCTGCTCCGGCGGCTGGTGATGCGGGCAGGTGGACGAAGCTCGGGACCGACGCCGGTGAGCGCGAACTCGTAGTGAGGTGGGGGTCGGATTCCTAGCTTAGAAAAATTCAAGCCCCGAACCCCAACCGATCAGCCCAGCCGAGCGCGCACCCTGCCGCCGACGCCGAGACCCAGCCGGCGGGCGGCGGAGCCATCCCGCACGGCAACCTCTACCGCCCCATCCGATCCGACATATGCCAGCAGCCCGCCGGTGGGCACGTCCCCGAAGGTGCGGCGCAGGGGACCGAGGTCGAGCCCTTCGACCTCGAGGGTGGCGTACGGCGGCACCAGCTCGGTGTTGAGGTTGGTCACCAAGGTGCCGAAGCGATCGACGTACACGATCTCTCCCAATACCGATTTCCCTTCGTAGCGCGGCTCGGTGTAGACCAGGCGGTGGGGAACGCCGGTGAACGGACGGCCGAGCGATTCCAGCGGCACGCCGCACGCGAGCGCCGCCGCCGCCGGCGCGAACAGGTCGCGACCGTGAAAGGTGGGGGAGGCGTCCCGGGGGATTCTGAGCTCGACGATCTCCACCTCGGTACCGTGGATGACCGGAGTGAACAGTCCGTTGTCGGGGCCTACGAACCAGTGGCCGTGCGCCCGGAGCGCCAAGGCCGCTCGGTTGGTGCCGACACCCGGATCCACGACCGAGAGGTGGATCGTTCCCTGGGGGAAGCGGTGCCAGGTGCGGCCCAGGATGTGGGCGCCGGCCCGGACGTCGCCCGGCGGCACCAGATGCGTCACGTCCACCAGCACCGCGCCCGGCGCGGCACTGAGGAGGACACCCTTGATTTCGGCGACGTAGGAGTCGGTGGTGCCGAAGTCGGTGAGCAGGGTGATGGACGGCATGCCTGCGCGCTGGGGCGACCTCAGCCTCGAAGGATCGGCAGCGCCGCGCCGCGGCCGGCGGTCTTGGCCTGGAGCTGCTCGGCGATCTGGCGCAGCACCAGCGAGGCGGGGCTGTCGGGATCGCTGACGACGACCGGCCTCCCGCTGTCGGCCAGTTCCGCGAGGCCCGGCTGCAGCGGCACACTGCCCAGGAGGGGAACTCCAAGCTCTTCGGCGAGGCGCTGGCCGCCGCCTGAGGAGAACAGCTCCAACCGCTTCCCCGTCTCCGGATCGGTGAAGCCGCTCATGTTCTCGACCACCCCGACCACGGGCACGCCGACCCGCTCGAACATCCTGGCCCCTCGGAGGGCATCTCCAACCGCCATCTCCTGCGGCGTGGTCACGATGACGGCGCCGGAGACGTGAGTGGCCTGGACCAGGGAGAGCTGAGCGTCGCCGGTGCCCGGGGGCATGTCGACGATGAAGTAATCGAGCTGTCCCCATTCGACGTCGCGCAGAAACTGCTGCACGATCTTCATGATGATGGGGCCGCGCCAGATGGCCGGAGCATCCCGCTCGACCAGGAAGCCGAGCGACATGAGCCGCACGCCATGGGCCTCGAGCGGCTGGATCCTCCCGCCGTAGACCGGGGGCTTCTCGAACACACCGAACATGCGGGGGACGTTGGGACCGTAGATGTCGGCGTCCATGACCCCGACCTGCAGTCCGGCTTGCGCCAGCGACACCGCGATGTTGACCGCCACGGTGGACTTCCCCACCCCGCCCTTGCCGGAAGAGACGGCGATGATCCGTCCCAGGTTCGGCTGCTCCGCCGGCGTGGGTGCCGGCGCCGGTGCGGCCGGTGCCGCGCCGGTGGGCGCCGCATGGGTGACCTTGGCCGGTCCGGCGGGGTTGGTGACCGTGATCTTGACCTCCTCCCGGCGTACCCCCTCGATCGCCTGCACCGCGGCGCGCGCCTGGCGCACCAGGGTTGCGGGATCTTCCGGCGCGAGGAGGAAGGTGAAGCTCACCTTGCCATCCTCGGTCACGGCGAGGTTGCGGATCATTCCGGCGGAGAGCAGATCGTTGTCCACTCGCGGGTTGCGGATGCCGGCAAGGGCCGCCGTGACCCGAGCCTCGATCGACTCGGGCACTAGACCGCCTCCACGTGCCTGACCTCGGGCACCATCTCGCGCAACCGGCTTTCGATTCCCTGCTTGAGGGTGATGGTGGACGCGGCGCAGCCGTGGCAGGTGCCCCCGAGCCGAAGCAGCAGCAGCCCCTCGCTCTCGTCGAAGTCGACGACCTCGACCTGCCCTCGGTGGGAGGCGATGTACGGCCGCAGGGTGTCGAGTGTCTTCTCGATGCGATCGATGGTGTCCATGGCCCTCAAATGGAATTCCTACTCATCAATTCGGAATATAGGATGCCGGAGACCTCGGTCAACTCGCCGAGCGTCCATCGCTCCCGTTGCCACCGAGGTAGGCCCGCGCCGCTCCCAGCACGGTGGCCTGGACATCGGCGAGGGTGCCTGGCAGCGCCAGGCCGGCCGCCTTGGTGTGCCCCCCGCCGCCGAACTCCTTGGCGAAGGCAGCCACGTCCACGTCGCCCACCGAGCGGAGCGAGACCTTGACCCGCCCCTGGCTCACCTCGCGGAACAGCAGCGCCATCCTGACGCCCTCGATCGAGCGGGGGAACTCCACCACGCCATCGAGGTCGTCGGACGACACGCCGAGCCGCTCGATGGCCCCGGAGGGCACGGTGACCCAGGCGAGCCCGTACTGCGGCTCGACCACGAGGGTCTGGAGCGCCTCGGCGAAGAGACGGGGGCGACCCTCGGGGGCGCGGGCGTACACTTCGAGATAGATCTCCTCCGGGTCCACGCCGGTCTCGAGCAGCTCCGCCGCGACTCGAAGCGTCCGCGGGCGGGTGTTGCTGAAGCGGAACCCGCCGGTGTCGGTGAGGATGGCCACATATAGACCGCGAGCGGCCTCCTCGGAGAGGGCCCACGAGTTCGCCAGCGCGAGCTCGAAGATCAGCTCGCCGGTGGCCGCGGCATCGGCGTCGAGATAGCGCGGGCCGGCCGGCAGCTGGC
Organism: Gemmatimonadales bacterium; assembly: GCA_045803515.1. GTDB lineage: Bacteria > Gemmatimonadota > Gemmatimonadetes > Gemmatimonadales > GWC2-71-9 > CAVVWJ01. The sequence continues at coordinate 4,218 of JBJMOX010000329.1, forward strand.
CCATGCCCACGTGGTGGTCGACGCAGGCGACGGGCACCCCGCGGTCCCGCACCGTCTGTCCCAGCATGCCGAGCCGGCCGAGGTCGGAGATGTCCAGGACGATGATGAGGTCGGAGCGGCGGAGCTCCTTGATCGCCTCACCGGTGCGATCGACGCCCGGCAGATCCTCGAAGAGAAATCCGAAACGGGGGGGCGTGGCCGTCGGATTGGTGATCACCGCATCGACCCCGCGGGACCGGAGCAGGTGCACCAGACCCGCCTCGCTCCCCAGCCCGTCGCCATCGGGATTGACGTGCGTCGTCAGGCAGACGCGCTGCCCGGGGGCGAGCGCGGCGGCGAAGGCTCGAGCGGCGGCGGCGCGGTCGGGGGCGAGGGTGAACGGCATGGGCCAATATTAACGATGACCGGGGGCAAGTGAGAGGTGATGCAGTGCACACGATGAGGGGGCCGAAACGGTAGTTTCGGCCCCCTCGATCGCTGTGACGGCGGTGTCCCATAAGGGACGGTGTCCCACAAGGAACAGTGTCCCAGAAGGAACGGTCATCCCGAGCGGAGGGAGGGATCTTCTCCGCAGGATCGGACCTCCGCCGCGAGTGTCGGGGCATCGCGGGCAAGATCCCTCGTCGCTGCGCTCCTCGGGATGACAGCTCCGTGCTGCGACAGCTCCGCCCGGACCGGCAGCTCCGCTCAGCGTCCCACGGGTTCCCGGACCGGAGGCGCCGCCTCGAGCTCCCGCTGGAGCACGCTGTGCTTGCGGCTGTACCCGAAGTAGATCCCGAAGCCGATCACCAGCCAGACGGCCAACCGGATCCAGGTATCGCCGGGTAGCGTGGCCATCAGCCCGAAGCAGGCCAGGATGCCCAGGATCGGAACCAGCGGCACCAGCGGCGTGCGGAACGGCCGCTCGAGGTCCGGCCGCTTGTTCCGCAGGATCCACACACCGCCGCACACCAGCACGAAGGCGAGCAGGGTGCCGATGTTGACCAGCTCGCCGAGGATCTGGATCGGGAAGGTGCCGGTGATGACCGCGACGATGAGGCCGACGCCGATGGTCGAGAGGTAGGGGGTGCGGAAACGGGGGTGCACCTTGCCCGCCCATGGGCCCATCAAGCCATCGCGCGACATCGAGTAGAACACCCGGCTCTGGCCCAGGAGCATGACCAGCACGACCGACCCGAGCCCGAGCACCGCGCCCACGTTGATGAACGGCCTGAGCCAGGTGAGCTGGGGAATCTGCTCCACCGCGTAGGCGACCGGATGCGCCACGTTGAGCCGGTCATACTTGACCAGCCCCGTGAGGGTGAGCGACACCAGGATGTAAAGCACGGTGCAGATGCCCAGCGATCCCAGAATGCCGATGGGCATGTCCTTCTGCGGATTCCGGGCCTCCTGCGCGGCCGTGCTGACCGCGTCGAAACCGATATAGGCGAAGAAGATCAGTCCGGCTCCCCGGAAGACCCCGCTCCAGCCATACTCGCCGAAGGTGCCGGTGTTGGGCGGGACGAACGGATGCCAGTTGGCCGGGGTCACGTAGCGCCACCCGAACGCCAGGAACAGGAGCACCACCGAGATCTTGAGGATGACGATCAGGTTGTTCACCTTGGCCGACTCCTCGATCCCGATCACCAGAATCGTGGTCGCCAGGAGCACGATCGCCATCGCTGGCAGGTTCACCAGCGCGCCGGTGCTGTTCCACGCAACGTGAGCGCAATGCGCGACGCCGTTGGTGACGTCGGCGGTGCTGCAGAACCGCAGCGGCGCCGAGGTGATGGCCGGCGGGAGGTGGATGCCAAGGTAATCCAGCAGGCTCACGAAGTAGCCGGACCAGCCCACGCCGACGGTGGCGGCGCCCATGGCATATTCGAGCACCAGGTCCCAGCCGATGATCCAGGCGACGAATTCACCCATCGTGGCGTAGGAGTAGGTATACGCGCTGCCAGCCACCGGCACCGCGCTCGCCATCTCGGCGTAGCAGAGGCCCGCCAGTCCGCAGGCCACCGCGGCCACCACGAAGGAGATCGGCACCGCGGGTCCGGCATGGAGTGCCGCGGCCAGGCCGGTGAGCACGAAGATGCCCGCGCCGATGATGGCCCCGATACCAAGCATGGTCAGGTTGAGCGCTCCGAGCGTCCGTTTGAGAGAGCGCTCGCCTGTCGCTTCGGCTTCGGCGCGCAGGGCCGTGATGGACTTGGTAGCCCACAAGTTCATAGGGTGGTCCTCGATGGAAGGGAGCGCCCGCCGGTGGAGGCGGCACGTACGTCGGCCTGCTGCTTTGCCCCGCTATGCGCTGTAGTTCGGTGCTTCCCGAGTGATGGTGACGTCGTGCGGGTGGGACTCGCGCAGGCCCGCGGAGGTGATCTGCACCATCTCCACGTCGCACTGCAGCTGGGGGATGCTGCCGACCCCGCAATATCCCATCCCGCTGCGGAGCCCGCCGACCATCTGGTAGATCACGTCCGCGACCGGGCCCTTGTACGGCACCCGGCCCTCGATCCCCTCCGGCACCAGCTTGGAGGGAGCCATCTCCCCCTCCTGGAAGTACCGGTCGGCGGATCCGTCCTGCATGGCAGAGAGACTGCCCATGCCACGGATCATCTTGAACCGGCGGCCTTCGGCGAGGACCGACTCACCGGGACTCTCCTCGGTGCCGGCCAGCATGGAGCCCATCATGACGGAGGACGCTCCAGCGGCCAAAGCTTTCACCACGTCCCCCGAGTACTTGATGCCCCCGTCGGCGATGACCGGGACGTCATCCACCCCGCGGAGGGCGTCCATGATGGCGGTGACCTGGGGAACTCCGACCCCGGTGACCACACGGGTGGTGCAGATACTCCCCGGCCCTATGCCAACCTTCACGGCATCCACCCCGCGCCGCACCATTTCC
>JBJMOX010000330.1:0-3470 GCA_045803515.1 Gemmatimonadales bacterium
ACAGCGATCATGTCGTCTCGCTCGGCCTTCACCTCCAGCCGGCGAACGCGGTTTCCGGGGCGATCATCGGCTTGATCGCCCGGGTGGTGCCGGGCCCAGGCGGCTCTGCTATCTCCCCCGACAAGAAGTTCCTGGCAACCATCGGAGCTGCCGGCAAATGATGCCGCGAGTCATCGGACGGGCCCGAATCTGCTCCCTCTGGCTCATCGCGAGCGCGATGGCCTGCAAGGAGATCCCGCACAATCCCTCGGGGCCGCTCGAGGGCGAGGTAGACACGCTGCTCGTCCTCCAGGCGGAAAGGGATACCGTCGCCGTGGGCGCGCGACAAGCGGTGCTGATCACGGCGCGGGTGACCCGCGATGCCTCAGGGCAGATGTGTTCCTTCGCCGCGGGGAGCGGCAGCTTCGCCGCCGCCGAGCTCAAGCCTAGCCAGAGCGCCGCGATCGACGGGAACGGCCAAGCGTTCGTCGCCTGGTATCCGCCGGACCAACCCGGACCGGCGGACCTGAGCGCGCAAGTCGGCGAGGTGACGGGCCGAACGGTGATCACGGTGTCCGCCGTGCCCGATATCGTCCTTGCCAACCTCCCGGATACTGTTGCCGCCGGGCAGGCGGTCCCGGTTACGCTCGAGGTGGGAGACGCGTGGGCTGGGGCTGGCGTGGAGGTCCGAGTGTCTACCGGGACGCTCGCCGCGCTGGGCCCGGTGCAGAACGAGCAGGATCAAGGCACCAGGGTCGTCCCGCTGCTGGACGGAACCGGCCGGGCCACCGTCCTGCTCACGGCCCCGGGCTCTCCCGGTCAAGTCATCGTGACCGCCAGTCTCTTCGGAACTACCCGCAGCAGGACGGTGAACGTTTCGTAGTCGAAGAAACGATCGATGCAGCACCGCTCCGCCGCCTCGTTCGGCACCTTTCTCCTCATGGCCCTGTTGCCCCGGAGCGGGGCCGACCTCCCCGGCGGACCACGGCCGGCGTCCAGCAACACGGTCAGCGCTGGACCGGTGGCGACGGTCCGTTCCAGCCAGGCCATCGCCGTAGCGGCCACGTCGCCCGCCCCGGCCACCCCGCCAGGGTCAGTGCCGCCGACCCGCGTCGCCGCGACCGGGCTCGGAAATCCGCTCGACCACCCGGCCGATCTCGCTCTCGCTCACCGCTTCGGTATGCAACGCGAGGTCAGCCTGAGCGACCATCCCGAGGCAGTTCCCCTTGGCGTCGACCACCGGAACCCGGCGCACCATCCTCTGCGTCATGATCTGCTCGATTGCCGCGACGTCGTCCTCGGGGTGACAGCATTGCGGGTCCCTGGTCATGATCTCCTTGATCGGCGTCTCGGCGCTCTTCCCCTCGGCCACGCACCGGCACGCGATGTCGCGGTCGGTCACCACCCCGACCAGCCGCAGGGAGTCTCCTTCGACCACGGGGATACAGCCACAGTCGTGCTCGCGCATCAGCCGCGCCGCCTCGCTCGCCGTGCTCTCCGGCGTACAGCACGCGGGCTCGGTCGTCATCATGTCCTGGGCCTTCATAGCTCCCTCCGATCACTCTCTATATAGAAGCACTCAGCACGCGGGCCATCGTGTGGGATGGTGAGACCGCGTCACCGATCGAGCCGTGATCGGGGTCACAGGAAAGGTTGACTGATCAGGTACCGAGCCCCATACTGTGCCACCTTCCATGTCCAAGCACACCCGGCCAAAGCCGGGGTCGCAAAGCCACGGGTCCTCGCTTTCCCCCTAGGAATCCACGACCGCCGAGCCGCCTGGTAGGGGACCACTCAGGTCTCAACCTTGACCAAGGGGGAGTACCATGTCAGCTGAGAACAAGTCGCTCGCCCGCCGCACAATGGACGAGCTCTGGACGAAGGGCAACCTGGATGCCGTCGATCAGGTATACAGCGAGAATTGCGTCTTCCATGATCTTGGGAATCCGGAGGACATTCGCGGCCGCGACGGGGTCAAACAGTTCGCTCGGATGTTCCGCACGGCCTTCCCGGATCTCCAGTGTACCCTGGAGGAGATTATTGCCGAAGGGGACAAGGTCGCGATCCGCTGGGTCTCCCGCGGCACCCACAAAGGGGACCTCATGGGTGTCGTCCCCACGGGGAAGAAGGTGACCTTCCGCGGCATCCAGATGCAGCGCATCTCCGATGGCAAGATCCAGGAGGAATGGGCCGGCTTCAACACCCTCGGCGCGCTCCAGGACATCGGCGCTGTGCCTCGGCTGGGAGAGCCGGCACGGGCTGGTCGGTAGGAAGGAGGCCGATTATGCCAGCCCAGGACAAGCCATCGCTCTATGATCGGCTCGGTGGTGTCTACAACATTGCCGTCGTCGTGGATGACTTCATTGACAGACTCATGGTGGACCCGAGAATCAACGCGAATCCTCACGTCGATGAGGCTCACCATCGGGTATCCCCGGCAGGGTTCAAGGTCCTGGCCACGGAGATGGTGTGTTGGGCAACCGGCGGCCCGCAGACCTATTCCGGTCGCTCGATGGGCGATTCCCACCGCCATCTGATGATCACCGACCAGGAATGGGAGGCCATGCTGGATGATTTTCAACAGTCGCTGGACAGGTTCAAGGTGCCGGGCACGGAGCAAGAAGAGTTGAAGGCCATCGTGGAAAGCACAAAGGAATCCATTGTGGTCAGGCCCTTCCAGGAAGAGCCACCGGAGCCTGCGGGGACCACCAGTGGCAGCGGGGCGCGGCGAAGCGGGTGAATCTCGCCTCCATCAAGCTCTCGAACCGCTCGAGCATGCCATAGCCGACCAGCAGGGTGGCGAGAATGCCGAGGCTGATGCCCGGGTCGCCCCGCTCCACCTTGTAGAGAGTCGAACGGGAGATCCGGGCCAGATCGGCCGCGTACGCCATCGGCATCCGCTGCCGCCGACGCGCGTTCCGGAGGTCCGCGCCGAGCTTCGCCAGGGCCTGGGCGACACGGGGCGAGACCCGTCGCCTGGCCTTGCTCACAGCTGTCTCAGACTTCGGCCGTTAGCTCGCTTACGGTGTCGAATACGCGACATGTCCCCCCGCAGCCTCGGCCCGACAATCCGATTCCCGCCGCCGGTGCCACGCCACCGCTGTCGATTTCACCGGGCTTTCCGCGAGTGGATTCTGGTGACGACGGCCCCCTCATCCGTGAACCGCTGATAGCGCTCCCGCGCCGAAGCCATCAGCTCCTGGAACCGCCGAGTCGGCCGCAGGCTCTCGAGGAAACGGTCGTGTCGGGTGAAGTACACATAGTCCACCCAGCCGCGGACCGTCACCGCATGCTCCAGCCAGCTCAGCGCCTGGTCCGCCTCCCCGACCAGCGCGTAGGCCCCGGCCATCAGGTACGACCAGTACTCGTCCGACTCCGCCATCGCGCGCTCCGCCGCGCTCGGGGGCGACAGCACCGCCTCCCGGTCGCCGGTCAGGCCGCGCCGGAAGCGCACCGCGACCGCCGCCAGGTGATCGTCCGAAGGCTGGCGT
>JBJMOX010000331.1:0-9668 GCA_045803515.1 Gemmatimonadales bacterium
CCGATTTTGATTGGGATTTCTGGCTCAACATCGTTCAACAGGCTGTGATGGTCGGATTGCCGATCGTGCTGATCGTAGGGGACCGCCTTAACGCTGACAACTAGCTCAAGGAGTTCAGAGCGATGACGAAGCACCTGTCCGGAACCCGCGAGGAGTGGCTGGCGGCCCGGCTCGAGCTGCTCGAGGCGGAGAAGGACCTCACGCGCCGCAGCGACGAGCTGGCGCGTCGGCGGCAGGAGCTGCCGTGGGTCCGGATTGACAAGAAGTATCGGTTCGAGACCGACGAGGGAAGCGCCTCGCTGGCAGACCTCTTCCGAGGGCGCTCGCAGCTCCTCGTCTACCACTTCATGTTCGGGCCCGACTACACGGCGGGGTGTCCGCACTGCTCGGCGATCGCGGACGGGTTCGACGGCTGCGTCGTCCACCTGGCCAACCACGACGTCACGCTGTTGGCGGTGTCGCGGGCCCCGTTGGCGAAGCTGCAGGCCTACAAGAAGCGGATGGGCTGGACGTTTCCCTGGGCGTCCTCGCTCGGGGGCGACTTCAACTTCGACTTCCACGTCTCGTTCACCGAGGAGCAACAGCGCGAGGGAAGCATCGAGTACAACTACCGGCGCGAGCCGGCGTGGACGGTGAGCGGGATCGGCGACACTGTGACTAAGCGCGGCGAGGGCCCTGTCGCCGAGAATGCGGCCATGACCGGGACCGACCTGGCCACGCACACGCGCGAGAGGCCGGGCATGAGCGCGTTCGCGCTCGAGGAAGGTGTGGTCTACCACGCGTATTCCGCCTATGCGCGCGGACTGGACCCCCTCTGGGCCGTGTACCAGTGGCTCGACCGGGCACCCAAGGGACGCAACGAGACGGGCAACTGGTGGCGCCGCCACGACGAATACGACAAGCGCTGAGCCAGCTCGGGGGGTCGTTGGCGGGGCGCTGTGGCCACTCGTCCTTGAGGCGGTAGCCCACTCCCGGCTCCGTGAGCAGAAGCCGCGGTCGGGCTCGCCCAGGCGCCGCACGCCCCGCACGTAAGCCAGCATGGCAGCGAAGAAGACGATGGTGCCCAGCAGGTAGAGCAGGTCCCTCATGGTCGGCCCCCCGTTGATTTGCCTCGGAAGCTAGGCAGCCGCGTGTCAGGGAGGTGTCGAGTTGGGTAAGTTACCCAATGTGGGAAACTTACCTTTGTGCTATAACATTGCCGCCCAGCAACTTAGGCGCGCCCATCTCTTGACCGCATGAGGGTGGGACCCTAGCGTACAGCATGGGTACATCCCCGCCGAGCACGCTTCCGCCACGCTCCGGCCGCTCTCCACTGGAGCTGGCCGCGACCCGGCGGGTGCGCGACGACGTGGCCGCGTTCCCCGCCTCCCTGGTGGTCTCCCTCCTCCTCTGGCCCGAGACCATCGCTGAGTGGGCCCGCGCCCAGCAGGTAACGCCGCCCCTGGTCCACAATGCCCTCGCCGGGCGGAAACCCTTCGTCCGCATCCGCCAAGCCCTGGCCGAGCGCCTCGACGTGCCCACGGCAGTGCTCAACACGCTGATCGAGACGCGCTGCCCCGTACCCCGGGCGGTTCGGCCACCGGTACCTCCGGTTGCGGTCGAGAGTGGAGCGGCGGCGCGGGATCAGGGGTGGACCTGGCGCCCGGGTGTGGGCGAGCGGCCCCAGCGAAGGGACGGGAGCAATCCGCTGGAGCGGAAGGTGGTCTATCGGGTAGCGCTCGACATCGCCACGCTCCCCGCCTCACTCGTGGTCCAGCTCATCCTGCATCCAACCACGCTGGCGGCCTGGTGCCGGATCCAGGCGTTCTCGCCATCCATCGTCTATGCACTGCTCGCCGGGACCCAGCGTGCCGCCCGGGTGGAGGCAGCCCTGGCCCGCGCGCTCCGAGTCGACCAGGCCGCGCTCCGGGCGCTCATCGATGCACCGCCAGGCGAGTCAGGGCCGCGAGCTCAACTCGATCCCGAGCCAATCCGTGAGCGGGCGCTCACGCGGGCACTCCGTCGCGTGACCAGTCCCCTCCAGCTCCGTCTCGACCTCGAGTGACGTGATCGGCCCGACGGGTTCTTGACTCGCACAACCTCCCAGCCGATGTTTACCATCCCCGCCCCCCGAAGCCCTGGCACCATCCGTTGTTCATTCCACTCTTTCGGGGGCCTCATTGACCACATCGACCATCCGTCGTCCCTCGACCGTTCTGCTGGTCGAGGACAATCCGGCCGACGCTTTTCTCGCCCGCCGTATTCTGGCCGACGCCGAGGATCCAGCACCGGCGGTGGAGACCGAGGATCGGCTGGCTGGCGCCATTCAGCGTCTCGCTCGGGGCGGGGTGGACGTGGTCGTTCTGGATCTCAGCCTGCCGGACAGCAAGGGGCTCGATTCGTTCGAGCGGCTCCGTAGCGAGGCACCCGGTGTGCCACTGGTGTTCCTCAGCGGTCTGGAGGACCAGGCGATCGCGGTGGAAGCGGTGCGGCGCGGGGCGCAGGACTTCCTGGTGAAAGGACGGTTCAACGGCGGGGTGCTGAGCCGGACGCTCCGCTATGCCATCGAGCGGCATCGCCTGCAGTCGCAGATCTTCGCGCTCTCGCTCACCGACGAAGTCACCGGCCTGTCCAATCGCCGTGGGTTCGAGGCCCGGGTGCTCGACGATCTTCGGCGGGCCAAACGCCAGCGAGGAGAGCTCTCGCTCGGCCTCGCCAGAGTGGCGGGACTCCAGACCACCAACGAGCAGTTCGGCCGCGCCGAAGTGGACCGGGTGGTGCGTGACGCCGCGACCATTCTTCGCGCCACCTTCCGGGAGACCGATGTCCTCGCCCGCATCGGCGGCGATCGTTTCACCATCCTCCTGCGTGATGCCGCGCCCCACTCCACCGAGCAGGCGCACCGGCGGCTGGCGGAGCACCTCGACGACTTCAACGCGAGCCTGGGACAGCCGTTCCGGATCTCGATCCGGCTCGGCTTCTGGCACCAGGTGCCCTCGACCGATGAAACCGTTGAGCATCTGCTGACGTCGGCCGACGCGGCCCTCCGCTCCGCGGATCCGGGCGACCCCTCGAATGCGCGCGCCTCCTGAGGTCCGCCGGGGCCGAGCCGCATGACTTGGCGACCCGTCGAGGATACCCGAGCCGGCACGCCACCGCAGGAGCGCGCGGAGGGTCCGATGACCGTTCTCGTTGCGGAGGACGAGGTCGGAATCCGCTCACCGCTCCGGCGGCTCCTGTCCGCGCAAGGCTATCGGGTGCTGGATGCGTCAGACGGACCCGGGGCCCTGGAAGTCGCGAAGCGGTACAGTGGCCGGATTCACCTGCTGCTGACCGACATCCTCATGCCGGGCATGCACGGAGGAGAGCTGGCGCGCCGCCTCCTGGTGGTCCGCCCCGGAGTGCGGGTGATCTTCATGTCCGGGTACAGCGACCAGGCAGTGCAGGCCAACGGCATTCTCACCCCCGGCGCGACATTTCTGCAGAAACCGTTCAGTGTCGACGAGCTCACCGCCCGGCTCCGCGAGGCCTTGGCTTCGGACTGAGATCCGGAGGACACCGACATTGGTCCGCGCGTTCCCGCTCCCTGCCGCATGGTTCTGAACTCGACAGCCCAACCACTCCCTCCCATTCTACTTCGTGACCGGAACCGGTCGCCCGATCGAGTAGATTTCCTGGATGACGAGCAGACCTGTGTCCACTTCTCCCGACGCCCGACTGGAGCGTGCGCTGCATGAGCGCTTCGGACTGAGTGCCTTCCGCCCCGGCCAGCGGGAGGCAGCCGAGGCGGTGCTCCAGGGCCGGGACGTGGTCGCGGTGATGCCGACCGGCGCGGGCAAATCGCTCTGTTTTCAGCTGCCCGCGCTGCTGCTCGAAGGACTGACCGTGGTCGTGTCACCGCTGATCGCGCTGATGAAGGACCAGGTGGACGGCCTGCGGGCCCGGGGCATTCCCGCGGCCGCGCTCCACTCCGGCCTCTCGCCCGACGAGCGCAGCGCCGTCGAAGGCGAGCTGGCGCGCGGCAGGCTCTCGCTGCTCTACATCGCACCGGAGCGGCTGGCCAGCGCGCAGTTTCGTGAGGCGCTCGGCCGGGCTCGTCCGGTGCGCCTGATCGTGGACGAGGCCCACTGCATCAGCCAATGGGGCCACGATTTCCGGCCCGACTACCGGCGGCTCGGTGGCCTGCGCACGTCGCTCGGTGTCCCGGCCGCGGCCTTCACCGCCACGGCCACGCCCGAGGTCCGCGCGGACATCGCGGCGCAGCTCGGTCTCCAGTCGCCGCTCGACCTGGTCACCGGCTTCGAACGCCCCAACCTTACGCTCGCGGTCGAGAGCTGTCGCGGGCGGGATGACAAGAGCGCGGCGTTGCGCCGTCTGCTCGCGGAAGTCGGCCCACCGGGAATCGTATACGCCGCCACCCGGAAGTCGGTGGAGCTGTGGGCCGACTTCCTGGCCGGTCAGGGTCTTCGCACCGGGCGGTACCACGCCGGCCTCGACGACGACGAGCGCACTCGGGTGCAGGAGGACTTTCTCGCCGGGCGAGTCGACGTCATCGCGGCCACCAACGCCTTCGGCATGGGCGTGGACAAGGCCGACATCCGTTTCGTGGCCCATGCGGAGCTGCCCGGCAGTGTCGAGGCCTATTACCAGGAGGCGGGCCGGGCCGGCCGAGACGGCCGGCCGTCGCGCTGCACTCTCCTCTTCTCCGGCACGGATGTTCGGACCCAGGAGTTCTTTCTCGCCGGAGCCAACCCCAGTGTCTCCGTCCTCCGCACCGTGTGGCGGCTGCTCGGTGAGGGCGCTGCCGACGATGCCATCGCCGAGCAGGCCGGAGGAACCACCGTGACATCGATGAGCGCCGTCACAGCCAGTCGAACGCTCCGGCGCGCCGCCGAGAGCGCGGGGGTTCCACTGGGATTGGGACCGCTGCCACTCGCCGTCGATGCGCTGGAGCTCAAGGCCCGGCGTGACCGGGAGCGGCTCGACACCATGATCCGGTATGCCTTCTCACGCGGCTGCCGCACCCGGTTCATCTTCGACTATTTCGCGGGCGGGGCCACTCGTGGGGCGGCGCCCCGCTGTGGCACCTGCGATGTCTGCCTCGGCTGGCGCCAGGGCACCGCTCGTCCACTGGAGGACGCCGAGCTGCTCCGCGTGAGGATCGCGCTCTCGGCCGTGGGACGGCTCTCCGGACGATTCGGGGTCGAGCGCGTGGCCCAGGTCCTCGTAGGAAGCCGCGTCCGGACCGTGCTGGATCGCAGGCTCGACCGGATTCCGACGTACGGGAAGCTCGCAGGAGTGCCACTGGAGGAGGTGAAGGACCTGCTGGGAATCCTGGCGGATGCCGGCCTGGTCGAGCGCCAGGGCATCGATGGAGGTCGGCCCGGCGCCTTCGTACTCGGGCTTACGCCGGATGGATTCGCGGTGGCGCGAGGCGAACGCCGGCCGGAGCTGGCATTCCCAGCCCCGGCCAGCTCGCGTACCGCAACCCGGAAGGCCACCAGACCGGCCGAGCCCGGCGACGGGGACGTGGACCCGGAGCTGCTCGCCCGGCTCAAGCAGTGGCGCACGGACGAAGCACGGCGGCGGGGTATGCCGCCGTACATCATCTTCCCGGATCGCACGCTGATGGCCTTGGCCGCCGCCCAGCCCCAGAGCCAGCAAGCGCTGCTCGAGGTGCGTGGCGTGGGGCCCGCCAAGCTCCAGGCCTACGGCGAGAGACTGCTCGAGCTGCTCGGCGCGGGCGCCCCGGCGGAGGTTGAGAAGTCACTTCTCAATCAAGAGGGGAAGTAGTTTGCGATCTTGAATTTACCCCGCTGGGCGAGCATCTTTCCGGGCTTGGTCGGAGCCAGCTTCCCGCGGGATGAGTCAGGATCGCATGATTCGTGTGAGTGCCGTACAACCAGAATCGATCGCCGAGGAGATCGGGCTCGGAGCAGGCAGCGAGCTCCTCTCCGTGAATGGGCGCGAGCTGGAGGACTTCCTCGACTGGGAGTTCCTCACTGCCGAGGAGCAGGTCCTGCTGCACGTCCGGCAGCCCGATGGGTCGGAAGTGGAGTTCGACATCGAGCGCCCGCTGGGCGAGCCGCTCGGCGTCTCACTGGAGCCGGTGCGGATCAGGCGCTGTGCCAACCGCTGTGACTTCTGTTTCGTCGACGGGCTCCCCGACGGGCTCCGCGACGTGCTGTACATCCGCGACGACGACTACCGCCTGTCCTTCCGCTACGGCAACTTCGCCACCCTCACCAACCTCAAGCCGAGGGACGTTCAGCGAATCAAGGAGTACCGCCTCTCGCCGCTCTACGTATCGGTGCACGCCACCGATCCCGTGGTGCGGCGCTACCTCCTCCGCAATCCCACCGCGCCCGAGATCATCCCCCAGCTCCGCGATCTCGCCGACCACGGCATCGAGTTCCATACCCAGATCGTGCTCTCGCCGGGGGTGAACGACGGCTCCGTCCTGGTCGACACGCTCGCCGAGCTCTACGCCTTCGGCCCAGCGATTCTCGGATGCTCCGTCGTTCCGGTGGGACTGACCGAGTTCAGCAAGCATCATCTGGTGCGCGAGCCGACCAGAGAGGAGTGCCGCGCCGCCATCACGCGCATCGAGGAGCGTGCCGCCGTGGCCCAGCGTGAGCGGGGCATTCACTGGGCCTTCGGTGCCGACGAGCTCTATCTCCGGGCCGGCGTCGAGCTGCCGCCCGCCGCCATCTACGATGGCTTCGACCAGGTGGAGAACGGAGTCGGTGCCGTGCGCTGGCTGCAGCAGCGGATCGCGGAAGACGCGAGCGAGCTGCACGGATGGCATGGCCGGCGTGTGGGGGTGCTGACCGGCACCGCCATGGGCGCGCTCATGCCCATGGTGCTCGAGCCGCTGGCGCGCGTGAGCGGGGCGGAGTTCGAGCTGATCCCCGTGATCAACACGTTGTTCGGTTCATCGGTCACCACGGCGGGCCTCCTCCCGGGCAGCGCACTGCGCGATGCTCTCGCCGGCCGCGAGCTGGATCTCGCGCTCCTTCCGGGAGAATCGGTGAATGACGACGGGCTCTTCATCGACAGCATGAGCCTCGATCAGCTGCGCGCGGCGGTCCCGATGGAAGTCCGCCTCTCCAAGGATTTCGCCGACGCCTTGCAGGAGCCGGTGCCGGCATGAACAAGCCCACCGTTGCCATCGTGGGGCGCCCCAACACCGGAAAATCCACCCTCTTCAACCGCATCCTCGGCGGGCGACCGGCGATCGTGTCCGACCGCCCGGGCACCACCCGCGATCGCCACTTCGGCGATGCCGAGTGGCAGGGCCGCAGCTTCTGGCTGGTCGACACCGGCGGTCTGGTACCCGAGTCCGAGGACTCGATGGACCGCGCGATTCGCCAGCAAGTGGAGTTCGCGCTCGCCGAAGCGGACGTGGTGATCTTTCTGGTGGACGGGCGCGAAGGAGTCAATCCGATCGACAAGGCGATCGCCGAGCGGCTCCGCAAGGCAGGACGCCCGGTCGTGCTCGCGGTCAACAAGCTCGACGACCTCGAGCGCGCCACCGCGCAGTACGACTTCTATCAGCTCGGCTTCGGCGACCCGATGGGCGTGAGCGCTCAGGTGGGCAAGGGGAGCGGCGACCTGCTCGACGCCGTGGTCGGCCGGTTGCCGCCGTTCGATCCCGCCGAGGCGGAGGCCGCCATCGCCGTTGCCGTCGTCGGACGACCAAACGTGGGGAAGTCGTCGCTGGTCAACCGCCTGCTCGGCGAGGAGCGCCACCTGGTAGCCCCGGAGGCCGGCACCACGCGGGATGCGATCGACTCCCCCTTGCGGTACAAGGAAAAGCTGCTCAAGTTCATAGATACCGCAGGCTTACGCCGTAAAGCTAAAGTAGAAGATGATCTGGAGTTCTACTCCACGCTCCGGACCGAGCGCGCCATCGAGCGGGCTCAGGTGTGCGTGCTGGTGGTCGACGCCGTGGTGGGACTCCACAACCAGGATCTCAGAATCGCCACCGAGGCCTGGGAGCAGGGCTGCGGACTGGTGGTGGTGGTCAACAAGTGGGACCTGGTCGAGGAGAAGGACGCCAACACGGCACGGCGCGGGCAAGACGAGCTGATCGAGAAGGCGCCGTTCCTCCGCTACGTGCCGTTCGTCTACGTCTCGGCCGCGACCGGCCAGCGGGTGCGGAGGATCCTGGATCTGATTCTCGAGGTCGCGGAGCAGCGGGAGCAGCGAGTTCCGACCGCCGAGGTTAACAAGGTGCTCACCGAGCTCCTGGAGCGGAACGCGCCACCGCAGAAACCCGGTGAGGAGGTGAAGCTGCTCTATGCCTCACAGATCGCTACCGCGCCACCCACGTTCGCGATCGTGAGCAACCGACCGGACGACGTGCCCGAGCCGTACCAGCGATACCTGGTGCACGGCTTCCGCGCCGCCTGGCCCTTCACCGGCTCGCCGGTTCGCCTCAAGTTCACCCGGCGGGGATCCCGCCGTTGATACCGGCCTTGGCCTGGCTGCTCGCGTCCTACCTGCTTGGAGCCGTGCCGACCAGCTACCTCGCGGGGCGGCTGCTTCGCGGCATCGATCTCCGGGAGCACGGAAGCAAGAACCTGGGCGCGACCAACCTGTATCGCGTGCTCGGGTGGCGCGTCGCGGTCCCGGTGGGCCTCTTCGACATGGCGAAGGGACTGGTCCCCGTGCTCCTGTTCGCTCCCCAGGTGTCGGGCTCACAGACCTTCGCGCTGGTGTGCGGCCTCACGGCGGTGCTGGGTCACGTGTTCTCGATCTTCGTGGGGTTCAAGGGTGGCAAGGGCGTGGCCACGGCTGCCGGCGTGATGCTGGGGCTCACGCCGGCAGCACTGCTGATCGCGCTCGGCGTGTGGGTCGCGGTCGTCGCGCTCACCGGCTACGTGTCGCTCGGGAGCATTCTGGCCGCGGCGGTGTTTCCCATCCTCGTCCGCCTGGTCGATCCGCCGGAGCAACCCGAGATCCTGTGGCTCGACGTCGCGGCCGCGGCGGGAATCATCTGGCTGCACCGCGCGAACATCGGGCGGCTGCTCCGAGGCACCGAGAATCGCTTCGGCCGGCGGGCCGCCCCACAGCCCCGGCCGTGAGCGCCATCGCGGTGCTCGGCGCGGGGAGCTGGGGAACCACGCTCGCCGATCTGCTGGCCCGGAAAGGTGAATCCGTCCGGCTCTGGGCCTACGAGCCCGAGGTGGTGGACGCCCTCAACCGCACCCGGGAGAATCCGTTCTTTCTCCCGGGGTTCCCGCTGGCATCATCGCTGGCCGCCTACGGCGATGCCCGTGAGGCGGTGACCGGCGTGGAGACGATCGTCTCGGCCTCACCAAGTCACGCGGTCCGCGCGGTAGTGCGGCAGGTGGCAAGCGCCGTCGCGCCGGGCGCACTGGTGGTGAGTGCCACCAAGGGTATCGAGACCGAGACGCTGGCGCTCATGTCGACGGTTTTCGCGGAGTGCCTGCCGCAGGCCCGCTTCGCGGCGCTCTCCGGACCCAGCTTTGCACTCGAGGTCTGCCAGGGCCAGCCGACCGCGGTGGTGGCCGCCGCCGTGGACCTGGAGACGGCGCGCGACGCGCAGCGGATCTTCGCGACCTCCACCTTCCGGGTGTATTCCGGACAGGACGTCGTCGGCGTCGAGCTCGCGGGCGCGCTCAAGAACGTGATCGCCATCGCGGCGGGAATCCTGGAGGGCC
>JBJMOX010000332.1:0-7777 GCA_045803515.1 Gemmatimonadales bacterium
AGCGTTGCGAGTGCGGGCGAGACGTGGCCCACCGGAACGCGGCCGCGGTCAGACGGAATTCTGTGGGATGAGGGCCTGCACTCGCTCCGCCAGGCTCCGGAGCGCCGTGCCGACCGAGGGATCGGGGCTCGCCTCGGCGGCGGCGCGAAGCGCGGCGACATCGGCCGCTGCGAAGCCGCCGGGATGCTCCGCAAGCGCGAAGGCCGCCAATGCGAGGCGCGCCGGCGGAGGGACCAGCACGCGATCGTGGGCCCGGTTCATTACCACCACGCATCCCTCGCCGGTCAGGCCGAGCTTGGCCACATACTCCGTCTTGTCGTGGTCACCGGTCGACCCGGCGTTCTCCTTGGCCCAGCGGTCGAGGTCTCGCGCCGACTGGCGATAGTCGTGCGCGTCCCACTGTTCCGGCGTGAGCGCGGGCTCCGCGTTGTCGGGCATCGGCCTTCCTTACCGGCTCGCCGACCCGGGCGGCTGATAGTCGATCGACTTCTTGGTCGCGGCGTCCATCTCCTCGGGTGTGATCAGCGGAACGGTACGCAAGTTGACCACGCCGATGGCGTTGACCGCAAGGCTCAGGGCCAAGGCGGTCGCCGTGTCGGGAAGCTCGACAATAGAATGGACGTCGGACTCTCCGAACGCAAAGTAGAAACTCTCGAGCTTCCCGCCCACCTGTTCCACCAGGCGCTTGACCGCAGCCCGGCGTCCCGTGCCGCCGTCCTTCCGTAGCCCTTGAACGCCCTGGGGAGTGTAGGAGCCCTGCAAGAGGTATTTCGCCATGCTGTCCTCCAGTGAAGGATGGATCGTTGCCGGGAACTCGCCGACTGGATGGTTACTCGCTGGCGTTGCTCAGCAGCCGGCCGCGCCAGCTGTCGCGCGGGAGAGTCACCCGCACTCGCGGCCAGCTCAAACCCTTGGCCGGCGTCACAATGAGCAGCGCGAACGTCATCGCGTCCGGCCGAGCGGACTCGTAGCCGGCGATGCCGAGGGCAACACAGGCGACTCGAGCCTTGGGCCAGCGCGGAGCGTCCCGCCGGGCGCTGCACTCCCGCCATGGACCGATGATCGTCTGCCGGCCGGGCACATGGGAGAGCGAAAGAGCGTGGGGGCTCAAGGTCGCGGCCACCTGCCGCCGGTCAGGCACGAAGAAGGCCGGCGGTTGCGCCGGAAGCGCGACGATCCGGGGCTCCACCACGAGGGTATCGCAGGGAGCTTCGGATGTACAGAGGATTCCCCATCCGCTGGGATCCGAGTCCCATGGGGCGGCCGCCACGGCGGCCAACGCAGCCTCTCCGATGGCAGCCTCGGTTGGCGGAACCGAGTGCGCGGATGAGGGTGCTCGGGTCGGGATGGGTGCCCGGCAACCGGCGACGAGCAAACCGAGAAGCCATATCTTCACGGAGTCACCCTTGGTTGAGGCCCCGATGACCGTCCAACACGATATCGCACATTCCCGCTTCTTCATCCCGCTGACCGATGGCGTGGCCGAGCTCATCTATGACCGGTTCAGCGAGGACGTGCTCGACCTCCAGCACACCGAGATTCCGCCATCAGGCCGAGGCCACGGAGCGGGCGACGCCCTGGTGAGGGCGGCGCTGGCCTATGCCCGAGAGCAGGGCTTCCAGGTCATGGCCACCTGCCCCTACGTGCAGGCCTGGCTCCGCAAGCACCCGGATGAGCGCCCGGGCGCGGAGGCCGAGCGGTCCGGCTGACCGGGCGAGGCGAGCGGGCACTCCGCGTCAGGCCGATGCGGCGGGGCGGCCCGCCAGCCGAATGGCCAGCACCACGTGGCTTGCGATGATGAGCGGGACGAGGAACGTTGGGAGCAGGCTGAGCGGCAGCCGAAGCAAGGCCCGCAGCTGAGCGAGCCACACGGCGCCGACGACGACCGGAGCTCGATTCCGGGGCGTCACTCCGGCAGCACTTCGACGTCCGCAGGACTCAGCCCCACCTCGCCATGGCCGGGCACGTCCACTGTGACTCTCTCCCGCAACGGCCCGCTGGGTGGGCGGCGAATGCGCGAAACCTCGACGATCGTTCCGGTCTTGCCGGCGACCCTTGGCACACCGGTCTGGAGGACCCGGACGAGGCGACCGGGCACACAGTCGTTGATGTCGGTCATGGAGACACTCCTTGGCAGCGGCCGGCGTGAAGCATGCGATCAGTTCGCCGGCCAATGGGTGACGGAAACTTAGCGCCGAGAGGAGGAGGACATGGATCATGGCGGCCGGGGCCGCCCTAAACCGGGTGGGCCGGGAGCGCCGAGTGAAACGCCGCGAACACGGTCGGATCCAGACAGGCGAAGATGACGTGCTCCAACCTCGACCCAGCCAGCAGGTGCGCGCGCACCGTCCCCAGGGCAATGGCCGCCGCCGCCTCGGCGGGGTATCCGTAGATGCCACAACTGATCGCGGGAGCGGCCAGGGAGTGGATTTCCCGGGCCTCCGCGAGCTCGAGCGCGCTCCGGTATGCGGAGGCCAGCAGCTCGGGCTCGCCGGCCGACCCGCCTCGCCACACCGGCCCGACCGCATGGATCACGTAGCGCGCCGGCAGCCGGTAGCCCCGGGTCAGCCGGGCTTCCCCCGTCGGGCAGCCGTGAAGTGTCCTGCACTCGGCGATCAGGTCTGGTCCCGCCGCCCGGTGGATCGCTCCGTCTACTCCGCCGCCACCCAGGAGCGAGGTGTTCGCCGCGTTGACGATGGCGTCCACGGCGAGGCGGGTAATGTCCACCCGCTCCACCGTCAGCCGTTCCGGCATCGCCTCAGTTCGGTGGCATGGTGATTCCGGCAGCGCAGGCCTCACAGATACCGTGTGTCGTCTGCGCGTGATGCTGTCGTTCCAGAAACGCTTCCACTGTCAGCCAGTCCCCGCCCTCGCGCACCCGCCGGCACCAGGCGCACATCACGATCAACGACTCGAGGTACTCGATCCTCCGGAATGCCCGCCAGGTGACGGAGACGACCCCGCTGCCGACCAGCAGGGTGAGCATCGACTCGAGGAGGCCCTCCTGCGCCCGGACGGGAGAGGGCGGGGCTCGAAGGAGGAGGTGCGGCAGGTCCAGCAGCTCGTCCAGCCAGATGATCGCCACGATCAGGAGGAACGCCGCGGATTCCAGAATCAGAATCCGACGGAGTACGACGCGACGAGATGTCACAGCCCCTGCCATGCCATGGGTTGGCGTGGACCAACGAAGCAGAGGATTATAAACGGCTCACCTGGTGACCCGCGCCCTCGAGGGCAACGACTGCCGGCTCCAGGTCGCGCGCCTTCACCAGCACGTAATCGGTATCGTAGGTCGAGATCGCGAAGATGCTCAGCCCTGCCGCCGCCAAGGGATTGGCGATGTCAGCGAGCACCCCGATCAGGTTGAGCGGCAGCGGGCCTTTCACCCGGAGGGCGCGGTAGTCGCGCTCGCAGCGGAGCTCGGGGGGCACGCTCGCCTGAACCGCGGTGATCGACAGTTCCTCGGACGTGCGGCTGAGGGTAAGGAAGCGGCTGGGACCAGTTGCCCAGAGAGGCACTGAGGCGTCCGCCGGCAAGCGGCAGACCGCGAGGGTGTCCGTGAGGACCTCCAGAGACGCCATGGGCTAGGTGGGCGGAAGCCGCTCGGCTTCCCGTGTGCGGTTCAGCCGCGGCGAGCTCAAGCGGCCGGCGTTGCAAGCTGGTCCAAGAGGCGTTCCGCCAGATCCAGTCGCTGGACCAGGAGGTGACGGAAATCGTGCTGGTCGGTTCGCGCCACCTCGCGTCGCAACTCCGGAAGGTACGAGCTCAGGAGCTCCCGCAGGATGACGGACTCTTCGGTCGAAAGGGTTAGCTGCATCGCAGGTCTCCGACTGGCGGGGATGCGTGACCATGAACAATGCCGGCGCCACAATCCTAGGCCCCGACTCTTGCCCGGGGAAGCCGCGGACGCGCGTGCCACCTCAGGCGTCTCGACGCCCTCGGCGCCGACCCTTGGCCTGGCGAGCCACTCCGATGGCCGCCGCGACCCAGGGTCGCAGCGCGTCGGCATCCTCCAGCAGGTCGGCCGGCACCTCGTAATAGTGCATGACTTCGCCGCCCTCGCCATAGGGCCGGAACGGGCCCATGCCCCGGGCCTCGAATGCGCCGACGGTGCTCTGGTCCACCTTGAAATAGACCGTGTCGTCATCCACCAGCGCAAAGAAGAGGTCGCCCGAGTAGATCCCGACGCCCCCGAACATGCTCCGCGCGCGGATTCCCGGCGCGGTGCGCTGGAGCTGCTCGAGCACGTAAGTTCCGAAGGTCGGGCTGACGCTCATTCGGGTCCCTGAACCATGTCACCGAAGCCGCTGCCCCCACGGATCCTCCTCGTCATGCCCGCACAGTGGCCCCGCGCCCTGCTGCGCGCTGCCCTTCGCGAGGAAGGATACGATGCCGGCGGCACCCGGGCAGTGAATGGCGCGCTCTACCAGGCCGCGCCGGATCCAGCGCGCGGCCCGGTGCGGCTGGTCCTGGTTGACCAGGACGCCCTCGACGAAGGCGACGATCGCCAGGTCGAGGAGCTTCGAGCCCGTACGTCCGGCGCCCCCATCCTGCTGCTGGCCTCGGCCACGCGCCGCACGCGGGAGGGCTCCTGGGCCCGCGTCATCCGCCGTCCCATCAGCATCTCGGAACTGATCCAGACCATCCAATCCCTGGCCCCCCTGCCACCCGAGGCGCGGCACCCGATCGACGAGCCGGCCGGGCCCTGAGACTCCGGTCCGGACAGATCACACGTGATCGGCGACCGCCGTGACTCCCGCTTCCCGGGCGCAGTGCGCGCAGCAGTAGAACGTTCCCTCCGCTTCCATGCCGTGCCCCACGATCTTGCAGCCACAATGCTCACAGATCGGCGCGAGCCGGTGGATCGCGCACTCGAAGCTGTCGAACGTATGGGTGTGGCCGGCAGCGATGACCTGAAAGGCCATATCGTAGTCGTTGCCACAGACTTCACAGCGTGCCATGGGATCCTCCTGGAACCTGGGGCCGCACCGCGCGGCCCTCCCCGGAAGATTGACTGCGAGGTGGACGGATTGCCAGTCTCCGCCGGGGGCTCACGGGCTGGGGGGCACCGTGTACTCGAACTCGTACGAGTGCTTCCCCTCGGTGATGATGATGGTCATCTGCCCCGCCAGGCCGGCCAGCTCGCCGGTGCCCGAATCCGGCACCACGGAAATGATCAGTTGCGGGGTACCTCGGCTCATCATCCCGCTGTGCTGGAGCACGAAGCTGCCCGTGCGTCCATGCAGCGTGCCGCTCACCCGCTCGATGGCCACATAGCCGGCCGACCCCTGCACCGGGGTCGTCGCGGTCAACATCTGGCCCCGGCTGGTTGCCTGGAGATCGCCACGGAACTGCTTGTCGATCAGCATCCGTCCGAGCGTCGAGTCCTCGGCTTCGGCACCGGGCTGGGGCTCCCTCGGTGGCGTGCCTCTTGCTGTTCGAGCCCAGCCCCATTCTGAGGCGGCGCTAAGGTGCTCCGGAACAGTCGAAACCGGCATGTCCGAGCGCAAGCCGCGCTCGCGCTCTGCGTGATGCTCGCACTTTCCGGGTGTGCCGCCCGGTATGCGCAGGTTCCAGCCCGACTCGCCCTGCAGCCCTACGGGCGCATCGCGCTCGTCACCTTTTCGTCCTCGTCGGAACACGCCAATGCCGCCCTGGGTACCCTCGCGACGCAGCAGTTCGCCGAAGCGGTGCTGGCCAGTCAGACCGGCATCGAGCTCCTCGAGCTCAGCCCCGTGGATTCGTCGCTCCGACACCTTCCCGCGGGTGGCGACGGCACCGCGCTCGCGCAGGCGGTCGGCCGGGACAAGAAGGTGCCGGCCGTATTCGTGGGACAGCTCACGGTGTCGGGCGTCAAGCCGCGGGGCGGTCTCAGTGGGAGCAGCGTAAATCTCCAGGCGGGGGTGACCGCTGAGCTCACCGTTCGGCTGGTATCGACTCAGTCCGGCGGCACCATGTGGCGGTCCAGCGCCGCGGCCAACCGGACCGTCGGCCGGGTTGCCATTTCCGACCGGCTTCCCTCGGTCGCGGTGCGGGACCCGAATGAGGCCTACGACGCGATGGTCCGCGACCTGGTGATCGACGTGACCCGCGATCTCAGACCGACGCGCGTGAGGCAGTAAGGTCAGGCGGTTCAGACATCCAGGCGGCACTCCCACTCATTGCCAGTCGATAACGAGCGGCGCGCCGACAAGCTCGAGCAGGCCAGCCAGATGCCGCCGAAGAACCGCGGGTTGCTGTCGGGAATCGGTTTACGATCGAGCCCCCGGCGCGGGGACAGACGGCGCGATGCCCTCGATCAGCAGCATCTCCGTCTGTGCGCAGCGCTGGCGCAGCGCCTTGGCCGGCGCATACTCCGGCGAGTTCCACCAGGCGCGCGCCTGCCCCCGACTCGGGAATTCCAGGATTACGAGTCGCGGCGGCTGCCAGGCGCCCTCCAGCACTTCGCTGCGACCGCCCCGCACCACGTACCGGCCGCCATACGCCGCGATCGATGGCGGCGCCAGGACCTTGTACTGCTCGTAGGCCAGAGGGTCCTCGACGGAGATCTGAACCACGACGTAGGCGGGCATGATCTCTCCCTATTCGGTCTGATGCGGTTGCCGCCGTCGCGCTAGCTCGTCCGGCGCAGACATGCCCGCCACGGCTCCCAGTACAGGAGCGCGAACCCGGCCGGGACCGCGAAGACGACGAGAAACACCGGGGCTTCGTCCGCGACCGTGTACCCTGCCTTCGAGACCCCGATCCACATATTCGCGGCCCCGAGCACGAGCCAGAGCGGGAGGAAAAACTTCGCCGCCGTGCCAAGGTTGGCTCCCGGGGTGGCGCCCCCGAGCAGTCGTCCGTGCGTTCGAGCCCTCGCACCACTCGGTCGAGCTCACCCCACACAGCGGGCGCAGTTGAGAAAGCTGCCGAGCATGGCCGCGCGGCCTTCGGGCGTCAGCACCCACGGCCCATTCCTCCTCTACTGCCTCGATCGAAGCAGCAGCCGGAATATCAGGCCATGGGTGACCAGCAGGGGCGGTACCACGACCGTCGGAATGAAGAACGCGGCGCCGAGCGCCCTGGCATCCAGCGGCACGGTGAACGCCCCTTGGTAAAATGCGAAGAGGAGGTCGGAGGCGCCCCACAGGTTGAATATCCAGACGAGCCCGACGGCCAGGGGCGCTCGCCGCCAGAGCGCCAGCGACGCGGCGCCCGCAAGCACGACCGCTCCCAGGTCGCCGTACGCCGCCGGAGCAGCAAAGGCCGAGGGCAGCGAGGGAGCGACGACTCCCGGCACCAGAAAGCTGAGTCCGACGAAACGAAAGGTGTGAGCTACCACCAGCGGAAGGAGCGCGTCGTCTCGCGGCAGCATCCGAAGCCGCGGCCAGATGTAGAGCTTCGTGACCAGGCCGAAAGCCGCGAAGCTCAGCAGAATGCTGAGTCCGAATAGTGCCTGAATACTCATAGACTCTCCTGCCGGGCCCATGGGCTCCGGCAGCCCCTAGAGGATTTTGGGATGAGCTCCTACGTCCGCCGGGCGGCCGCCTTCTCGAGCAACTGCTTCACGGCGTGAGACGATCGGTGAAACATCCCCGAGCACATCGAGACAGTCGGCGTATCCGCATGGTGTCTCCCAGTGGCCGGTCAGCCGCGGAGGGGCCGGGCGAACTTCCGGCTCCGGGATTCAAAACCGAGGCTGGCATAGAACCGATGTGCCGCGTCACGATCGTCACGACTGGTCAACTCGAGTGCGTCACACCCCCATGCGGCCGCTTGGCGTGCGGCTGCCTCG
>JBJMOX010000036.1:0-5476 GCA_045803515.1 Gemmatimonadales bacterium
CGGCGGGAAGCCGCTGGTACCGCAGGAAGTACTTGAGCTGCACGCCGCTGGCGAGCCGCAGGCCGGCTCGGCGGGCGGGGCGAAGCCGTGATGCCTGACGCACATCCATAAGGGACACTCCTGGTTCAACCGGCCGTCGGCCGGACACCCGAAGATATCCCGAAGATCAGGGCCCCGCCAGATGGGCGTCGTCGCCGGCTTCCGGGGACGAGTCGCGTCGTCAGCGACGCGGATCTTGGGTCCAGTTTCAGGCGCAGATCACTAGGTTCCTGCCACATTCCTCCCCGATGTAGAGAACGCGCCGCCGGCTCCGACTTCTCTACGCAAGCGCCAACCACGGCGCCACACCCGAGAGGAGAACGAACCATGAGATACATGCTGATGATGCACGCACCGATGGGCACGGGTGAGTACCGGGTCAACTCCTGGTCTCCGGATGACCTCAAGGCCCACATCGGCTTCATGCATCAATTCAACAAAGAGCTCACCCAGGCCGGCGAGCTGGTGGACGCCCAGGGGCTGGCATCGCCCGGCGAGGCCAGAGTGGTGCGCGCGGGGAAGAAGGGCGTGCCGGCCGTGACGGACGGACCGTTCCCCGAGGCGAAGGAGTTCCTCGCTGGCTTCTGGATCGTGGAGGTCGACCGGGCCGAGCGCGCCTACGAGATCGCGGCCAAGGCCTCGACCGCACCGGGGCCCGGCGGTACCCCCCTGATCATTCCCATCGAGGTGCGCCAGGTGATGAGCGCACCCCCCGTGGACCTGTGAGGTCGGAATACCCCGACCTCACCATCGAGCACCTGCTACGCGAGCTTGCGCCGCAGGTGCTCGGCGCCGTCACACGTCGTCATGGGGATTTCGCCGCGGCGGAGGATGCGGTCCAGGAGGCGTTGATCGCGGCGGCGAGCCAATGGCCGGTCGATGGCATTCCCGCGAATCCCCGCGGCTGGCTCTTTCACGTCGCGCTCCGCCGAATCACTGATCACCTGCGGAGCGAGCTGTCGAGACGTCAGCGGGAGGACGCGGTTGCGAGCGAGGTCTGGGCCGAATGGGCCTTCGTGCCGCCGCCGACCGGGGAAGTCGGGGTGGATCAGGACGACACCCTGGCCTTGCTCTTCATGTGCTGCCATCCCGCCCTGACGCCACCGTCGTCGATCGCGCTCACCCTCCGCGCCGTGGGCGGCCTGACCACCGCGGAGATCGCCAACGCGTTCCTCGTCCCGGAGGCGACGATGGCGCAGCGGATCAGCCGGGCCAAGCACAGCGTGAAGGCCTCCCAGGTTGCCTTCAGCATGCCGACAGACGGGGAGCGCACCGAGCGACTGAGCGCCGTGCTCCACGTGCTGTATCTGATCTTCAGCGAGGGGTACACCAGCAGCGTCGGCCAGGCGCTGCACCGCCCCGATCTCTCCAACGAGGCGATCCGGTTGACCCGGGCCGTGCATGGCCTGCTCCCCCACGATGGGGAAGTCGCCGGGTTGCTCGCGCTCATGCTGCTCACCGATGCGCGCCGCGCCGCGCGGACTGGAGCGAGGGGCGAGCTGATTCCGCTCGACGAGCAGGATCGAACACGGTGGGATCAGCGGCTGATCGCCGAGGGGATCGGGTTGATCTCGGAGACGCTCTCCAGGGGCTCGGTCGGCTCGTATCAGCTTCAGGCCGCGATCGCGGCCGTTCACGATGAAGCGGCGCGCGCCGACGAGACCGACTGGCCCCAGATCTTCGCGCTATATGGGTTGCTCGAGCGGATGTCGGACAATCCGATGGTGGCGCTCAATCGTGCGATTGCCGCCGCGATGGTGCAGGGTCCGGTGGTGGGTCTCGAGTTGTTGACCGCGCTCGACGCCGACCCGCGGTTGGCCGGACATTACCGCCTGGATGCCGTCCGCGGCCACCTGCTGGAGATGGCCGGCGACTCCGAGCGGGCCATCCTGCACTATCGCGCCGCGGCGGAACGAACGACGAGCGTCCCGGAGCGCAACTATCTCATCGCCAAGGCTGCTCGGCTTAACGCCGAGCAGCAGCAGCACTAGCGGGCTATTGCGATCCGGGCCGCCCGGTTCATCTCGTCCCATCGGGCGGCAGTGCCGTCCGGGTCGGCCTCGTTGGCGGTGTTGATCACGCCGATGATGGCGGCCGAGGTCCGCGGGTTGAGGTAGAGGAAGGAGCGGAAGCCGGCTTGGTCGCCGGTGTGTCCTACCAGCGGGCTCCCGCTCTCCTCGAACATGAAAAACGAGAGGCCCACCCCTTTTCGTCCCGCGGCATCGTCGGTGATCGGCCGGACCGGCCGCCACATTTCGAGCAGTGAGGTCCGCTTGAGCACCGTTTCGTAGCGGCGTGCCGTGGCGGTGTCCCGCCGGGCGGCACCGGTGAGGAAGGCGACGTAGGTGGCGAGATCGGCCAGCGGGGCGTTCCAGCCGCTGTTGGGAATGGTCACGCCGGGATCGAAGTCCCGTCCATTGGCGATCACTGCGGGATGGCCGGTGCTGTCCCGGATCAGGGTGTAGTTGTTCGACCGCTGGTCGGCCAGGTGATACGGCGTCGCGCCGAAGTAGCTCCGGGTCAGTCCGAGCGGCGTCCAAATGTTCTTCTGGACATACGTCGGGTACGGATCACCCGTGACCGATTCGATGATACGGGCCAGGTAGATGAATGCAGGATTGCTGTAGCTGAAGCGGCTGCCTGGCGGGAAGGCGATCTCCTGGTAGGGCATCATCGCCACCAGCTGCTCCCAGCGGGTGGGCTCGAACGGCTCCCACGGCTTGCCGGACCGGTAGGGCCAGGTCGGATCCTGGAAGCCGGCAGTGTGAGAGAGGAGCATCCGGATGGTGATCGAATCCATCGAGCCGAACGGATCGTGTACCTGCCCCAGCTCGGGGAGGTACCTGGTGACCCGGTCGTCGAGCGAGAGCCGGTGCCGGTCGCGCAGCTGCATGATGGCGATGGCGGTCAGCGTCTTGGTGATCGAGGCATAGTGATAGATGGTCCGCTCGTCGGCCCGCTGCCTCAGGCCGCGGTCGGCGTATCCGGCTTCCTGGTGCGCGATCACCCGCCCGTCGCGCAGCAGGAGCGCGCTCGCGCCCACGACGCTGTCGCTGGCGAGGAACGAGCGGAACGCTCCGCTGAATTCAGCCCAGCCGGCGGCCGGATCGATCCGGCGCTGCGCCTCTGCCGGAGCTGACAGGAGGAGAGCGAAGGCGGCGAACAGCGCGATGGATGGCTTCAAGCGGATGGGACGATGTGGGGATGCTGGAGCCTGGCCGCGAGCTGGATCTCCCGGCGGAAGCGGCTGACGCTGACACCCGCGGCTAGCTCGGGCAGCAGCACCTTGACCACGACCTTGCGGTCCAGAGTGTGATCGTGGGCGACGAACACGCGCGACATCCCGCCGCCGCCGAGCTCGTGCTCGAGTCGGTAGGTCTCGCCCAGCGAAGTCTGGAGTTGCTGCTGCAGACTGGAGCTCATGGCCACCCGGGCTCCGCTACCGCTCGCCCGTTGCGCTGAGTGCCGCGCCCGCGGGCCGGGCCAGGACGTAGAAATTCTGATCCACCCGGAAGTCGGCGGGCCGGCGGAGCCGGAGTCGCGCCTTCTGCCAGGCCCGGGTGGGGTGCACCAGAGTGTATCCGCTGTCGGACAGCGCCAGCCGGACCGGCATGGCGAAACCGGGCACCACGTCGGTCCAGCGGTACCTCACGGTCGATCCGTCGATCTTGTACTCCAGCACCGGGACCCGCGTCGTACGCAGGTACTGGTCGAAGACCTTGCTCAGATCGATGCCCGCGTGCTGGGTGATGTACTGCTCGACCTGGCGGCTGGTGACGATCTGGTGCCGGAAGGTCGCGCTCAGGCCTCGCAGGATCGCGCGCCACTTGTCGTCGTCTCCCACCACCTGGCGGATGGTGTGCAGCAGATTTCCGCCCTTGTAGTACATGTCCTTGGAGCCTTCCCGATTGACCCCATACTCGCCGATGATCGGGCGGTCGTTGACGATGTTCTTCCGGCTGCCGATCACGTAGGCCGACCCCGCTTCCCGGCCTTGCTGGCACTCGGTGAAGAGGTTCTCCGAGTAGTTGGCGAAGCCCTCGTGCACCCACATGTCCGCGATGTCGGCCGTGGTGATGCTGTTGCCGAACCACTCGTGGGCGCTCTCGTGCACGATGATGAAGTCCCAGCGGAGCCCGACACCGGTGTGGGAGAGATCCCGTCCCAGATACCCGTTCTGATAGTGGTTGCCGTAGGCGACGGCGCTCTGATGTTCCATGCCCAGGTGCGGTGTCTCCACCAGCTTGTACCCGTCGGCGTACCAGGGATACGGACCGAACCAGTGCTCGAAGCACTGGAGCATCGGCTTGACCTGCTGAAACTGGCGCCGGGCGGCGTCGAGGTTGTATGCCAGCGGCCAGTAGTCCAGCGTCAGCGTGCCATCCTCCCCGTCGTAGAGCTCGGCGAAATGAGCGTACCTCGCGGCGTTGACCGCCACGTCGTAATTGTTGATCGGGTCGGCCACGAACCACTCGTAGGTCGTGGTCCTGTCAGGGTGATGGGTCACCCCGCGGAGTCGCCCGTTGGACACGTCGACCAGCGAGTCGGGCACCGTGATCGCCACCCGCTGGCTGTCCGGCTCGTCGGCCTGGGTGTCCTTGTTGGGCCACCAGATGCTGGCGCCCACACCCTGGCACGCGGTGGCGATCCAGCGGTGTCCCAGGCTGTCCGCGCCCCAGACGAACCCGCCGTCCCAGGGCGCGTGCGTGGCGACCCGTGGGCGGCCGTGGTAGTACACCGTGAGCGCCTTGCGGTCGCCCGTCCGCTGGAGCGACGCCAGGGTGACGAAGAATGCGTTCCCATCCCTGCGGTAGGAGACCGTGCGTCCGTCCTGCACCATGCTGTCGACCTCGAGCGGGGTCATCAGATCGACTTGCATCTCGCGCGCGGGCGCCACGACCCGATACCCGATGCCGTTCCAGCCGCGGATGCTGCTGTCCGACGGGCTCACGGCAACGTGCAGATCGTAGAAGGTCACGTCCCACCAGAGGCGCTCCGGTGTGATGCTGCCGCGGAGCGTGTCGGCATGGGTAACCGCGGCGGTATCCTGGGCCAGTGCCGGCCCGGACAGGCACAGGATGAGGGCGGGGATCCACGGCAGCGACTTGGGCATGGTGGTCGGCTCCGCGGCAACTTCGCCGCCAAGGCAGTGAGGATAGCGCTGGAGCAAGGTAAGCGCCCGTCCAGGGACGGGCGATAGGCTACGCCAGGGTGGCCTCCAGGCGGCTGATCAGCTCGGCCTGGGCGGGGTTGATCTTCTTCCGAGCCGTCGCCGGGTCGAACCAGCCGCAGCGATCAACCTCCGGAAAGGAGAGCCATCGGCCGGATCCACGGGGCCACTCCATCCGGGTCAGATTGCTGCGGATCCGGTCGGGGTCCGCATCACCCTCCCAGGCCCAGGCGTGGATCTCCTTGCCGGCTTTCTGGCGGATGCTGC
>JBJMOX010000333.1:0-16221 GCA_045803515.1 Gemmatimonadales bacterium
GACAAGCCTGCGGAGGCGCAGGACTTCCACGGCGATACCGCGCCGATGTCGGCGGAGGCGCTCAACAAGGTGGGAACCGCGTACAAGGTCTACTCCGCGGTCTACCCCGCGCTTCGGGCGTGGACGCTGCTGGACAACCTGATCCCCTTCTCGCCCGGGTACATGATGGTCGCCTGGGGCAAGCGGGCCGCCTGAGATGTGCGGCATCGTCGGCAAGCTCGGCCCAGGGCCGATCGCGGAGCCCGAGGTCATCCGGATGTGCGAGGCGATCGTGCACCGGGGGCCGGACGATTGGGGCACCTTCGTCGAAGGCGGCGTGGGGCTGGGCATGCGGCGACTCAGCATCATCGATATCGCCGGTGGGCACCAGCCGCTTACCAACGAAGACGGCAGCGTGGTCGTGGTCTTCAACGGGGAGATCTACAACGGCGAGAGCCTGCACCTGGAGCTGGTGGCGCGGGGCCACACGTTCCGGAGCCGAGCCGACACCGAGGTCCTGGTCCACCTCTATGAGGACGAAGGTGAGGGCATGCTGCAGCGGCTCCGCGGCATGTTCGCCTTCGCCATCTGGGACCGCCGGCGTCGGCGATTGCTGCTGGCCCGGGACCACTTCGGCCAGAAGCCGTTGTTCTTCACCGAGGAGGGCGGGCGGATCGCCTTTGCCTCGGAGATCAAGGCGCTCCTGGCCGACCAGCCCGGGCTCGCCGCGCTGGACCCGTTCGCCCTCGACCAGTATCTGACGCTTCGCTTCGTCCAGCCGCCGGACACCTTTTTCCAGCGGGTCCGCTCGCTTCCGCCGGCGCACTTCCTGGTCTGGGAGAACGGGGCGTCGCGGATCGGGCGCTACTGGGACCTGCCGTACGAGCCCAAGTGGGACTATTCCGAGCCTGAGACCCTCGACCGGATCGACGAGCTCCTCGCGGAAACGGTCCGGCTCCATCTCACCAGCGACGTTCCGGTCGGGGCGTTCCTGAGCGGCGGGCTGGACTCGACCCTCATCGCCTCGTACGCGGCCAAGGTGCTGGGGCCCGAGCTCCGCACCTTCTCGATGGGAATTCCCTACCGCGATCTCAACGAGCTGCCAGCCGCCGCGGCCGTGGCGGCGCGCTACGGGACGCGGCACTTCGCCGAGGAGGTCATGCCGACCGTGGGAGGCGACCTCCCGCGGCTGATCTCCGCGCTGGACGAGCCGGCCGATCCGCTCTCGATCTGCCTGCTCCACCTGGCCCGGATGACCGCCCGCGAGGTGAAGGTGGTGCTGGGCGGCGACGGCGGGGACGAGCTGTTCGGCGGATACGACCGATACGCCGCCGGCCGCTGGCTCGATGCCTACGGTGCGGTGCCGCAGGTGGTGCGGGACCTGGTGGCCGATCAGGTCCTCCGCCGGCTGCCCGATCAGTTCACCTTCAAGAGCCTGACGCACAAGTTGCGCTGGGTGGACCAGATGGCTCGGAAGACCGGAGGCGACCGCTATGCCGAGAGCCTCCAGTTCTTCTGGTTCAACCAGGCCCATCGGATGGAGCTGTATACCCCCGAGTATCGGGCGACGCTGGGCACCCGGCGGCCCGATGCCTGCCTGCTGGATCTCTACGCCACGCCCAACGCCGCGGCGCCTTTGGATCGGATGCTGTACGTGGACACGATGGCTCGCCTGCCGGGGCAGTCGCTCATGATCCTCGACCGGGCGACCATGGCCTACAGCCTGGAATCCCGCTCACCGTTCCTCGATCCCCGCATGGCGGAGTTCATGGCGCGGGTGCCGGCCGGGCTCAAGATGAAGGGCAACCGGCTCCGCTATCTCGAGCGGCGGCTGGCCGAGCGGTATCTCCCCGACGAGGTGCTGCGGCGGAAGAAGCAGGGCTTCGCGTCGCCACTGATGTACATCATGGAGAATGAGGTGCGCACGCTCGCGCCGCGGCTCCTCTTCAAGAGTGAGCTGGTGCGGGACGGCTACCTCCAGGGCGCCCGGGTGAAGCAGCTGGTGGACGAGCACCTGAATCGCCGGCTGGACCATGGCAACCGGATCTGGCTGCTGCTCAGCGCCGAGGTGTGGTACCGCCGGTACATCGGCGGCCGGTCGACCGGCGATCTCGAAGCGGAGCTCTCCGAGGCTCACCCGGCTCACGTGGCTGGCACGCTGGCGGGGAGCGCGGGATGAGCTCGCCGCTCGCTCCGGCGCGGCCACTCGGATCGCCACCCGGCCCCGCGACGGCCGGCACGCTCCTCATGTCCGCGTATCCCTGGGAGGCCGACCGCGGCACCCTTCCGCTCCGGAGCGCGGTTCAGCGGTTCCGCGACGTGAACGGGTACGTGGGCCTGCCGATTCCCGCCAAGCCGGCGTTTCTCAAGGTCTTTCGCCGGCTGATCAATGGCTCTCGCCCGCCGGAGCAGATCTACCTGGTGCACGACGCCTCGCATGTCCTCACGGGCACCACCTTCACCCACGACGAGCCGCCGCTGGTCCTGCTGGCCGGTGAGGCGGTGGAGCAGGGATTCTACTTCGCCTCTCGTGGCGTGCCCCGATGGCTGGGCTGGATTCTCTTCTATGGCGGGGCGTTTCTGGAATGCGCGCGGAGGATCGCGTCCTTCCGGCAGCTCTTTCGCGGAATCCGGCTGGGTCTCTTCAACCGGGCCTACCGGTACGCGGAGCGCACCCGGCTCACCAACCTCTTCACCATGCCGGTGGACCAGCTCTGGGATGCGTCCGTCGAGGAGGCCCGGCGACGCTTGGGCATGCCGCTCGGCGGCGCCGCCGCGGAGCTCTACCCGGAGATCCCCATCCCCGCGCCGATGGCCGAGGCGCTGCGGCGGGAGTGGCAGGGGTTCGGTATCGCGCGCTAATCCGCTCCGCTACCCAGGCGCTCATCCGGTCCCGCCCACGCCGGCTCGCGCGTTGGGCCACCCCGAAAGTCGAAGTGTTCCTCCAGCAGCGGCCGGAGCTTGGCCGGTGACCCCGTCAGCCGCTGGTACAGCCCGCGCTCCAGGATAAACTCGGTCAGGGTGCACGCGGGGACCCAGATGCCCGGTGTCAGGTCGGGGTAGAGCGCGGCGAATTGGGGGCGCAGGCGCCCCTCGCGAAACGGCGGAGACATGGCTATCGAGCGAGCGTGTAGTTCTGGTATTCCAGCTCTCCGGTGACGTCGCGCACCAGATAGGGGCGCAACCAGTCGGGCGGTGTCACGGCCGTCGCCTCGGTGGGGAGCTCGATCTCGGCGAGCACCAGGTCCCGGTCGCGGAACTCGTCAATCTCCCAGGTGAAGCCATCCTGCTGCATTCGCCGCCGCTTCTTGGCAAGCCGGCGCCCCTCGGTCAAGGGCCACAGCCCGTCGAACACCTCCCGCGACGTTTCCTCCTCGATCTCGATCCGCCGGAGCCCGGTCCCCACCTTGAGGGTCCGATACCAGTGCTCGCCATCGGGCGAGGAGACGTGGCGAAGGCGTTCGCTCAACCGCTCGCCGGGCAGGTAGCCCTGCGTCATCTCCAGCGCGGGCACATCGGCGACCGCGGAGGGCAGCTCGCTCAGGAGGTACTTCCGCTCGATTTCGGTGTGCTCCCGGCCGGCCTCGGCGAGGTGCTGGGCGAGGTCAGCCAGCCGCTCGAAGAACCCTCCGGCGCCGTCCCCGAGCCATCCCGAGTCCTGCAGCCTGGTGAACGCCTGTTCGCTGCGCTGCCGGAGACGTGTGGTGATCTCGAGAAGGCCCGGCCGCGGGTCGCGACGCCGGAGCCGGCGCAGCGCGTGCTGGGTGGGCTCACCCGCGAGCACCGCCTCCGAGAGCCGCCGCGCGTCCTCGGCGGCGGCTTCGCCGATCGCGCCGCCGATCTCATGGGAAAAGACATGGGCGTCGTGCAGCTCGCCAAGGGTATCCTGCAGGGTCTTGAGCTCGTTCAGCAGCTCACCGCCCCCGGGGACGAGGTCCACGACCGGCTCGAGGATGTAGCGCAGGCGCTTGGCCTGAATCCGCGCCTGATGGGCCACGGCCTGATCCGCCAGCGTCTTCACCTGGGCGAGACGGCTCTTCACTTCCTCGCCGTGGTCCAGCAGCAGCCGGGTGGTCACGGCGGCGTAGGTCGGCTCGCGCTCCAGCCCGCCGACGCCGACCGTGACCGTGTAGCTCCCGATCCGACGCTCGAGTCGCTGCCGGAGCGACGAGAAGTGGCGGGTGATCTGATCGGTCAAACCGGCATCGGCCGTGCGCTTGGCGGAGCGGAGCCTGCGCACCAGCCAGGCGAGGCCGACGCGCTGGCCGTAGCGAAGGCTGGGCTTCTGCTCGGTCAGCCAGGCCAGGTGTACTTGGAGATCGCGGCTTGCACCCGACGCCTGCGCGAGCTGCTTGAGGCGGCGGCGAAGCTTCTTGGGAACGCTCCCCTTGAGATGGGGACGGTAGGCCCGCAGCACGCTCCTCACCCGCCGGAGACCGACCCGGAAATCGTGCAGCGCCTCGGCGTCGCCGCGATGGTTGAGCCGCTCGCGGGCTTGCGTCGCATCCGCCAGGAGGCCCAGCGCGAGCTGGCGGGCGACCTCCATGACCGGGCGCTGGAGCGCGCTCTGCGAGAGGTTCACGGGCTACTTCCCCAGCGCCCGGAGGTGCGCGGGTGGGAGGCACCAGACGAGCTTCGCCCGGCCCGGGCGCAGCGCACCCTCGAACAGGAGGAGGCACGCTCCGCCCTTCTCGAGCAGCACGAACCGGCCGCGCTTCCCGCTCAGGAGCGTGCTCATCAGCGAGATCAGGTGCATCTCATGCCCGACGGCCGCCACCACCTCCTCACGGCGGTGGGTCTGGAGCCAGCGGATGAAGGTACCGGGGTCGGGCGAGTGATCGAGCGCGGGAACGCTGACGAGACGCGGATGGTCGTAGGCTGCGGCGAGGATCTCGGCGGTCTGCACCGTGCGCTTGAGGGGGCTCGTCCCTACAACGTCGATTGAAGGGAGGATCCGGCGGAGACCCTTGCTGGCCTGGCGCATCTGGGACCGCCCATGGCTGGTGAGCGGCCGCAGTCCATCCTTCTTTCCCGTTCTGGCGAAGGCTTTCCGGCTTTCCGCGATGGCATGTCTGACGATGAGCAGCCGCACAGTAGTTCCTCGGACGGTGATCCTCGGCGGTTCCCATGGATACCCTGGTAAAGTAGCCGCACCACGGCTTCCTGGGCCTCCGATCGAAAATCACCGCCCCTACATCTCGACCGTCCGCGAGGCTCGGCTCCAGCCTGAAGCCGCCGGACGGTATCCCGGCCTTCCGGTGAACGTCTGGCTCCCGGCGTCAGGCCATCGCCTCCTTCAGCGTGGCATCAATCCCTCTGGCGCTCGCCCGCATGCTGGACACGGCGGGCATTGCGCCTCAGATCCTGCCGGTGTTGCAGGGCGAACTGAGGCAGCGCGGGTGCCACGGGTGATAGCTTGATCAACGGTGCGGCAATGCGAAGCTGGCTCTCAGGCGGTCGGTTCCTGCCCCTTGCGTCTAACCTTAACACCCAAGCAGATTTACTGGCCTCTATTTTCCTCGCCAAATTTGTATTCGTAGGGCATGCGCACCACGCGCACTGGAGTGAAGGATGGCAGACAACAATCAGGGTCAAGCAACGCTAGAGACAGAGCCAGAAGCCCCACCCAAGGCAGCCAAGAAGCGGCCGAAAGCCAAGCGACGCCGAGCCCGACCGGCTACTGCGCGTCCGGCCCGAGCAGCGGTCCAGCCGTCCGTACCCACGCGCCTCGCTGGAGGACGCGATCCAGGTTCCACTCGCCCTCAAGGATAAGAACGGCGGCAACCCGTGGGAGCCTGATGACCTGGCAGCGACCTTCAATATCTCCAAGATGAATACGCGGTTCTTCTATCTTGCCGCGTCCTCGCGGGATTTCGGCCTTACCGAAGGGAGCCGGGACAGCCAGCAGATCGGCCTGACGCCGCTGGGTCGGGACCTCGTCTACGCGCCCAACCCCGCGGTCGAGCAGAGCCTGAAAATGAAGGCGTTCTTGAATGTGGATGTTTTCAAGCGGGTCCTTGATTACTACAAGGGCAGCAATCTCCCAGAGATGAAGTACTTGGGAAACACCCTCGTGAAAGAGTTCGGTCTCCAGCCCGAGACCCACGAGGAGTTTTCGAAGCTATTCCGCGAGAACTGCGACTACCTAGGAATCGGCGCGGGATTTTCGCCCGACGGAGATCAGCGGGGTGCAGGTCGTCGGAAGGGCACTGCTGCCGAGCAGTCAGACGTCGGGTCGCATCAAGTCGTGACGCTCGCCGAGCCGGAGGGCGATTCGGACCTCGAGATGTTTGTCATTATGCCGTTTCGGGAGCGTGACGCCAGCAACCCTCCTGGCTTCTTCGACGAGGTCTTAAAGAGCCTCATCACTCCGGCGGGCCGCAAAGCCGGGTTCAAGGTGACGACGGCCAATCGTCAGGGGAGCGACGTAATCCAGTCCACCATCATTAACAGCTTGTTGAACGCGGATTTAGTTCTGGCTGACCTGACCGAGCACAATCCCAATGTGCTCTTTGAGCTGGGCATGAGGATGGCACATGATAAGCCGGTTGCTCTGATTCGGGCAGATGGAACCGCAGCCATCTTCGACGTAGACAACATGCTTCGGGTTTATGACTACTCTCCCAGCCTATGGGCCACGACGGTAGAGCGTGACCTACCCAAGATGGTGAGTCACATCGAGGCGACCTGGGACAACCGGGGAAGCGAGCACACATACATGAAACTGCTGCACCGACCCCCGGCTCCGATGCCAGCAGGAAACGGAGCCGGAGCTCCTGCGCCCCGATGACCTCATAACATTCTGGGATCCAGTTCCATGTTGATCTCAGGAAGGTTACGAAGCCGATCCTCCCATTCTGCGCGGTACTTCCGAGCAAACCACTTTTGTTCATCCGCTCGGTATTCACGTATCACTTCGATGTAGGTCTTCAGCGCGGTGTTCACCCCGAAGGAGAAGACCATCGTGAATTGCTCAAGATCACGCACCGGGTGGATACCCATGGTACTGCCCTGAATGATCGCCGAGGTGAATGCATGCGATCCGTGCACAGACCAGGATAGTGAGCGGTAGAAGGTGTCGTACTCATTTTGGCGACCAAGCTCGCAGGCCATCCTGTAGACTGAGGAAACCCCGTCCTTACCTGGCCGAAACCAATCCGGCTCATATCCCTTCTTTGACGCCACCGCCTCGAAGGCCGCATTCAAGTCCCGCAGATCATCGGCAGTCAGCCGCTCCAGGATTGACTGTTCCGTCGCGAGGTAGCCCTGCACTTCCTCCTCTGTCGGCTCAGGCGGCAGTAGACCCATTTGTTTGCGCCCCTCCAAGTACTGCTTCCGTTCCGGTCGACCGGGGATCCCGCGTCGCACCCAACTGAGGTTCTGCCGGAGGGAGTAGACCCAGATCCTCTTGGCCCATTCCTTCTTTCCGCGTCTGAGCACGAACTCGATGTAGAAGCTCGCCTCCAAGGCGCCACGGCTATGGACGGCAGCCGCACCTACAGCGCCATTCTCCAGACAGAGCATGAAGGCATCGAGCGCGGCAATGGATTGGCGAAACAGAACGCCAAGCAGCATTCCGTTGTCGAGAGTCCGCTCCATAGTCTGAAAGGATCGGAGCAGAAGGTCAGCTCCATATGCAACCATTTCTCTGCCCGCCTCCAACGCACCGCCCAGGTAGTACTGGGCTGCATCGCGGCCATAAGCCGGATCGAGAACGAGGTGCTTGCTGATGGGTGGCAACTTGGGCTCCATATAATTCACCCCTGAGATGGCGAGGCAGGATTGTTTGTGCAGAAGCTTAGGTACCGTTAGGTACTATTCGACGAAAACGGCCACCGGATATCGGTGGCCCAGGCGAGGCTAAGTCTGTTAGGTACAGCGGCGTGGGTGAGATTCGAACTCACGGAACGGTTTCCCGTTCGGCGGTTTTCAAGACCGCTGCCTTAAACCGCTCGGCCACCACGCCTTGGTGCCGAAAGCTCCAATCCCAACGTGGTTTACGCAATCCTGTAGCGTCTAGGGCTCGCATTGATCATAGCCATGTGTGGGGAAGAACGTGGGGAGATCCTCGAGTTTACGGCCATCGGACGCGTTCTTCGCTGAAGAGCTCGACCTCCAGGGACACGCCACACTCCCTCGTCAAGGCTTCTACATCACCCGAGATGCGAGCAAGATGCGTCCTCCCGAAGACCCGCAGGACCCACCTGTGCTTGGCATACGCGTCGCGAATCCAGTCTTCAACACGGGTATGGAGGTCATCGGGGCTAATCTTCTCGGTTTCCAATGCTTCTCGTGCTAGCCCTTCGATCTTCTCCTTGGCCAGCTGAAGAACGCCGCGAGCGCGCAGAGGTCGCGGTTCACGGTCCCGGCGGCTGTTCCGCTGCCACGGCGCCGCGCCCGGTAATCCGCTACGAAGCCCTTCGTGAGATCCCGACCCGCGCGTTCCGAGAGCCGCCTGCTCCTCCGGGGTCAGGCATTGAGCCATCGTCCGCTCCGGCTCAATCGCCCAAGAATTCACCGATTGGTGCCAGCGACTCGATGTTGTCGCAGAAGATCTTGAACGTTGCCAGCACCGGCACGGCGATGAATGCGCCGGCCACGCCCCAGACCCACCACCAGAAGGTAAGCCCCACCAGAATCGCGACTGGATTGAGCGTGAGCCGCCGGCCCAGAACCACCGGACTGACGAAGTTCGACTGAACGATATTCACTGCCAGGTAGCTGCCCGGCACCAGGAGGGCGTGGCCGACGCTCGGAAAGGTCACCAGCCCGGCAAGCGCGAGCGTCGCCAGCAGAGTGGCGGAGCCGAGATACGGAATGAACTCCGCGATGCCCGCGAGGGCACCCCACAGCATCGGGTTCGGCATGCCGACCGCGAGCATGACCAGCGTGACCACCGCACCCAAGGCCAGGTTCACCAGCGTGACGGTGAAGAGATAAGTCGAAATCGAAGCTTCGGTCTGTCGGGCAATCGCGACTGCCTTCTTCTTGTCTTGGAATTGGGGAAGCACCCGGATCATCTTCTGGAGAAACAGGTCGCCCACGGCCAGCAGGAAGTACAGCAGAACGAGCGTCTCGAGTGCGCTGGCTACGAGGAGCTGGGTGCTGCCGAACAGGCGCTCGCTAAGACGAGGACCCCGTACGAGGACCTCGGGTGGACCGCTGTTGCTCACATGCGTAGCTATCTCGACCTGCTCTGCCGTGCGCGTCACCTGCTCGACCGGCCGGCGAACCTCCCGGAGACCCGCCTGCAGCCGCTCCAGGCTCTGCGGAGCCCGCGCCATCCAGGCTTGCGCCGGTTCGGCAAGACTGTAGACCCCGCCGCCGAGAGCGCCCAGGAGTACCAGCATGACCAGCACTGCTCCCAGCGGCTCCTTGATCCGCAGCCGCTTGAGCCCGCGAATCGCCGGGCTCAGCAGAAAGTCGAGCAGAAGCGCGATGACAATCGGGAGCAGGATAGCCCGGGCGAGATAGACCGTGTACAGAATGGCGAGAACGAACAGACCCGTGATCGCAATCGAGCGAATCTCCACCCGTTCCAGTACATCGCCCAGGCGCCTGAGGTCGGGCTGCTCGACCGCTGCTCTATCTGGGGGCTGCGGCGCGGAGCCGGCCACGTCCGGCGCGAAAGCGGAAGGTGCCGAGTCTCTGGAGCCGCCGCTCCTGGTCATGGTGAATTTCCTCGTCAAGGAACAGCCGCCCTTGTCCCCGGCCCTCGGCCGGCACTAAGGCTACGCGGTGCCGGCCGCGGCGGCTGTGCGCCAGCACACGGCTGGCTTCTCTAGTCCTGGCGGGGGTAATGTCGCGCCTCTAGCAATCGCGAAGGCCTGCCTTCGCTTCTGGCTGAGGGCAGTCGTTGGCGGGCTCTCTTTCTGCTGCGTGAGCACAGACGGGTACCACGCCTGCGGCAAGACCACGGACAACCGAGCCCTACTGCTGGAGGCGCGGCGTCGAGGGTGAGCTCGGCGACGGGACGAACAACCCGCACCTGCTGCCGGTCCCGGTCGCGATCCGTAGCGTTCCACCATGGAGGCGGCGGAGGGCGCTGCTCCCAGGAAAGGCACGGGCCATGACGCCTCGCCTCCGGGCGGGGCGTTCGTGTGTGAGTCAAGCACGTCCATCGTCTGCCAGAGCGCCTGCAGGAGCGCCGGCGGTACCCGCGCGAGCCGGGCATCAAAGGCGAGCAGCTCGAGCCTGTCCCGTAGTGGCCAGCCGCCGTAGTCCTCTCGCAGGTCCTCGGATTCTCGCGTACCTTCCTGCTCCATGGCCGACGATGCGACCGAACCGTCAGCCGAGCGTCAACGATGGGCCCGCGTGCCGCCCGGGCTCGCCTGGAAGCGGCCCGGCTTGCCGAGAAACTGGGTACGCGTGCTAGAGAGGCATCCCGACCCGCTGGGGCGCGGGACAGCACTCATCGGGTTGGCGAGAAAGAGGCCGCGCACGGTGGTGAGATAGTCGAAGAACCGCGACCACGAGCTGTGGACCTTCCGGCGCTGCGCTTGCCGGGGTAGGCGGTGAGGGCCTGAGTCAGCTTCGGTCGTCACTTCAGACACGAGTCACTACCGCGCTCTCCCACTCGCTCTTGACGACCCACGTACCAGGCCGTACCGTCTGCCACGCACGTCAGTTAAGTCATATCTAGGAGCCGAACCGCCGAGCAATTCGCCTTTTGTAGGGCATAGAGGAAGAAGTTTCTTGCTTCAATAACGCCCGCCACGTACTGGCGGGTGGAACTCTCCCACCCAGAGGAGGCTGTATGTGGCGCGCTGTGCTTTTCGGAGCCGCGGCATTGCTTGCGGCAGTCCCCGCGTACTCCCAGGCGCCGAACCCAAACGAGCAAGCAGTGCTCAAGGCGTATCGCACGCTGGACCAGGCACAGTTCAAGAAAGACCGAGCCACCATGGAGCGGCTGATGGCCGAGGACTATTCGTACACCCACTCCAATGGCACGGTGAACGACAAGGCCGCGGACATTAAGGAGACGATGTCCGACGCCATCAAGTGGACCGACACCAAGAGTGAAGATCTGAAAGTGCGGACGTATGGCAACGTCGCCGTGGTCACCGGACAGCTCACGTTGACGGGGTCGGCCAAGAACTATGTCCCCGGGCCGCGCCGGTTTACTGAGATCTGGGTCAAACGCGACGGGCGCTGGCAGAATGTCGGGGGTCAGACGACGCTTCTACCATCGAAGTAGGAGAATCGCGTTCGCCCCGACGCAGCAAGCTTGACCAAGGTCCTTACTGCCGCACGAAACTGATCTGGACAGAGCCTGGAGAGTTAGCTGCTCAGTGAGGCCTCGGACCAAGGTGAGGAGCTCGACTCGAGTCTATCCCAGAGCAGCCAGGCGGACTAATCTTCGGTATGGTGAGCGAAGAGAACGCGGGCGTGGCACTCCTGGCCGAGGTGGCAAGGCGGCAGTTTGGTCTGCTCCGGCAGAAGCATAGGAAGTTGCCTCTTTGCTCCGGACTACTTGCACCGTTCTTCGCTGCAGTTTGGGCGGGGGTACTGCAGGCCCAGGCTGCAAGCGACTCGGTGCTCACCGCGCAGTGCCAAGAGGGCGTGCGGCAGCACTTCAACGCACCGAGCATGGTGCGCTTCACCAGCGCGACATCGAATGCTCCAGGCGACGGAACGATCGAGATCCGCGGCCGGGTGGAGGGGATGA
The DNA here is from genome assembly GCA_045803515.1 of Gemmatimonadales bacterium. Classification (GTDB taxonomy): domain Bacteria; phylum Gemmatimonadota; class Gemmatimonadetes; order Gemmatimonadales; family GWC2-71-9; genus CAVVWJ01. The sequence goes on from JBJMOX010000333.1 coordinate 11,648, forward strand.
TCCGCTCGGGGAACCGACAGTACGACTATGAGTGCCGGATGCTTCGACGCGACGGGACATGGGTTGCAGACCCGGTTACGCTGACGCCGTCAGAGCGCCTGGAAACAGAACCCGCAGGGTGACGACTGCAATCAGCATAGTAGCGCCGCGCAACTATCCACCCTGTCCGACCTTGGTATCCCGCGCGACCGGGCCAGCCAAGCCTCAACGGGCCGGCGCCGAACGCCGGCGTCTCGACCGGAGACGCCTAGAGTCCCGCGGGTGATCCGCTGAGCGCAGTGACCATCCATCGCCGACGTGACGCCGACCCGAGAGAAGGGCTCGCGAAGTACGGGAAAGCGACATTTGCCGATCCCGTAAACAAGAAGTACCCGATTGACACGCCAGGCCGGGTGGGGGTACATCCATCAGCCGTCGAACGCCGAGAGGTACACCCCTGGGGAGCTCCGCACGCTCAAGGCCCGGATCCGGCAAGCGTCCAGGACTCGCAAGGTGGCGCTGCCGGATCCGGATGCTCGCGGGTAGGCCCGGCGGCTACCGACCCTCTTCACACCTTTAAGCCACTTCTCCGCCAAAAACCTGCATTTCCCCGGTAAGGGTTGCTTCATTAGGAGTGCGCTCCGGGAGCCGCTCACGCCAGGAGTTTGAGCCGGCGAACCTCCTCCAGTGCTTGCCGCCCGGCCTCCGTCAGGTCGCAAGGGCCGACCATCAGGTAGATGCCTCGCTGGCTCCGGGCGATGCGGCCATCGGTGAAGCGCACCCATCCGCGCTCTCGAAGCTTCAGGAGCCGCTTCACCGTCTCGCCGAACTGCGCGCGTGCATCCTCGGTGCGCCCGGCTGGTCGGAACACCGCCTCGCCGGCTTTAAACTGCGTGAGCAGATCAAACTCTGCCTGATCCATGCTTACCCGCCCCCAGGCTGCCGATTGAGCGTGCGGAGCGGCAGTGAGCCTAGCAGCTCCTTCACTGAGGCGATCAAGACCTCCGGCGTGAACGGCTTTCCGAGGAATGCCCCTGAGTAAGCGCTCGGCGGTCCGCCGTCTCCTGAAGTCAACAGCACCGGGATGGCGGGCCACCGCTGGCCGATCACCCTGGCCAGCTCAACACCGTTCATGTGGGGCATGGCGACGTCGCTCACCACCAGCCCCACGGCCGTCGTCCCCAAGTGCTCCAGCAGCGCCAAGGCTTCCTCGCCGCCGCGCGCCTCCAGCACGCGAAGGCCCGCCTCCATCAGGATACGGGCGGTGTAGCGACACACCAATTCCTCGTCGTCCACGACCAGGGCGACGCGCTCCGTGAGACGCCGGGCGGGGGTGCCCATGCGTACCTGCGCCTAGTGGAAAGGGAACGGCTATAAGGGGACAGCTTGAAATTACGTTTAGTCGCAGCAGGCGTAAGAGGGCAATTTAGCCTACCAGCCCGGCTGTACGCGCCACGCGGCTCGGCTGGAAGCGGGCAGGCCCGCCTAAAGAGTGCGCTGGGCGCGAGCCTCACGAAATGACGGCGTCCAGCGATAGTTGATCGATGGGCTGATGGTACGGTCCCGTACCATCCAGCGAGCGAGACGCTGACGCAAGCCTGCTCTTGCGGATTCTGGTGGCTCACAGAATGTTGTGGCGCTGCAGTACTCGGCGATCGGTGGCCCTCCATGTCCACGAGCGCCACCTTCCGGAAAGGAGGCCCCATGGATACTCGCCAGCCTGAATGGACCCGCTGGCCGGTCGCGTGGAGTGCGATTTGGGTGGGTACGCTCACTGCGCTAGCCGTCGGAACGATCATCGGTCTGCTAGGGTTCGCCCTCGGTGCCCACGAAATCTCTCGCTATGTGGACTGGAAGAAGGTTCGGCTGGTTACTCTCGTTTTCAGCATCGGGGGCGCCTTCTTTGCGTTTGTGGCGGGCGGTTGGACGGCCGCGCGGATCGCCGGCATTCGCCGCTCCGAGCCGGCGATTCTCCATGGATCGATCGTCTGGCTGTTGGCGCTGCCGCTGCTGATGGTGCTTGGCGCCGTCGGTGGCCTGGCTCATTTTGGCGGCTGGTACGCCGGGCTGTCTGGAACGCCTTCCTGGGTTGCCCGGGCCGCATCACCAAACCCGGACCTGGCGACGGCCACACGCAACAACGCGGTCGCAACCGCGATCGCCCTGCTGGTCGGACTCATCGGCGGCGTGATCGGGGGCTGGATGGCGTCCGGAGAGCCGATGACCTTCACCCATCACCGCAAGCGCGACCGAATTGCAGAGGTCGGGTAAGCCCGCGATCCCGAGAGATGTGATCTAACGGAGACGTACAAATGGTACTCATCCTGCTGTGGCTGCTCGGCCTGCCTTTGGGTCTCATATTGTTGCTGTATCTCCTCGGCGTCGGGCACTGAAACGATCCTCCCGACGGGCGCAAAGGGGTCGGCCGAGCCCCCCAGATGTAATCCGGTTCAGGAGCCTCCCGCTACGAGACAGGCTCGAGTTGCTGGCCTTCGAGGCTCGGCTTAGTGGCGTGCGCAACGGCACCTCGAAGCCGGGACCGTTGTCGCCCGCGTGGCTGCGGGGCGACCCGCTCTGGGCGCCGCTCCGAGGCACCCCGCGGTTCGAGCGGCTGGTGAACGGAGGCCCTAGGACTTCGACGAGCGCCTCCGCTTGACGGCGGCCAGAGCTGCCGAACAGATGGCCTCGGCGGGTGTCAGCCCCGAGGCTTCGAGTGGAGCGGTAGAGATCACCTGGTCGGAGAAGGCCGCCCGCCAACCCAGCTCGTCCTGGATGAGCTTGAGCTTCATGCCTTCGAAGCGGCGAGTCATTTGGTCGACAATCTGCCAGGCAGCGCCGATATCGCTGCAGAATCGGGGCAGTACCGCCCCGTGGCCCATGCCGCGATCAAGGTCGAGGCCCATCACGTCCATGGCGACCTGGCGGCTGAGATTTTGGAGAATGTCCTCGCGATCCATTCGATCCATTGCCGCCCCCGCGAACGCGAAGTGGTGCTCCAAGTCTCCCAGCGTACAGACGCGAGGCACCCGGCACTCTCGCCGGTCTGACAATATCGCAGCAGATCCTCCGCGCCTGTTGCGCGGATCACAGTGCTCCCTTCCGTAGCGTGCTCTGGGTAGCGGCAGCCAAGTCGCATGTCCGTGAGTCGACTCACCTCTCCTGGCGGGGTCCTTGGTACGATGCCGTACCATCAGGACCCAAAAGTCTGTGCGATACCGTGTGGCCGGTCGCCGTAGCCGAGCCGGAACATCTCGCGGCAGCAATCTGCGGCGTGCCATGATCGCGGGCGCGGGCATGCTCGCGATGCGGTGGTGGCGGAATCGGCAGGCCTCTGGCCGTGGAGTAAATCCTGGCGAATCCACCAGCTCGAGGGGCACCGGCCAGACCGGCTGGTCTTCAGGCTTGAAGCACAAGTGGAGAGCGGGACAGCCCAGCATTGGGCTGTCCCGCTGTGCTGTGCAGCTGCCGGACCGTGCGGCCCAGCGGCTAGCGTACCGTATCGCTGTCCGAGCGGGTCCGCCGAGTGCCAGTTGTCTTCTTGACCGTGTCGGCGCGCAGCGTCCGCTTACCGCGTTTCACGCTGGTGTCTACCTTCACGGTCGTATCGTGGGTAACGAGGGTCGTGTCCTGCGTCTGTCTTGTTGTGACCAGGGTATCCCTGGTCTCTCGAGTGCGCGCGGTTTCAGTCCGATTGCACCCGACAAGCCCGATGGCTAGGAGCACAGCTGTAAGGGGAAACCGCATCTCATCCTCCTTCTCTCACGTTCACGCACTCACGGGTCCACGTTTACGCACTCACGGGTCAGCCGACTTGCCAAACTTGTGTGCGGAACCTTGAGGTTCGGTGACCGGCCTCACGCGCGTCGCGCATAGCTCGCAATCTGAGCCTTGGGCCGTGTTATCCCGCTCACAGAGGAGCACCTGAGCCTCCCGTACGTTAGATGATGGGGCCTGAGAATGGCCCGGGTCCGGAAGAATAAGGGGTGGGCGCCGGGGGAAAGAGCCTGTCCAGCTCGCCCCAGTAGCCTGACGGCTCGCAGCCGAGGAAGAAGACGCCCTCCACGATTGATCTCGTGGTGAAGTGATGCCCGACGGTAGCCCAATCCATCAACGCAGCCTCAACGCTGGGCCCAGCCGCCGCCGGGTATTGCGTGGAAGCCCCGGCCTGCCGAGAGACTGGGTGCGCGTGCTTGATCGGCATGCCGACCCGACGGCCTTAACGAATGATGAGTACCCGGGGCGCTTGACGACATTCATCGGGCAAGCGGTTCAGGAGCGGCACACCCCACCAGCGGCAAGGAAGCTGCTCGATGCCCATCTGGAGTGTCACGCGAAAGCATGAAGCGTCCGCGAAGCGCTAAGCGGGCAGGGAGCAGTCTAACCTTTGGGAGGTAGACATGAGACGACTAATTCTGGCAGGTCTGATCAGCACCCTTGCGGCTGGATGCGCATCCAACAAAGCCGCGGACGAGCCCGGCGCCCGGATCCGTGACACCACGGTCACGCCCAAGGACACGGTGAACCCGAACGACACACTGCCGCACATCCGAGACAGCGTCCCGGACTCGACGCAGCCGAGGTGACGGAGCGGAGGC
>JBJMOX010000334.1:0-14834 GCA_045803515.1 Gemmatimonadales bacterium
GCGAGCGGTCGTTCCCGGCTGGATCGGCGCGCGCAGTGTGAAATGGCTGGGCCGGATCCGACTCTCGGCGGAGGCCTCGCCCAACTACTTCCAGAGCAGAGCGTACCGCTTTCAGCGGGAGATCGACCCGCGTGACCCGCGTGACATCACCGCCGGGGTGGCGCTGAGTGCCGTTCCCCTCAACGCCGTCATTCTGCAGCCGACGGCGGACCAGGTGGTCGCTGCGGGCCCACTGGTGGTTCGTGGATGGGCCATGGGCTCGGCGGGGTGCCCGATCGCCACGGTGGAGGTATCGCCCGACGGAGGGTGTGAGTGGGTAGAGGCGCGGATCGCGGCTCCGGGAGGGCCCTGGAGCTGGTCATTCTGGGAAGCGCCGTTGCAATTGCGCCCTGGCTGTCACACTCTGGTCGTCCGGGCCACCGACACTGCCGGCGGGGCCCAGCCATCCGCCCTCCAGGCAACGTGGAACGTGAAAGGCTACAACAACAACGCCTGGCATCGGGTGTCGGTCCGCGCCGAGTAGAGGGATGTAGCGGGCATGGAGCTGTGCGTCCTTTCACGAGAGGCGGCGGAGCAGTACCAGCCGCGAGGCCTCGAGATCTGCATCTCGATCGCGGATCCCGGTGTGCCACCGGCTCAGCTCTCGCCCAGGTTCGCCGCGGTCCTCCGGCTTGCGTTCAGCGATATCGTGGCTGCAGAGACTCCGGTGGACGTGCTCTTCGCGCCCGAGCATGCGGCGGCGGTGGTCGAGTTCGTGGATCGGTGGCGGAACGCTGAGCGGCTCGTGGTTCACTGTCATGTCGGGGTGAGTCGCTCGCCAGGTGTCGCGCTCGGGCTCTGCGACCGCTACGGCTGGGCCGCGGCAGCGCTGGAGCAGGGGTTCCCGTCCTGGAACCGGTGGGTTCGGCAGGTACTGGCCGGGCATCGAAGCCCTGAGGACGCATGACGCGTGCGGAGCTCCTCGCATTCATGCGCAGTCACCGCTATGCGGTCGAAGCGTCCGTCTCCCCGACTGGCGGGGTCGAGGCCGCGGTGGTGGGCATCGTGGTGACCGACGACTTCGAGATCTTCTTCGACACGCTGGCGGAGACACGTAAGGCCCGAAACCTTCGGCGCAATGCAGCGATCGCCTTCGTGATCGGGGGAACGGCACCTCAAGACGAGCGTTCGGTGCAATACGAGGGTGTCGCCGATCAGCCCGAGGGTGCCGAGCTGGAGCGGCTCAAGGCCGTCTATCTGCACCGGTTTCCGGATGGGGTCGAGCGACAGAGCTGGCCGGGTCTGATCTACCTCCGGGCCCAGCCGTCGTGGGTACGATACAGCGACTTCAACCGCGCGCCTCCGGAGATCGTCGAGCTCGATGCCCGGCAGCTTCGGGCGATGAGCTGAGCGGAGAGGCCATGCGGATCACTCGAAGCGCCGACAGGATCACCCTCCGGGATCGCCCGGGCTCCTCCTGGGTCCTGGGTCTTTTTCTGCTCAGCGGTGGTGTGCTCGTGTCGCACGCGTGCGGCAACCGGCAAAGCGGACAGCAAGATGGCTGATCCGCCACATACGACCGAGACCCACCGCCTGTCCCTCCATCGGATCGCCGAGGCGGCGGAGGTCATCGACCCGGTGTTTCTCGATTCGCCGCAGTTCCGGCCGGAGTCACTGGAGGAGCAGCTCGGCTGCCGCCTGGTGGTCAAGGTGGAGACCGTGAACCCGATTCGCTGCTTCAAGGGCCGCGGTACCGAGTATCTGACCTCGACACTGAGCGGCCGACCCCACCTGGTGTGCGCCACCGCCGGCAACTTCGGGCAGGGGATGGCGTACTCGGCCAGGAAGCGAGGGCTCCCGCTCACCATCTTCGCCAGCGAGACCGCCAATCCGCTCAAGGTCGAACGCATGCGCGCCCTCGGCGCGGAGATCCGGTTGGTGGGCGAGGACTTCGATGCCGCGCATCTCGCAGCCGAGGCGTTCGCCAGGGAGAGCGACGCGCGCATGGTGGAAGACGGGCGTGATCCTGCGATCTCCGAGGGTGCCGGCACCATCGGGCTGGAGCTGCTGCGCTGGCCGGAGCCGTTCGATGCCGTTCTCGTCCCGCTGGGTGATGGGGCCCTGCTGGCCGGCGTGTCCCGCTGGGTGAAGGGGCATCGGCCGGCGACCCGGATGATCGGGGTATGCGCCAGCGGTGCGCCCGCCATGGAGCGCTCGTGGCGGGCCGGAGCGGTCCAGGAGCTGGAGCGCGCCACGACCATCGCCGATGGCATCGCGGTGCGGGCGCCGTTCACCGAGCCGCTGGCGGATCTCACCGGCCTGGTGGACGACATTCTGCTGGTCGAGGACGCGACCATGCTGGCAGCGATGCGGCAGGCGCACGAGGAGCTCGGTCTCGTGCTCGAGCCCGCGGGCGCCGCCGGCCTGGCGGGGCTGACGGCCTATCGCGAGCGGTTCACCGGTCAGCTGGTCGCCACGATCCTGAGCGGAGGCAACATCACCGTTCAGCAGATGCGGCAGTGGCTGGGCTCGTGACCGGGGCTCGAGGCGAGTCCTCGTCCGGGGCCGCGTCCGCCTGCTTCCCGGCCTGAGCCGACGTTCCGCGCCGACCAGCGGCGATGGTCCGGGCGACGTGCTCCGCGTCCCTGCTGACGCCATGGATCATGGTCGACGAAAGTGCGTAAAGAAAATGCAGGCCGACGAAGTACAGGCCCGGCGCACCGGCGACGACCCCGCGGTAGTGCTCCGGCTCACCATCCTTCAGGACCGGCAGGTCGATCCACGAGAACCCGGGGTGGAATCCGGTGCACCAGACGACGTTCGCCACCTCGAGCACTCGGCCGTCCTCCAGCAGGGGGAGGCCGTTCTTCATGCCCACGGTCCTGGGAACGCGCTGGACACCGGCAGCGGCCAGATCCTCGGGTTTGACCCGGATGAGCGGCGCCCCTTTGGCCACGATCTTCGGCCGAGCCTTGCGACCGATCGGCGTGTCCACGGTCAGTATCCGGTGGAACACCAGCCGGAAGACCACCGGCAACAGGTACCGCCCAGCCTTGCTCTCGATCCGGAAGGGGACATGCCCGGTATCCCGGCCCGACATCCAGGTCGGATATCCCGCCCGCGCCGCCTCCATCGCGATCTCGGAGCCCGAGTTGCCTGCCCCCACGATGACCACGCCCCCCTTCCGTAACTGAGAGAGGTTGCGGTAGTCGCTCGAGTGCAGTTGGACGATTCCGGGATCGAGCTCCGCGGCGAAGGCGGGAACCCGGGGGCGCTGGTAAGTCGCCATGGCCACGACCACGTTGTCGGCCTCGAACCGGAGGTCACCTGCCGCCACGACGTACCGGTCCCCCTCACGGGAAAGCCGATCCACCTTGACCCCGGTGCGCACCGGCAGCTTGAACCGCACGGCATAGCCCTCGAGATAGTCGGCCATCTCGTCCTTGCTGGGAAACGAGTGGGCCCCGGCCGGAAACGGCAGCCCCGCGATGCCGTCGTAGCGCGCCGGCGTGAAGAGCCGGAGCGAGTCCCAGCGGGCCCGCCAGGCGTCACCGATCCGCTGCTTCGCCTCAAGAATGACGAACGGGAGGCCCCGGCGGGCCAGGTAGTACCCGACGGAGAGGCCCGCCTGGCCACCTCCGATGATCACGGTCTCAACTCGCTCCGACTGGCGCATACTGCTCATCCTCCAACACGCTGACGGTTGACCTCTCTGACGCTGCTGGACCTCATGCTAACCGGAACGCGGGCGCGCTGCATCGGGGAAACTGTCCAGACCGGTGCGCCGGCGTGGCATGGGTAATTCTATGTAGCCGGCTGGACGAGATCGTGCTGGTACGCGTACGCGGTGGCCGCGGCCCTGCTGGAGAGGCCGAGCTTGGTGTAGATGTTGCTCAGGTGGCGGGCCACCGTCTTTTCGCTGATGCCAAGCTCGCCCGCGACGAGCCGGCTGGTCCTGCCGGTGGCCACCAGCCCGAGCACCTGCACCTCACGCGGCGTCAATCCGCCAGGCATCCCGGCCGGCGCTTTCCGGAAGAGTCGCTTGACCATGGCGATGTCCGGGGCGGCGCCCAACTGCTCGAACGTCCCGCGGGCCGCGTCCAACTCCATCCGTCCCGCGTCGGCGTCGCCCAGCTCCCGGCAGGCGAGTCCCACCAGCACCCGAGCTCTGGCTTCGCCGTGGGGTGCTTCGAGCTCGCGCCACGCGGTGCAGGCCCGGCGCAATGCGATCAGCGCGGCTCGAGCATCGCCCCCGGCGAGCAGCACGGAGCCGGTGGCCTGGGCGGAAACCGCATCGAGGTACGGCGCGTCCAGTTCGCCCGCGATGCCCGACAGCTCCTCCGCCGCGGCCCGCGCACCCGCGAGATCGTCCGCGGCGAGCATGATCTCGACGGACGCGGCGAGCATCCGGGAACGCACTTGTCGCTCCCTCGCCTCGTCTACCGCGCGACAGATGGCGGTCCGGGCCACATCGACCTGACCCTGCGCCAGCCGCAGGAGGGCCAAGCCGGGCTGTGGCTCTCGTCCCCACTGACTGGCCTGCCGGTACTCCTTCTCCGCCTTGGCGAACTCACCGCGCAGCCGATGGAGCTCGGCCTGCTGATAGTGCGCCGCGCCGGCGGCTCGTTGGGGAGGCGGCCGGGAGAGCCACTCGCAGGCCCGCTGGGCCTCCTGCATGGCGTCGGGCCAGGCGCCATGGAGCTGCAGGATCTCGGCGCGGCGCACCAGGCAATGGCCGCGATAGGGAATCCGGTCGTTCTGGGAGTCGCACCAGCGCGTCATGGCCTCGGTCCACTCCTGCGCCCGGCGCAGGTCGTACACCTCATTGCAGGCCTCGATCACGCTGCAATAGACGTCCCCGACGATCACCGGAGACACCTCGCCGGCGGTGACCGCGACCATCACCTCGTCCAGCAGCGCCATGCCCTTCGCGGTCTCTCCCAGGCGGATCAGCGCCCGGCCTTCGCCCTGACGGGCGAGCGCTATCAGATCCTGCTCGCCGAATCGCTCCCCGATGGAAGCCGCCTCGCGGAACAGGGCACGGGCCGACGCGCTGTCACCCTCGAAGATGGAGCGCAGGGCGTCGGGCAGGAGCAGGTAGCCCCGCTCCACGCAGTCATGCTGGCCCGCCTCGAGTAGCCGGCGGCCCCGGGAGATCCAGCCGCCCGCCCGGGCGGTCTCACCCTTGAACAGCAGCGGCATGGCGACCCAGAACGCACAGCGGGCGGCACGCTGGGCATTGCCCCGGGCGAGATACTCGTGGTGGGCCCGAGCCGCGAGGTCGGCGCTCTCGTCCTCCCGGCCGAGCAGGTGCGCCGCCGTGCCGAGCCGCACCAGGTCATCGGGGTCGAGCGGCGCCTCGCGATCGGCCGTCGAGAGCTCGGCGTACGCCTCTCCCCAGGCCCCGAGCCCGAAGGCTTGGCGGCCTCGATCGAGTGGGTTCGCGGCGGTCATGGGCGTCGGCACGGGACTTTCAACCACAGGTAGGCCGATTCTCATCGTAGGTCGAGATCAAATCTGGCCGGTGGCGCCCCGTTTCGGGAAGACCCATGAGACCGTTCCTCCCCTGGCGGGAGGCGACCGCCGGGGCTATCCCTTTTTGCACAACCCCCGTTCCGGACGCCAGAGGGAGACCACCCATGTCCATCGGCGCCAGCTTCCTCGCCCAGGTGAACCGGTCGTTCGACCGGGCCGCCGGATTCACCATCCACGATCCGATGTTGCTCGCCAACATCAAGGCGTGCAAGAACCTTTTCTACACCAGCTTCCCCATCAAGCGGGACGACGGCAGGATCGAGGTGATGCACGCCTGGCGCGCGGAGCACAGCCATCACAAGCTCCCCTGCAAGGGCGGCATCCGCTACGCCGAGACGGTAGACGACGAGGAGGTACAGGCACTGGCGGCGCTCATGACCTACAAGTGCGCGCTGGTGGATGTTCCATTCGGCGGCGCCAAGGGGGGCATCCGCCTCAATCCCAAGTTGTACTCGGTCCACGAGCTGGAGCGGATCACCCGGCGCTACGCCTTCGAACTGGTTCGCAAGAACTTCATCGGTCCGGGGCTGGACGTGCCCGCGCCGGACGTGGGAACCAGTCCGCGGGAGATGTCCTGGATTGCCGACACCTACACCCAGCTCCGTCCCGGCGAAGTGGACGCGCTCGGCTGCGTCACCGCCAAGCCGGTGAGCGCCGGCGGCATCCGCGGACGGGTCGAGGCCACCGGGCGGGGCGTCTACTACGGTGTGCGTGAGGTCTGCAGCGTCGGGGAAGACATGAAGGCGCTGGGGCTCTCCAGCGGACTCGCGGGCAAGCGAGTGGTGATCCAGGGGCTGGGGAACGTGGGCTACTACGCCGCCCGGTTCTTCCAGCAAGGCGGGGCGGTGCTGGTCGGGCTGGCGGAGTCGGAGGGTGCCATCGCCAACCCCAAGGGGCTCGACATCGACCAGGTCATGGCCTACCGGCGGGAGCGTGGCAGCATGGCGGACTTCCCGGGAGCAACCCGCCTGGCCCGCCGGGAGGATGCGCTCGAGCTCGAGTGCGACATCCTGATCCCCGCCGCGCTGGAGCGCCAGATCACCCAGGAGAACGCGGCCCGGGTTCAGGCGAAGATCGTGGTCGAGGCCGCCAACGGGCCCACCACCTCGGAGGCGGATGAGATCCTCGCGCGGCGCGACATCATGGTCATTCCCGACGCATTCATCAACGCCGGCGGTGTCACGGTCTCCTACTTCGAGTGGGTCAAGAATCTTGGGCATGTCCGCTTCGGGCGAATGCAGAAGCGATTCGAGCAGGGCGCCTACGGCCGCCTGCTGGAGGCAGTGGAGGGGGTAACGGACCGGAAATTCACTGCCGAGCAGATCGAGCGGGTAACCCACGGGGCGAGCGAGGAGGACCTGGTGAACTCCGGCCTGGAAGAGACCATGATCGGCGCCTATCACCCCATTCGCGAGATATGGAAGCAGCTGGCGGGGAAGGCGGATCTCAGGACCGCGGCGCTGGTCCTGGCGATCGACAAGGTGGCGTTGAGCTACGAGCAGCTGGGGATCTTTCCGTAGGCCCCATGCTGCCATCGCAAGCCGCCTTCGCCGTCCTGTTCTCGATCAGCTTCTGCCATCTGCTGAACGACATGATACAGGCACTGCTTCCGGCCATGTACCCGATGCTCAAGACCAGCTTCGGGCTCGACTTCGGCCAGATTGGCCTGATCACGCTCACTTTTCAGCTCACCGCGTCGCTGCTGCAGCCGGTCATCGGGCTCTACACCGATCACCATCCCAAGCCGTACTCGCTCATGAGCGGCATGGGATTCACCCTGATCGGGCTGCTCTCGCTGTCGGTGGCCCGGAGCTATCCCGGCTTGCTGCTCTCGGCCGGTCTGGTCGGCCTGGGGTCGGCGGTATTCCATCCCGAGTCGTCCCGGGTGGCGCGGATGGCGTCGGGCGGGCAGCACGGGCTGGCCCAGTCGCTGTTCCAGGTCGGCGGGAACACCGGGTCGGCCGTCGGGCCGCTGGTGGCCGCGTTCATCGTGCTGCCGCGCGGGCAATCGAGCGTCGCCTGGTTCTCGGTCGCGGCGCTGCTCGGTATCCTGATCCTCTGGCGGGTGGGCCGGTGGTACGCCCGGCGTCGCTCGGCCGCGACGGGGCCTCGGGCCGGCGGCGGCAGCGCTCATCCCACGCTGCCGCCGGCGAAGGTGCGGGCGGCGCTCGCGCTCCTCATCGTGCTCATCTTCTCCAAGTACATCTATCTCACCAGCATCTCGAGCTACTACACCTTCTACCTGATCCATCGCTTCGGCGTCTCGGTGCAGAACGCTCAGCTGCATCTCTTCGCCTTTCTCGGCGCCGTGGCGGCGGGCACCATCGTCGGCGGGCCGGTGGGCGACCGGTTCGGCAGGAAGCTGGTGATCTGGTGCTCCATCCTCGGCGTGCTGCCGTTCACCCTGGCGCTGCCCTACGTCGGTCTCCGCTGGACCGGCGCGCTCAGCGTGCTGATCGGCTTCGTCCTCGCCTCCGCGTTCTCCGCCATTCTGGTCTACGCTCAGGAGCTGGTGCCGGGGAAGGTGGGGATGATCTCCGGTCTCTTCTTCGGCCTCGCCTTCGGCGTGGCCGGGATCGGCGCCGCGGTGCTGGGTGAGGTGGCGGACCACACCGGCATCGAGTTCGTCTACCACGTCTGCGCCTGGCTGCCCGCCCTGGGGCTTTTGACCGCCTGGCTACCCGACCTGGAGAGCGGCGGGCGGGAGCACCGGGCCGCCGAGCCGGACCCGCGCGCGGGCGCGGTCACGATGCAGTGAGGCGGGGGACAATGTGATGGCTAGGGCCACGGCGCAGGTGACCGCCAACGACCTCCAGGGCCGCACCTTCCTCGTCACCGGCGCCAACTCCGGCATCGGCCGCGCCATGGTCGAGGCGCTCGCCGCGCGAGGCGGCAGAGTCGTGCTCGCCTGCCGGTCGGAAGCGCGGACCAGGCCCGTGCTAGACGGGATTCGGGCGCAGCACCGCTCCGCCGATGCCACGTTTCTTCCGCTGGACCTCGCGGATCTCGCCTCGGTCCGGCGCGCGGCGGACTCGGTCCTGGCGAGCGGCCAGCCGATCGACGTGCTGGTCAACAACGCCGGGGTCGCAGGGACCGCGGCGTTGAGCCCTCAGGGATTCGACCTCACCTATGCCAGCAACCACATCGGCCCGTTCCTGCTCACCGAGCTGTTGCTGCCGGCGCTGCGGCGGGCGCCGCAGGGACGCATCGTCAACGTCTCCAGCGTCGCGCACATGCAGGTCAAGGGGATCGACTGGTCGGTGCTGGAGCGGCGGGTGGTGCCGAAGCGGAGCGCCTTCCGCGACTACGCGGTCACCAAGCTCATGAACGTGCTGCACGCCAAGGAGCTGGCGCGCCGCCTGGCCGGGACGGCGGTCACGACGTACGCCGTGCACCCCGGCGGGGTTCGGTCCAACATCTGGCGGGCGGTGCCCCAGCCGTTCCGGTGGCTCCTCCTGCTCTTCCTGGTCTCGAACGAGGAAGGCGCACGCACGCAGCTCCGCTGCGCCACCGATCCCGAGCTCGCGGCCGCGACCGGGCGCTACTACGAGAAGTCGCGTGAGGCGCCCTGCAATCCGCTGGCGGACGATGAGGCGCTGGCGAAGGAGCTGTGGGCGAGAACCGAGGCGGCGATCGCCGCGGCGGGTGAAGCAGCCTGAGGCTAGGTCCTCGCCCGGCTGGCGCCCGCGTCGTAGATCGCGATCAGGCAGCGTCCGAGGTCGACCAGCGACAGGAACTGCGCCTGCCCGGCGCGCCGGAAGAGCCCGACCACCTCCCGGCGCGAGTAGAAACGCACAAAGCCGTGCTGCAGCTTGAAGCGCACGATCCGAAGACCGGTGCGCACCGTCCAGCGCTTAGGAAAGCTGGCGAACACCCGGCCCCGCGCGTGGGCGATCATCTTCTCGAGGTGCGGCAGCGGGTCTTCCAGGTAGTCGTAATACCCCATCGCCACCACCGCGTCGAACTGCTCGTCGCTGTTCCACGACAGCCAGTCCGACACCAGCCACTGGCAGCGATCGGCGACCTCGGCCTTGGCGGCCACGGTGTGCGCGATCTCGATCATAGTGGCTGCCATGTCGATCCCCATGCAGCGCTCGGCGCCCCGGCGTGCCAGCTCCACCCCGTATCGCCCCGGGCCGCATCCCACATCGAGCACCGAGGCACCCGGCGCGCCGATCGCGTTGACCACCAGCGAGTAGCGCTCGCGCATCACCCGGCGGAACACCGTGTCGGCGAGCTGCTGGTGCAGCGGCTTGTCCTTCTCGTAGATCGCGTTGAAGCGTTCGGCTTCGCGGTTGAAATAGCTATTGACCAAGTCCAGGGAACGCATCAGCGAGCACCTCTCCAAGGGTGGTGAAGTCGAATTCCTGGCACAGCCGCTCGAGCTTCCTGCCCGTCGACCGCAGGTTCACGTAGTGGGTGAGCATCGCCTTGCGCCTGAACGGCACCCGCGGTTGGAGCGGATCGAGCTCCCAGGGGTGCAGATAGAACACGATCGGCGTGCCCTCCCGCTCCGCCGCGCGGATGTTAGCGCGCGACAGGAGGTACGGGTAGATGCGGAAGTACGCGCCGCCGGTCACCGGCAGGTTGCGGCCGAACAGCCGGCGGGTCGAGATGGGGAACTCGCAAAGCGGTCCGGCGCCGGTGTTCACGATGGTCGGGGAGCGCGAGAAGTCGGGGATCCCGTAGCGCCAGTTCTGTACCGGGAAGATCGAGGAGTCATAGCGGATGCCCTCTTCCACCAGAACGTCGAGCGCCCATAGCGAACGCCGGGTGATCGAGAAGTAGGCCGCGCGGTACGACTCCACCTTCCTGCCGATGCAGTCCTCGAGATCGTGAATCGAGCGGCGGGTCTCGTCGCGGAAACGCTCCGGCGACATATCGTAGACGAAGTCGTGCGACAGACCGTGCGAGCCGATGTCGTGGCCCGCGTCGGCGATCCTGCGCAGGAGCTGGGGGTGCTCCCGCGCGATCAGGGAGAGCGCGAAGAAGGTGGCCTTGTGACCCCGGCGCGCCAAGAGCTCGAGCAGCGGCTCGGTGCCCACGTGGAGGCGGCGCTCGGCGCTGGCCTTCCGCTCGGCCATGATCGGGATACCGTGATACCAGTCCTCGAGATCGACCGTGAAGGCGTGCTTCACCTCAGCGGCCTGCCTCGACGGCGACTCTCGATTCCCGGTGTGGCCGCCCACGCAGCGGCCGGTGGATCGGATCGGCACCGATGGTGCCGACCAGCGAGCTCAGGTACTCGGGCGCGCTCACCCGCTCGAGCTCGGCCCGGGCATGCTCCAGCCGCTTGCCGATACCGAGCCGCTCAGCCTCGTCGCGGTGGCCGGTGCGCGCCAGGAACTCGATCAGGCTCAGGACGTGCCGCTCCCAGAGCGCCACATCCCGCTGCTGCTTGATCCCGAGACGCTCCCGATACCAGTCGCTGGCGAGCAGCGCTTCCCGGGTGAAGAGCGCGCGAATCTCGGGATGGGCGGCGTCTTTCCCCTCGAAGTGTCCGTGCGCCATGATGTGGAGCAATGCCTTGAGCGGAGGACACGCATCCTCGATGGTGTCGTCCGCGAAATACGCCTCCGCCACGCGCTGCTGTGCCTCGACGATGTTGGCGACGCCGTCGGCGAACACCGCCGGACTCTGGATCTCGGGCTTGAGGATCTCCTCAGTGAACACCGCCGTGGGGTTGTCGAACATCCGCCCGAAGAAATTGTGCACGAACTTGGCCGTGATCCGGTACCCCAGCCGGCTGGCCAGCACCTTCTTCCCGGCGAACTCGTAGTCCTCCAGCTTCTCCAGCTGGCCGGCCTCGATCAGCCGCTTGGGGTCGCGCTCGTGGGGGAAGAGCCGGCACCAGATCTCGGGAATCAGCAGGCTGATGTCGTGATCCACCCGATACCGCGGGCCGATGTACCCGGCCGCCGAGCTGAAGCCCGCGTAGCCGGTGAGCAGCATCGCGACCAGGGCGTTGTTGAGATCCGCCGTGGCCCCGAGGGCGTTGAACGGCCCCTTGGTGAGGGCGCCCTCCGAGCCCGTGCCCGTGGTGCTCGGCGACGTGCCGGTCAACGAGCACACGTAGTCCATGAACAGCTCCGGCAGCTCCTGGTAGTGAATCGGTCCGTACACGCAGAGCGGCCGGATGCCCTCCTCGGGCCGGTTGTTCCGGCGGCCGGAGAGCACGCTGATGACCGGGAACAGCACCGGCGCGTGGAGCGGGAGCCGGCGGTTGAGCCGGGCACCCATCTCGGCAACGTACCGGTCCCGCGGTTTCGCCAGGTCCGGCCGGAGCTGCAGGTAGCGTGGGTTCTTGCTGGGCTTGCCCCCGATCAGCCGCGGCTGGGCCGAGCAGATCGAGTAGCCGCCGCCGGTCCGGGCGGCGTTCCGGGCCACGTGCTCGCGCATGGGCGGGGTGAAGGCGTCGTGCATCGCGACGTCCTCCACGATGTGTTGTGCGTCCTCCCGGCTGAGCGGCTGAAAATTCGAGCAGAAGAGCCCGGGCCTCGCCATGTCCTCCTCGGTCTGCCGGTCCTGGCCCGGGTGGATCGCGTCGTCCGGGCGCTGGAACAGGCGGAACTCGCAGTTCTCCGCCAGCTTCAGGCTCGGGTGGCCGTCGTACTCGCCCGGCAGCCCGATCAGGCGGCGGGCCGGCACTACAACCGACGCGGTGATGTCGTCCTCCATCTGCACCTTGTCGGCCGCCACGAAGTCCTGCCGCAGCTTGTAGGTGCGCCAGGCGCCGTTCTCCTCGCGTCCGATCCGGAGATAGGTGGCGACCAGCCGCCGCCCCTGGTACTTGAGCTCGTGCCCCGGGGCACCGTTGATGATGTCGACGCTGAACTGCTGGCGCCAATCATCGCCCCACTCCGGCCGGTAGAAGCGCTTGATCACGAACACCAGCGCCCGCACGTAGTTGGGGATGCTCTCGAGCCAGGCGTTGTACTCCGGGGTGAACTCGCCCGGATTGGGCGTGAGCAGCTTGATCACCGAGCCGAGCGAGCGGTCGGGGGACAGGATCAGCCGCGCGGTGCCCGGCCCCTCGCCCCCGCGAGCCTCGGGCAGGCGCACGTCGTCGTATTCCCGGTCGATGATCGACTGGACCAGCCCCATGTCCTCATCGAAGCTCCGCACGTAGAAGGACCCGGGCAGCACCGCGTCCACCAGGCTCTTGCTGATCTCGGACTTGCCGCCGCCCGAGACGGTGCACGGCTTGTGACAGAAGGCGCCTTCCGGTACCGTCCCGATGAGCCGCCAGCTCGGCGCGGCGCGGTGTTTGGCCATGCGGATCTTGTATCCGCTCGGGTGGATGTAGATCCGGTCGGGCAGCAGCTTCAGGTGCTGCTCCTGGCCCTTGTGCACCCAGGTGATGTCCTGGCGAGGGACGTCGATCTCCATGTCCTCCGGCATGTAGTGGATCTCGGGATAGCGCGTGTCGGTGGCGTAGCCCGACTCGTGGAACGTCGCCCGCCCGCCGAGCAGCGCCCGCACTTCGGCGAAGCGGTGGTTCGCGCTCACGATCCGCACGAGATCGGGCACGAAGCGGTCGCCCAGATTGAAGGTCGCGAACGCCAGCGCGCCGCCCGCATGCTCCTCCTCGGCCAGTCCGAACAGGTTGGCGCTGTAGCCGATCTGGGTCTTGACCTCTTTCTTGCAATAGCCGAAGTAGTTGTCGGCCAGGATGGTCACCATCACTCCTTGGGTCCCGCGCGAGGTGACCTTGAAGGGCTTGCCGCCGTTGTACAGCTCGCCCTCCTCGGCCCAGCACATGCCGGCGGCGCGCTCGGCGCTGCTGGCATCACTCTGGTGCGGCAGGCCCAGGTCCTTCTTCCGGAGACGGGTGAGGTGCGGCGCGAGGATCACGCAGCCGCTGTGGCCGGTCCAGCCGTCGACATCCAGCGCGGCGTCGTTGCCCGGCAGGTAGGGATCGCCGGCGTTGCCGAAGATGCTCTCCACGAAGTCCAGGTTGGATACCAGCCCGCCCGGCGCGAAGAAGCGGACTTCCATGCGCTTCTCGGGCGCGAACCGGGGAACCGCCGGACAGACCAGCGGCCGCAGCAGGAGCGAGACCATGGTGTCTACCGGCGCGGGCCAGTTGGCCGTGAACGGCAGGCGGGTGAGCTGGGCGGGAGGGCGCAGCGCCTCCTGTAGCAGGCGGAGGAATGCCCGGAGCGGCACGCGCGTCTTGTCCGCGGGAATAGGGAGACCGCCCTCGGCCACGTGAAACACGCCCTGGGTCGTGCGGCGGTCGTTGACCGGGTTGTGAAGGACGCCGTTGTCGAGCCGATGGCTCGATACCAGCTCGTTCTGCCAGGCGTCGGTGTCGATCGGCAGGGAGAGCTCGCGGGCGAGACCGTAGTGATCGAGAATCAGGGTCTCGCCGGGGAGTCGCACGGGCTCGGACACGTCGGCTGCCGAGAGCAGGCCGTCGAGGTAGTTCTGAATCCGCCGGTCGGCGGGGCACAGGTGCTCGGAGAGCAGCCGGGTCTGCTCCCGGTACCGGGCGAACAGGTCACCGGCGAGGTGGAGCACCTCCTCGTCGCCGATGCCGGCCGGCACCTGGACACCCATGGCCGCGAGCTTGAGCAGGATGGAGCGGATGGCGGAGCGCCGCTCCGGCAGCCATACCGAGCCGTCGGGCCTGAGTCCTACCGTGCGCTCGAGGTCCATGCCATGTCTCCCTGTCCGGGTGGTGCCGCTCTCCGCAGCAACGTCTCACCCGGCGAAGCATCCGTCAACTGGCAGAGACCTGGGTAGCGGCGGTCATTTGGCTGTGTCGGTGTCGGTTTCACCACTTCACCACGGAAATACGGAAGCCACGGAAATTCACGGAAGAAATACAAGGAACATTTGTTGTTTTCCGTGCCTGTTTTCCGTGGCTTCCGTGTTTCCGTGGTGAAGTAGTGAAGTGGAAAAGGAATCGGGTGTCGCCGCCTACCTAGGATCTGGTCCTCACCCCGTTCGCCCAATGCAACGCCTTGGGGTTCCGCTCCAGCGGGGCTTCCGGCACCTGCCCCACCGACACGCCGTAGCGCCAGTCCGGCGGGCAGATCGCGATGAAGCGCGCGTATCCGCCGACCCCGCCCTCGAACTTGGGATACCCGATCGCGACCAGCGCGCCGGTCTCCGGCACCTGATCCAGATTGGCGACCCCCTCGGCCTGAGTGTAACCGTTGTGCATCAGCCAGGCTTCGCCCTCGAGCGTAGCGGTGGTGTCGGTGTCGAGCGGCTCGTGGCCATGCAGCAGGATTCGCCGCTGCTGGTGCAGGAACTTGAGCGCGGCCAGGCTCACGCCGGGGAAAGGACGCCTGTCGGCTATTCCGGGCACC
>JBJMOX010000335.1:0-10432 GCA_045803515.1 Gemmatimonadales bacterium
GAGCTTCACGCCGTGCGCACCGGTTTCCTGCAGCACCCGTCCCGCGTTCCGGATCGCCTCGGGGACGGTGACCTGGTAGGTAAGGAATGGCAGATCGACGAAGACCAGGGACCGGCGGGCCGCGCGCCGCACCGCGGCGGCGTGATAGATCATCTGCTCCAGCGTGGCGCTGAGCGTGGTCTCCTGTCCCGCGATGACCTGGTTCAACGAGTCGCCGACCAGGAGGACGTCCACATCCGCCTGCTCCAGCAGCCGGGCGAACACCGCGTCGTAACAGGTGAGCATCACGATCCGCCGGCCGGCCGACTTCATGGCGAGCAGGTCGAGCACGGTGAGCGGGCGTGGCTCAGGCTTCATGTCGGTCAGCGATCATAGGGTTGCAGCTCCGCCAGCTCTCGCAGCCAGAAGTCGCGATTGGTCAGTTCCGGATGGGGAATGATAAGGTCGGGCTCGGCCAGATGGCGGTCGCCGAACCGCACGATGTCGACGTCGAGCGTCCGGGGTCCCCAGCGGACGGTGCGGACCCGGCCGGCCGCCTGCTCGATCGCCTGCCCGGCCTGGAGCAGGGCGCGGGGCGTGAGCTCCGTCTCCAGCAGGACCATCTGATTCAGATAGGCTGGCTGGTCCATCCCGGCCAGCGGCGCCGTCTCCTCCACGCTGGAGGTCGCGATCAGAGTCGTTCCCGGCAGCGTCGCCAGCGCCCGGCGCGCGTGCTCGAGGTGGGTCGAACGATCACCCAGGTTGCTGCCCAGCGCCACGTACACCCGCTCGCGTGCGGCGGGCGCCACGTCAGCGCTCGACGGCGAAGTGCGTGACGATGCGCTGGAGGTCGGCGGCGACGTCACCCAGCTCGCGGATGGCGCGCTCGAGGTCGACCTGCCCCGACGCCGCCTCGGCGGCGCGCCGGGTCAGCGTCTCGGTGTCGTTCCGGGTGCGGGCGGTCCCGATCGCCACCTGCCGAATCTGTCCGGTGAGGCCACCCACCGCCTCGAGCTGCTCGGCGGCGGTGCGGGCGATGGCGCGGGCATGCTCCCCGGCCTCTCGGGTGGTTCCGACGATGGCCTCCAGCGCCATGGCCGCGTCGGCGCTCAGCTCCTCCACGCCGGCCACGGCAACTCGGCCCCGCTCCATCTGGGTGGAAACCGTCGCGACCTGCCCCGCGATTTCCTCCAGCAGCACCCGGGCTTCTCCGGCAGCATGCAGGCTCTGAGCGGCGAGATCGCGTACCTCGTCGGCCACCACGGCAAACCCGCGCCCCTCCGCTCCCGCTCGGGCGGCCTCGATGGCCGCGTTGAGGGCGATCAGGTTGGTGAGGTCGGCGATCTCCCGGATCGTGCCGATGAATCCGGTGATGCGCTTGGTCAGCCCACCCAGAGTCGTGACCTGATCGGCGCTGGTGGACACGAAGCCCTTGAGCCCCACCAGCCGCTGAATCGCATCACCGATCACCTCCCGGTTCCGCACCGCCACCTCGGCGGCCGTGCCGCTCGCCTCCGCGGCCTGCGCCCCCTGGGTCGACATCGCGCGGGAGGCGGCCGAGAGTGCGTCGGTAGCCTGGAGCCCACCCGCGACGAAGCGCTCCAGCTCGGAGGCACCCTGGTGCATCCCTTCAGACGCGTCGGCGAGCGCCGTGGCTGAGGCCCGGAGCGAGTCGGTCACTCGGGCGAGCGCCGTCACCTGGCTTCCGATCTGCTCCACGGTGCTCAAGAGCGGCCGCCTGAGCTCGGTGATGTGAATCGCGGTCGCCATCTGGTTGGCCAGGGTGCTGAGCGCCAGCAGGTCCTTGGCCCCATAGGCGTGGCGCTTCGGGTGATCCACTTCGACCGTGCCCAGGAGGTCGTCGCCGAAGCGGATCGGGTGAATGACCAGGCTGCCGACCTGAGGCACCGGGTGACCGATGCGGTCGTCCTTCCGCACATCCTTCACCACGATCGTCGAGGTGGTCGCCATTGCCTCCAGGCGGAACTGCACGAACTCCTCCGGCGGGTCGCCCCGCCCGGGGCGGCCCAGAACTCCGCGGTAGGCGAGCACCGGTCCGTCGGCCGTCGCACGGTAGATCCGGAAATCGCCCCAGTCGATCAGCCGGTACGCCAGCCGCTCGATCTGGTCGAACGACCCTTGCAGGGTGGCGTTGCTGGCGATCGCCGCCTCCATCAGGTGGACTTTGTTGAGATCCTCGGCGCCGATTGCCTCCTCCAGGATGCGCCGGGTGAGGAGCCCGAACAGCCCCAGGGCCAGGCCGACGGTGACCCAGCCGACCGGCGCCAGCACCCGGAGCGCCCCGACGACCACTACGGTCGCGGCCAGCGTCAGGAGATAGCTGATGATCTCCCAACGCAGGATGAGAATCTTCTCCGCGTGCTCCAGCTTGTCGCGGATCAGCAGCGTGAAGTAGAACAGGGCCCGGCCGGCGAAGAAATAGAAGCAGATGAAGATGGCGGCGGCGGGAAGGAAATCGAGCGAAATGTCGGGGTTGCCGCTGGCCGCGAGGACCGCGGCATAGGGTCCGTACGCGGCGACGAAGGTCAGCACCTCGCGCCCTGCGTTGATCAGGCCGGCGCGGGCGAGCTTCCGCAGCCAGAGCACATCCGAGGTGAAGGTGCCGATCAGGAGCGCCAGCACCACCGGACCGGGACCGACGCAGATGCCGCCGACCAGCGCCGGCACGCCGGTCTGCGTCAGGTAGGAGTATTTGCTCAATCTGACCGGGGCGGCGCGCAGCGCGAACACCGTCAGGGTGAGCAGCAGGATCGAGATCGGTTGATGCAGCCAGCGCGGATCGAGGGCCAGGGCGGCCAGCGCCACGAGGAGGCCGCCGAGGGAAAGCAGCCGCGCGTAGCGGTCGAGCAGCTGCTGAACGTCCAGGCTCATGATCGCCGGTCTCCCCCGTCGAGCGCCGCGCGCAAGCTAGCCAGGAACCCGGCGGCCGCCTCGACGCCCTGCGTCCCCAGGATATCGACCAGAGCGCTCCCGACGACCACCCCGTCGGCCAGCCGGGAGACCGTGGCGGCCTGCGCCGGCGTGGAGATGCCGAATCCGACCGCCACCGGCACGGCCGTGGCCGCGCGCACCCGCGCGATCGAGGCCTCGAGCCCGGCCTCCAGCGACGCCGTCGCGCCGGTCACGCCCAGCCGGGCGACCAGGTAGACGAATCCCTGCGCGCCAGCCACGGCCTGGGTGAGCCGCTCGGGCCGGGTCGTCGGCGCCACCAGCCGGATCAGGTCGAGCGGGCTCTGCTGGATGGCGTGCTCGACGGGAGGATCACTGCCGGCGGGCAGGTCGGTGAGCAGCAGCCCGGCGATGCCCAGCGCGTCGGCCGCCGACAGGAACCGCTCGACTCCGTACCGGAGGATGGGATTCAGGTAGCTGAAGACCACCACCGGCCGGGACAGCCTGGCGCGAGCGATCAGCTCCAGCGTGCCGGCCAGCGTCATCCCCTGGCGCAGCGCCTCGAAGGTCGATCGCTGAATGGTGGGCCCGTCGGCCAGGGGATCGCTGAACGGAACGCCCACCTCGAGGATGTCGGAGACCCGATCCGCCGCTCGCAACGCCTGGAGACTCGCGTCCGGTGTGGGATAACCCGCGGTGAGGTATGGAATGAGTGCGCTGCGCCGTGCGTCCCGGAGCGCCGACCAGACCGGCGCCAACTTCGATTCAGACAAAGTAATCGCCGACCGTCAGCCCATAGCGTGCCGGATTGGTCACTTTCACGATCGAGCGACGGAAGGCGCCGCTCTCGTCCTGCTCGGCCAGATTGATCAGCACACCCGGCGGGGGCACGGCGGCGCCGTCGATGTCCACCGCGATACGGACCATCGGCCGGTTGAGCTGCGGACCTTCAGGGTTGGGCGCCGCGACGATGCCCACCTCGAACGTATCCAGGATCACACACGTGCCGACCGGATAGATGCCGATCAGATTGATGAGCGCCTTCACCAGCACCGTGTCGTAGCCCCGCTTGGGGTTCTCCCACATCTCCTTGAGCACCTGGTCCGGCTCGATGGGAACGGTCTGGTAGCTTCGGCGGGTAGTCGCCGCGTCGAACCCGTCGGCCACGGCCACGATCCGCGAGAAGATCCCCAGGGCCCTCGGCCGGATCGACTTGGGGTAGCCGGTCAAGTCCGTCTTCATGTGGTGCTCGTGCGCGACCAGGATAGTGCGGTAGGGCAGCTCGTCATGCGATCGCATACCGAACAGCGTCAGCGCCCCCAGCCAGGGATGGCCCTGCATGATGCGCCACTCGCCCTCGTCGAGGCCGGTCGTCTTATTGAGGATCTCCACCGGCACCCGGGCCTTGCCCACGTCGTGCAGCAGGGCGGTCATGCCCAGGTCGTAGAGCTGCAGCCGGGTGAGGCCCAGCTTCTTCCCCAGCGCGACCGAGAAGATGCACACATTCACCGAGTGGGTGAAGGTGTATTCGTCGTAATCCCGGATGGTGGTGAGCCCGACCAGTGACGTCTCGTTGTTGAGCACCTGGTCCACGATGAGCTGCACCGCGCGCTTCACTCGCTTGACACTGGTGGCCCGCCCCAGCCGGACGCCGGTGATCACGTCCTTGGTGACGGCCACGCCCTGGGAGTAGATCCGCTTGGCCGCTTCCCGCGACTGCTCCGCGTCCGGATCGGTGTGGCTGGCCCGCTCGATCTCGAGCCCCTTCACCCCGCCGGCCGCCAGCCGCTCGTAGAGCTCCTCGAAGCGATCAGCGGGCTCGCCCCGGTCGGCGAGACTCAACAGGAGGCTCAGCAGGATCTGCCACTCCCGCCGCTGGCTGCTGCCGTGCACCCGCAACGCGCCGATCTCGAACGCCCGCAGCATGGCCAGGATGTGGCTGAACGAGGCGTAGTTGTCGAGCTCCAGCCGGAGCCGGGTGGCGTTGACGAAGATGAAGTCTCCCGCCATGCGGAGCTCGAGGTCGCTCTCCACCGCGAGCAGCGCCCGGGCGGCGGTATCGAGATCGTCCAGCGCCTTCTGCACCGTGGCGTTCTCGACCGGATAGAGCTTGAGGCTGCGGAGCGCGGTGTAGAGCGCCAGGAGCAGCAGGCGGCCCCCGTGGCGGAGCTGGCCCTCGGGCGCGTTCCGGGCCGGGGCGTCGGCCGAGTGGGTCACGACGGCGTCTCCCTGAGCGCGCGGCTCACGGCGTTCCGCACCACCAGGTCCTTGTCATCCGCGGCACGCTGCAGCACCTCGCGGGCCTCGGGCGTGCGGATCTTCCCGATGGCGATGGCGGCACAGGCCCGCACCTCGGAGGCTTCCTTCATGCGCAGCATGCCCCGCGGGAGCAGCAGCGCGCTCAGCGGCTTGAGGCCGCTGGCGCCCGCGATCGCGCCGTAGGCCTCGAAGAAGGCCATCTTCTCGGTGAGATCCATCTCCTTGACCGCTTTGCCCAGCACGATCGCCTCCACCCGGCGCTGCGCCCCTTTGTACCCCCGGCTCCCCACCACCCGCACGGCGGCGAGCCGGATGCCGCGATCGTCGTCCTCCAGCGCCTTGTCGATCAGCGCCATCGCCGCCGGCGTCGCCAGCTGCGCGAGCGCCTGCACGCTGGCGAGCCGCACGGCGGGGAGCGGGTGCGCCACAGTCTCGCCCAGGCCAGGGACCGTCTGATGCAGGCCCAGGCGCCCGCAGAGTGTTACCACCGGCGCCAGCGCGGCCGAGTTCGGATCCTTGAGGATCCGCAGCACCTCGGAGGGGTAGGTCTCCGCCAGCCGGTCGGCCACCCCTTCCAGCAGGGTGCGAAGCGGCACCGAGGAGAGATTGGGGATCCAGGTGAGGACCGGCTCGAGCGCTGACGCGCGGAGCTCGCGCATCAGGTCGGCCACGTGCGCCTCACCGGCGAGCGCGGGAGCCTCGTCGAGAGACTGGAGCAGCTGGGTCACGATCGCCGGCTCGCTCAGCTTCGCGACGAAGCCCTCCAGCCGCTTCACGTGCTCCTCGCGGAGTCCCGAGGTGCGCTGCGCCAGTTGCCGGCTCTCGCGCAGGATGCTGGCCGCCGTGCGAAAGTCCCGGGCGGTCAGGAAGCTGGGGAAGAGATGCTCGACGACGCCGAGAATCTCGCTCCGGATCTCCGGCTCGCCCTGCAGCTCGAACAGATCGAAGAGCACGCTGAGCGATGCGTCGCACACGTCGCGCCCGTACTCCTGCTCGACCTCCCGCACCACCTGGTTGATCTCGTTTTCATCCAGGAAGTAGAGTGTGGAGTCGAACTCATCCAGGTCGACCACCCCCTTGGGCCGGGGCGGCGCCTCCTCCGCTGCCTGGGCGTGGCGCTGCTTCGCGACCTCCTCCTGCTCGCCACCCGCCGTCGCATAGCTGCCGCTCTGTTCAGGCAGCGAGCCGCCACCCTCGCCGAAGAACTCGATGAACTTGTATTGGATGAGCTCGAACTCCTGCTCCCAAAGCAGGGTGAGCAGGTCGTCCCCGGCGTCCGCCGCCAGGAACCGCGCGCGGTTGATCATCTCCAGAAAGCGGGGCAGCTCGTCGAGCTCGGCGTTGCGGCAGATGGTGAGCGAGCGCATCCCGTCCTTGAACAGCCCCCATGCCAGGCTGTCGCTCTTGTTCATCTGGTGGTAGACCACCTGCTCTTCCCAGATGAAGTCGGTCTCCGCCACCGTCAGGACCAGCTGGTCCATCGCGGCCCACACCGGAAGGAAGGCGACCCGCAGGTTCTCCGTGGCCCGCTGATAGATCGGATTGTTCGGCAGGTACATGTGATAGGCGCGGAGCGCCTTCACCAGGCCGTTGATCAGCTCGGAGACCTGAGACGCGGGGATGGTTTCCGTAGCCGGCTGGCCCGCCGTCATGCGCCGGGCCTCAGAAGCTGGGCCACGTGCGCAACGTCCTTGTCGCCCCGTCCGCTGAGACAGACCAGCACCAGCGTCCCAGCCGGCCAGCGCCCCGCCATGCGGCGGACCCAGGCGAACGCATGGGCGGTCTCCAGTGCCGGGATGATCCCCTCGAGCCGGCACACCACCTGGAACGCGTCGAGCGCCTCCGCGTCGGTGGCGGACTCATAGGTGACGCGTCCGCTGTCGCGCAGAAAGCTGTGCTCCGGTCCCACCCCCGGGTAGTCGAGGCCGGCGGACACCGAATGCGCTGGAGCCACCTGGCCGTCCGCGTCCTGCAGCAGATAGCTGAGGCTGCCGTGCAGTACGCCGGGCGAGCCCACCCCGAGCGTGGCGCTGTGGTGGCCGGACGCGATGCCCTCCCCCGCCGCCTCCACCCCGACCAGCCGCACCGCGGCGTCCTCCAGGAAGCCGGCAAAGATCCCCATGGCGTTGGAGCCGCCGCCCACACAGGCAACCACGGTGTGCGGCAGCCGGCCGTAGCGTTCCAGCACCTGGGCTCGCGCTTCCCGTCCGATCACCGCCTGGAAGTCGCGCACCATGCGGGGATACGGGTCGGGCCCGACCACCGAGCCGATGATGTAGTGGGTGGTGGGGACGTTGGTCACCCAGTCTCTGAGCGCTTCGTTGGTCGCGTCCTTGAGGGTCCGCGTACCCGAGCCGACCGGCACCACGGTGGCGCCGAGCAGCTCCATCCGGTACACGTTGAGCCGCTGGCGGGCGACGTCTTCCTCGCCCATGTACACCACGCAGTCGAGGCCGAAGCGGGCGCAGACCGTCGCCGTGGCGACGCCGTGCTGGCCCGCGCCGGTCTCCGCGATGATCCGGCGCTTGCCCATCCGCAGCGCGAGCAGCGCCTGGCCGATCGTGTTGTTGATCTTGTGAGCGCCGGTGTGATTCAGGTCCTCCCGCTTGAGCACGACCGTGGCCCCGACCTCGCTGCCGAGGCGCACCGCCTCCGTGATCGGCGAGGGACGGCCCACGAACTCCGCCAGGAGCTGCTCGTACTCGGCCCAGAACGCCCGGTCGTCCCGTACGCTGTCGTACAGCGCCGCGAGATCGTCGAGCGCCGCGACCAGTGTCTCGGGGACGTAGCGGCCGCCGTACGGTCCGAACCGCCCGGCGACGGCCCGCTCAGGTGATGGGGCTAGGGCCAAACAGCGCCTCCAGAAAACGTGCGATTTTGTCGGAGTCCTTGATACCCGGCAGGTATTCGACCCCTGAACTTACATCGACCACCTCGGGTCGAACGAGGCCTACGGCGTCCGCCACGTTCTCCGGGGTGAGCCCTCCGGCGAGAACCATCGTGGTGCCGGCCAGTCGCGCCCGGGCCTCGCGTGCCACGGCCAGGTCCAGCGAAACGCCAGCCCCGCCCGCCGCGTGCGGCACGTGGGGCTCGACCAGGACGGCGTCGGCGTCGGGCACCGCGGCGGTCAGTGCGTCGAGATCGTCGGGCGTGGCGATGCGCACGACCCGCCAGACCTGGAGCCCTTCCCCCCGGAGCCGGACGGCCGAGGCACGGGGGTAAGGCCCATGCAGCTGGGCGCCGGACAGGCCGGCGGCCCGGCTGATCCGAAGTATCTCCTCGACCGATTGGCTGCCGTAGACTCCAAAGACGGGAACCCCGTCTGCGGCAGCCGCGACCACGGCCGCCTGAGCGGGGGTGACCAGCCTCGGTCCACCAGCAAAAACGACGCCCAGAAAGGCCGCGCCCGCCTCGGCGGCGGCGGCCGCGTCCATCGGCCGGGTGAGCCCGCAGATCTTGACCTTAACGCGCACGCCGCGGGACCCCGCCGAGCTCGGCCAGCAGGTGGTCGGGATCGGCGCTGGCGGAGAGCGCGGTGCCGATCAGCACGGCGTCGGCGCCGGCCGCGGCGGCGCGCTCCACGTCGGCCATACAGGTCATCCCACTCTCCGCCACGGCGATTCGATCCCCCGGCACCGCCTGCACGATCCGCCACGCGGCCGCTGTATCGATGGCGAACGAATCCAGGTCCCGGCTGTTGATGCCCAGAATCCGGGCGCCGACGGCGAGCGCGCGCTCCAGCTCGGCCGGGGTATGTACCTCGACCAGCGCGTCGAGCCCGCACTCTCCCGCACAGGCGAGGAGCGTCTTGAGCCGGGTCCCCTCCAGCGCGCGGACGATGAGCAGCACGGCGGCCGCGCCGGCGGCCCGGGCCTCCAGAATCTGCAGCTCGTCGAGAATGAAGTCCTTCCGGAGGACCGGCACGCCCGCCTGGGCCACCGCGGTGCGGAGATCCGCGACCGAGCCTCCGAAGAAAGGCCCATCCGTCAGCACCGAGATCGCGGCGGCCCCATGGCGGCCGTAGCGACAGGCGCGCTCGCCCGGGTCGAGATCGTCCCGGATCGTTCCCGATGATGGCGAGCGCCGCTTCACCTCGGCGATGACGGCGACGGTCTCCCGCCGGAGCGCGCCCGCGAAGGAAGGTGGCGCGGGTGTCGCCCCCGCCTCCCGCTCAAGGGCCAAGCGCCGCTGCCTGAGACCGGGCAGTTGGTCTCTCGTCGAGGTGAGGATCTGGTCCAGCGTAACGGGCATCTTGTCCTTCGGCCGGTCTTCGGGTACTGTTATTCGGGCTCTATTCGGTCGAACGCTGCTGAGGAGGAAACCCGATGCCCCTGACCAAGCGGCAGAGCGAAATTCTCACCTACCTGCAAGGGCACATTCAGGAACACGGCTACGCACCCAGCTTCGAAGAGATCGCCGAGCGCTTCGGGTTCCAGTCCCTGGCCACGGTGCATGAGCACCTGACCAACCTCGAGCGCAAGGGGTACATCCGCCGCTCCTACAACGAAAGCCGCTCGATCGAAGTGTTGCCGCCGCGTGGAACCTCGGCCGCCAGTGAGATTCCCCTCCTCGGCAAGGTGGCCGCCGGCACGCCGATCGAATCGCTCATGCACCAGGAAACCATCGCCGTTCCCGATCAGATGCTGCCGCGCCGGGGGCCCAACTACGCGCTCCGGGTCCAGGGAACCTCGATGATCGACGACCACATCCTGGACGGAGACGTGGTGGTGGTGCACGGCAAGCAGACGGCGGAGAACGGCGAGATGGTCATCGCGCTGGTGAACGGAAGCGAAGCCACGGTGAAGAAATTCTACCGCGAGCCGGGTGGCTGGATCCGCCTTCAGCCGGCCAACACCGCCATGCAGCCAATGCGCTTTCAGGAGCGCGACGTCCTGATTCAGGGCATCGTCGTCGGCGTCATCCGCAAGTATTGAGCGTTCCGCTTCCTGCGCGAGGCGCTGCGGCTCTGAGCCGATGCAGCGCCTCCATCCCCGCTCCGTCCCCCAGGGCCTGGGCCGCCCGCTCGGCGGCCTCCCCGAGAGTCCACCCGCGGCCCGAGACGTAGAGCGCGCACGCCGCGTTGAGCAGCACCGCGCAGCGCTCCACCGGCTCGCCCCCGCTCTGGAGCAGCCGCTCGATCCTTGCCGCGTTCTCTCCGGGCCCGCCGCCGGCCAATCCATCCAAATCGTCGCAGGAGAGGCCCAGAGCCGCGGGATCGATCTGCCAGTGATCGACCCGCCCTTCGCGCACCTCCCACACCTCGGTTCGTCCCGACGGGCTCACC
>JBJMOX010000336.1:0-3733 GCA_045803515.1 Gemmatimonadales bacterium
ACCGGGGACTTCAGCTCGTCATCGGGATGAACCTGCTCAACGGTGGCCCCAACGGCTCCAGGATGAGCGCGAGTGAGGTCAAGAGCTGGGGCACGACCCTGCTGAACAATTCCTATTCCTGTGCCTTCATCAGCTGGACGTACGACGATAACTACCTGTCAAACAGCAGCGTCAAGGACGCGATGGATGCGCTGCGGAACAAGGCGGAGAATCACAGTAGCAAGAGCTGCCGTTAGATTTCAGGTCTGAAAGCGCACGGGGCCGCGGATTCGTCCGCGGCCCCGTGCGGCATTCGGGCAGGCTGCTTGGCTGAGGGCCTACCCGCTGAGTACCTTCCAGGCCTGTGGCCACTCTCGCCATGATGCTCGAGCCGGACACCGATCGACCGGTCCGCGCGATGCTCCCGCTCACCTGAGAAGTCCGGAAGGCGGCGTGTTGACCCTGGCGGCACTCGTCGGTTTCTCCAGCCTCACGCCCGACCCGCGAGGCGTGCCGGTGCGCCGGCCGAGCCCTTGCCGGCCCGCGCTGGACCGACCGGTATGGGTGAGCCACTGGCTGCACCGGGATCCACCGGCATGACGCCCAAGGTGAGTGTGGTCAGCTCGGTCTACAACGGCGAAGCCTACCTCGACCGAGCGATCCCGGGAATCCTGAGTCAGACGCTTTCCGATTTTGAATTCATTCTGGTTGACGACGGCTCGAGCGACGGTACCCTCGCCGAGCTTCGTCGGCTGGAGGCGCGCGACCCGCGGGTCCGGGTCTTTGCCCCAGGGCGCCTCGGCGCGGCGCCGGCATACAACTACGGTGTCACCCAGGCGCGGGGCGAGTACATCGCGCGTCAGGATTTCGACGACCGGAGCTATCCGGATCGGCTCCGGCTTCAGGTTGCGCTGCTGGACGCCCATCCCGACATCGGCGTGGTCGGAGGCTATTACACCGTGGTGGACGAGCGGCGGGGCGAGCGCTACGTGCGCATGCCGCCGACCGAGCACTCCGAGATCATTTCGGCGATGGCACGGAACATTCCCATCGCCCACACCGTGGCCACCTTTCGCCGGCGGGCCTGGGCCGAGGCGGGCGGCTATCCTCTGGTCAAGAACCTGATCGATCTCCGATTTTATCTGCACCTGGCAAAGCTGGGGTGGCGCTTTGCCAACGTCCCCGAGGTAGTCGGCGAGCATCATGTGCACAGCGGCAGCTGGTTCTACCGTACCCTCACCTACGCCGATCGGCAGCGCGATCTGGCGCGGGTGCAGGCGCAGGTCGTTCGCGAGCTGGGGCTGCCCCGCTGGATGTACCTGTACGCGTTGGGCCGGCACGCCTACGCCTACATCTCACCTGGTCTGAAGCGCGTCGTGCGCCGCGCAGTGGTGGGCTCACGGGAGAACGATGTATGAGGATCTTGTTTCTTTCGACCAGCATGGGCATGGGCGGCGCGGACAGCCAGTTGCTTGCCGCGGCGCAGGAGCTCCGAGCCCGCGGGCACGAGGTGCTCGTCGTCTCGCTGACCCCGCTCGGCCAGATGGGCCTGCAGGCACGCCAGCTGGGCATCCCGACGGAGTCCCTGGAGATGCGTCGTGGCATTCCCGACCCGAGGGGGTTGGTGCGGCTTGCCCGGCTGGTGCGGGCGTGGCGCCCTGACGTGGTGCACAGCCACATGGTGCATGCGAACCTCATGGCCCGGGCAGTTCGGCTCGTCGCACCGGTTCCAGTGCTGGTCTCGACCATTCACAATATCTACGAGGGCGGCCGGAT
The DNA here is from genome assembly GCA_045803515.1 of Gemmatimonadales bacterium. GTDB lineage: Bacteria > Gemmatimonadota > Gemmatimonadetes > Gemmatimonadales > GWC2-71-9 > CAVVWJ01. The sequence continues at coordinate 1,756 of JBJMOX010000336.1, forward strand.
CCGCATGGCGGCGTACCGGCTGACGAATGGGCTGGTGGATCACATGACCAGCATCAGCGAAGCCGCGGCGGATCGATTCATCCGTGACCGCATCATTCCCAAGGATCTCCTCACCGTCGTTCCGAACGGCGTGGACCCGGAGCTGTTTCAACCGGCTTCCACCGAGGTACGACATGCGCGCCGGCGCTCCCTGAATCTCGGAGAGGAATTCGTATGGCTCGCCGTGGGACGCTTCGAGACCGCCAAGGATTACCCCACCATGCTCCGGGGCTTCGCGACGGTTCACGAGCGATATCCCCAGGCCGTCCTCCTGCTGGTCGGCAAGGGCTCGCTTCAGGTGGAGACCGAGGCGTTGGTGCGTGAGCTGAACCTGGCCTCGGTCGTCCGGTTTCTCGGCGTGCGCACCGATGTGCCGGCGCTGACGAGCGCCGCCGACGCGTACGTGATGTCCTCTGCCTGGGAAGGCATGCCGATGGTGCTGCTGGAGGCGGCGGCCGGTGGGCTTCCCATCGTAACCACCCGGGTCGGCGGCAATCAGGAGGTCGTGCTCGACGGGCACAACGGCTTCCTGGCGCCGCCCAGGGATCACCAGGCGCTTGCGTCGGCGATGTTACGGGTGATGGAGCTTCCCGATGCCACGCGGCGCGCGATGGGCGAGCGGGGACGGGAACACATCCGGGCCCACTATGGACTCGCTCGGGTGGTGGAGCGATGGGAGGGGGTGTACCACGACGTGCTGGCCCGGAAAGGGCTCAGAGTCCTCGCGGCGCCGCACGCGTGAGCGGCGGAACTAGCCGGCCCTCGCCGTCACGACCAATGAGATGCCTCCGAAGAGGGTGCTGGCGCACTTCTTTCCAACGGCCAGGGAGAGAAGCCTGATCGGCAGTATCGCCGCTTGCCTGATGTTCCGCGGCATCGTGGACGTGAACGCAGAGCTCAGATAGGAATCCTGAATTCCATAACCGGTGTCCTGCAGCGTTTGCAGCGCCGTGTAGCGGTTGAAGTAGTGCAGATGGCCAACCTCCTCCCTCGCGAACTTGATGCCCGGCGTGACGATCTTCATGACGTTCATGTCCAGCGGTATGTTGAAAATAAAGTTCCTTCCCTTGCTCCGTAACTTTCTGAGAAAACCGAAGTAATCCTCGACGTGTTCGAAAACATCCAAACAGATCACGAGATCGAACACCTGCGGAGATTCGAGAATGTTCCCCACCCGGAAGACCAGGTTGTCCAGCGCCTGTCTCTCCTTCCAGAACCTCTCCGCGTCATTCGATAACTCGAAGCCTTCGAAGCTGGACGAGGGGAATTCCTTGGCCAGCAGTTCGGTGACCAACCCCGCCCCGCAGCCGACATCGCCGCAGGAAGTAAACTGGATGCCGTTCCTGGCAATGGCTTTCGACACCAGTCTGGCCTTGTAGGGCGAATCCTCTTGATGCCAGCTCCTGTTCGACTCCAGGTAGGAGCCGTCCGCGTAGATGGATCTCAGTTCAGGCATCTCTGGGTTTTTCCTGTCCGGCAGCTAGCGGCAGCCGAAGACGCGGCTACCAGCCCCCGCGGCGGAGGAGGATGACGGGGATGGTCTTGAGCATGATGCGGAGGTCTTCGCGCAGGCTCTGGCGGCGGATGTACTCCAGGTCGTAGCTCACCTTGGTGCGCACATCGTCCAGCGAGCGGTCGTAGTGGTGGTTGATCTGGGCCAGCCCGGTGATCCCCGGCTTGGCCCGCTGCCGCAGGGGGTACTCGGCGATGTGACTGCGCAGCTCGGCGAAGATGGTGGGCCGCTCGGGCCGGGGGCCCACGATGTTCATCTCCCCCCGCAGCACGTTCAGCAGCTGGGGCAGCTCATCCAGCCGGTACTGGCGCAAGACGCCCCCGATCGCCGTCACCCGGGGATCCCGCTCCTGGGCCCACACCGCCCCGCTGTGCCGCTCGGCGTCCACCCGCATGGTGCGGAACTTGTACATGGTGAACGGCCGCC
>JBJMOX010000037.1:0-5527 GCA_045803515.1 Gemmatimonadales bacterium
CGCCAGCCCGTCCGGGCTGCCCGTGGACTGGAGCAGCACCGCGCGGTCGATCCCCATCGCGAGCGCGCTCCGCAGCGTCTCAGCCGAGGAGGCACCACCGAGTGAGTAGACCACGGTCTCGCCGGTCCCGGCCTTCTCCTTGAGCGCCAGCGCCTCTTCCAGCGCGAATTCATCGTAGGGATTCGGAATGAACTTGATTCCGGCTTCGTCGATCGACTTCCGGTCGGGGCCGATGACGATCTTGGCGGTCGTGTCGGGGACCCGCTTGAGGCAGACAGCGATCTTCAAACCCACGCTCCGTGAAAAGTCTCGGGGACATCCCAGAAGCCCGGGGCAAAGCTAGTCGCGGCGCGGGGCTCTCGCCAGCGTTCCGGGGTGAGCCTCACTGCGCTCCGCCCCCGAACTCTCGGCGGACCACGATCTTGACCGAGCGCGCGGTGAGCGGCGTGAGGAAGCGCTCGAGCATGCCGGTCTGGCGGTTCTCGTTGAAGGTGCCGAACACGGCGGCATGGGAATCGAAAACGTTGGTGAGGACGCCGGAGATCTCCCAGGCGCCGCGGGTGAGCCCCGCGCGGACACTGGTGCTGAAGTAGCCATCGAGCGGTGTGGTTTCGTTGGCCTCATCGCCCCGGAGCCACTGCTTGCCCGTGTAACGCGCATCGAGGCCCAGGTCGACGCCTGCCGGCAGCCGGACCAGCCCGCCCGCCTTCACCTGGTGGCCGGGGACCAGTGGAAGCCGGTCGCCCACGGCCACGTCGTTCGGGCCCGCCAGTGGCTGAGCCGCGAACTGGCCGTCCGCGCGGATGCTGAAGATCTCGGCGGCGTCCCGGTACGTCGCCCGGGTGTAGGCGTAGTTGGCGTAGAGCGACACCCGTTCGCTGGGCAGGATCTGCAGCGCCAGCTCGAGCCCTTCGCGCCGGGTGTGGCCGATATTGGCGAAGAAGCCCTCGAATACCGCGTTCTCCGACTGGATGAAGGAGATGTCGTTCCTCACCTGGGTGCGGTAGAGCGACGCGTTGATGATGGCGGGCCCGGTGACCCATTTGACGCCCGTTTCGAGGGTGGTGCCGATGACCGGGTCGAGTGGCGGGTCGTCACCCAGGGCAAACGGCAACGGACACGCGGCGGTCTCGTCGGCGCAGGCGAGCTCGAGGATGGCGGGGGCGCGGAAGCTCTGCCCGACCGAGCCATAGAGGCTCGCAGCCGGGGAGACCTGGACGCTCACTCCGGCCCGGGGATTCAGGCGATGGAAGGTGCTGGTGGTGTCGCTCGGGCGGTCCAGCTGATTCTGAAAGGGGACCCGGATGTAGTCGTAGCGGAAGCCGCCGGACAACGTCACCAGGCCCAGCCGCAGATCTCCCAGCGCGTAGCCGGCCAGGTCCCAGCTCGGGCTCTTGACGTCGGTCGTGAGGGCACGGTCCGAGGTGACTACCGGGTCCTCTTCGAACAGCCTCACGTGCACCCGGTTGGCCGCGGCATCGACGCCGGTACGCAGGCTCAGCTCGCCGTTGGTGAGCGGACGGGTCCACCGCCAATCGAGGTTGCCGCCCAGCGTGCCGTTGGTGGTGAGCGAGCGGACGTTGTCGTCCGGCGCCTGGTTGACGTTGAACCGCTCGGCATGCGAGCGCCGGATGTAGGTCGTAAAGGTGCCTCGGCCCGGCCCTATCGGCGCGTAGCCGGAGACGTTCCCCTGCAGCAGGCCGAGATCCTCGAAGTCGCCCACCGTGAAGTTGACGTCGGGTGCGTCGTGGAAGATGCTCTCCGGCAGCGACCCCGCGGTTTCGGCGCGGGACTTGGCGCCGAACCCCTGCACCGTGATGCCCCGCCGCTCGCCTCGATGGCCCAGGTTGAAGAACCCGTTGTAGTTCTCCGCATCCGTTGCCTGGCGCCAGCCGTCCTCCCGCTCGTATCCGCCAGCGGCGTAGTAGTCCATGCCGTGGCGGTTGATGCCCCCGATCGACCCCTCGCCCGATGCCGACCCGTATGACCCACCTGAGGCTTCGAGCTCTCCCTCCAAGGGGCCGGCGCCCCGCCTGGTGATCAGGTTCACCGCGCCGCCCAGAGAGTTGGGGCCGAGCAGCGACCCGGAGCCGCTCAGGAGCTCGACCCGCTGCACGTGCTCCATCGGGAGCAGGTCGAAGTTCACTTCCGCGGCGTCGGGCTCGTTCTGCCGCACCCCGTCGAGAAAGACCGAGACGCCGGGCGGCAGGCCGACGACGGGCCCGACGTTGAACCCGCGGGTGCTCAGATTGAGCTTGTAGGCGCTGCCGAGATCGTCGTAGAGCGAGATGCCGGCCTGGGTGGCGAGCGCGTCCGCCAGGAGGCGGGGCTCCCACGCGTCGATCTCGGCACCGGTCACGGTGGAGATCCGCGCGGGAATGCCCGAGCCGATGGTGGGACCCGCGGTGGGTGCGATGGAGCCCACGACCTCGATCGTCTTGAGGTGGACCGCCGCGGTGTCACGGTGCGTCGTGTCGGGCACCTGGGCGGCCAGGGGAATTGGCGCGAGCACAGCGAGGCTCAGGAGGATCATGGGGCGCACGCCGATCACGATGAGGCTGTCATCCGGCGGGCTGCCGCCATCGAAGTCGAGTCCCAGTTCTCACTTTCAGCATTCGGCGGCCGGATTCCCGTTAGGGAGTTCACCGCCCACATCCTGCTTCGTCGCGGCGACACACGCAGGCGGTCGGCATTCGGGTCCACGGCTCCGGCGGGGGGCGACGCTCCCTCCGCGCACTGCAGTGCCTGCATCGATCGTGAGGCGGCCTTCCGGGTGCTGCCGCAGTCACTGACGCGCGCTCCGGGAGCGCCGCCCCCCGCCTGCGCCCGTCCATCCGGGAAGGCACCGCAGGCTCCCTGCACCAGGCTCGGGGTGGCTCGCGCAGGGGGCGTCAGTGACTGCGGCAGCACCACGAAGGTTCCGATACGGTCGATGCAGGCACTGCAGCCCCCGGAGCGAGCCGCCCCGAGCCGCCCCCGGAGCCATCCCTGCAACCCCCGAAGCGACCCGCCCCGCATGTGCCTTAGATGAACGCCATTACTACGACGAAGCCCCCCAAATGCCACGGGGGGCCAGGGTCGCGCCGCGGCGGTCAGGCAGCCGTGACCACCGTCACTCGAACGCGGCGAGCCCGGTGACGGCCTGGCCCACGATCAGCGAGTGCATGTCGTGGGTCCCCTCGTAAGTGTACACCGACTCGAGATTGGCCATGTGCCGCATCGAGTGGTACTCCACCAGGATGCCGTTGGCACCGAGCAGGCGGCGCGCCTCCCGGGCGCAGTCGCACGCCATGTCCACGTTGTTGCGCTTGCAGAGCGAGACGTGCTCCGGCTTCATGGTGCCGGCATCCTTGAGCCGGCCGAGCTGCAGCGTCATGAACTGGGCCTTGGTGATCTCCGTCAGCATGTCCACCAGCCGCACCTGCTGGATCTGGGTCTGCGCGATCGGCTTGTCGAACATGATCCGGCTCTGGCCGTAGCGGAGCGCCTCGTCGTAGCACGCCATCGCCGCGCCGATGGCACCCCAGGCGATGCCATAGCGCGCCTGCGTGAGACACATGAGCGGGCTCTTGAGCGCCGCCGACTTGGGCAGGACGGCGTCCTTTGGCAGGTGCACGTCCTCCAGGTAGATCTCGCTGGTGTCGCTGGCGCGGAGCGAGAGCTTCCCCTTCTGATCCTTCCCGGTGTAGCCCTTGGTGTCGGTCGGGACGATGAAGCCACGGATCGACTTGGTGTCCGTGATGTCGCCGGTCTTGGCCCAGATGATCGCGACCGTGGCCTGGGAGCCGTTGGTGATCCACATCTTGGTGCCGTTGAGCACCCAGCCGTCCTTGGTCTCCCTGGCGGTGGTGATCATCCCGCCGGGGTTGGAGCCGAAGTCGGGCTCGGTGAGCCCGAAGCAGCCGATCTCCTGGCCCGAGGCCAAGAGCGGGAGCCAGTGCTTCTTCTGCTCCTCCGACCCGAAGGCATGGATGGGGTACATGACCAGGGCGCCCTGCACCGAGGCGAAGGAGCGGATCCCGCTGTCGCCCCGCTCCAGCTCCTGCATGATCAGCCCGTAGGCCACGTTGTTGAGCCCGGCGCAGCCGTACTCCTCCGGCAGGTTGGCGCCGAACAGCCCCAGCTCCGCCATCCCCGGGATGAGCTGCTTGGGGAACTTGCCCTCGATGTAGGCCTGTCCGATGACCGGCAGGAGATTCTCGTCGACCCAGGTGCGGACAGTGTCGCGGACCGCGCGCTCCTCCTCGGAAAGCAGGGTGTCGAAGGCGAGAAAATCGACGCCGGCGAACTGGGATGTAGCAGCAACCGTGGCCATGCGGACCCTCACTCGGAGCGGGTGACAGGGCCGGAAGATACCTGGGGAAAGGAGGGTTCCGGAATACCGGCCCGGCCGGCCGTCTGGCCCACGGCGCGCTTGGCGTGCGGCAGGACTCCGACCTCCCGTGCCTTCCGCCGGAAGGTGGGCCCGTGATCCACCCGGAGCCCGCTCTCCGCTTGCCACTGGTGCACCATCTCGTGCAGCATGGTGTGCTCCACCTCGCACCAGGGGTGCCGGGCGATGTGTCGCCGGCTGAGCGCGATCTCGATCGGCCGGCCGCTCCTGAGGTCGACGCTCAGCTCCCCCAGCCGGGTGCGCATTCGTCCGGAGATCCGGATTGGAAGCAGGGTGAGCACCCCCGCGAAGTACTCCGAGTTGAGCCTGCCGTGGAGCTGTTCCAGGCGGTGGAGCAGCATGAGATCGCCCGGCTGGGGCCGGTCGGAGCGCGGAGGACGGAGGGGAGAGGGCGCATAGTGCTCGACCGGGAATGCCAGGAACTCCCGCTCCGCGCCCCGACGGAGCGCCCGGCGGAGTCTCGGATCGAGGAACCGGACGATGGCCCGGAGGACCCGGTCCGGTGCGGCCGCGTAGCCCCGGTGCAGCCGGAGCACCCGGCGCGCGCTCAGGCTGACCATGACCGTCCGGTTGGTATGGGTGAGCACCCGATCGACGTCGCGGAGGCCGAGCTGTTTCAGCCGCTGGGCCAGAAGATCATCCACCTTCCGACTCCTGATCTCCGCCCGCGACCGAGACCGCCAGGGCAGGCGTCTCCGCGCGGGCGAACGAGTACGTATCCGACTTGAGGAACCGTCCGCCGGTCGGCTCCCAGCGAAAGTGCTGGATGTGCACTGCCCGGCCGTCGATCTTCACCAGGTTGAACACCGAGGGCCGGCTGTGCCGGGTGCGGAAGCTGTGGGTGCCGGCGGTGCTGACGGCGAGCCGCCCGTGTACCTGCCCGGCGCCCTCCTGGTGATCGTGCCCGCAGAGGACCACGTCGGCGCCGGTCGCCAGCAGCCGGCGCTGAGCCGAGCGCCAGCGGGCCAGGCCCATCCGCCGGGAGAGGCCACCGGGTAGTACGTTGTGGTGCAGCGTGAGCACCCGGACCATTCCCGCCGGCGCCTGGCGGAAGACCTCGGCCACGCGGGTCGTCTCCGATGCGGGGAGGTGCCCCTTCACGGCCACGTCTCGGATGTTCCAGGTGAGCGAGCC
>JBJMOX010000337.1:0-7079 GCA_045803515.1 Gemmatimonadales bacterium
AACGTTTCGCCGATGTCGTCGTGCCAGTAGGGCAGCGTCCAGCCGCCGTGCTCGAACCCTCCGTCCCGGTCCTCGTCCTTGCCACCCGGTGCCTGCATCACGCCATCCAGCGTCACGAACTCGGAAACGATGAGCTTCCTCATGGGATCTTCCATTGGTGTAGTCGTTTGTCGATCACGGCCTGCCGTTCACGCCGCCAGCGTACCCTTCTGGTCTTCATGAGCACGTCGAACGACGCATGGCCAAATCGACACTACGGCGACAACCTCTCCACCCTCCACCCCTTCCCCCCGCCCTCCCGCACGTACCGGATGCGATCGTGCAGCCGGCTCTCCCGACCCTGCCAGAACTCGATCGCGTGCGGCACCACCCGATACCCCCCCCAGTGCGCCGGCAGCGGCACATCGCCGCCCTCGAAGCGCGCCTCGATCTCGCGCAGGTCCGCCTCCAGGGCCGCCCGCCCCGGGATCACCCGGCTCTGGTGCGACGCCCAGGCGCCGAGCCGGCTGCCCAGCGGCCGGCTCTTGAAGTAGCGCTCCGACTCCTCGCGTGAGGTGAGGCCGACCCCGCCGGTGATCCGCACCTGGCGATCCAGCTCGGCCCAGTAGAATACCAGCGCGGCCCTGGGATTGGCCTCGAGCTCGGCGCCCTTCCGGCTCCGGTAGTCGGTGAAGAAGACGAAGCCACGCTCGTCGAAGGCCTTGAGGAGGACAATGCGGGCGGAGGGCGAGCCCTCCTCGGTGGCCGTGGCCAGGGTCATGGCGTTGGCGTCGGTGGCTTTCGCCTCCTGCGCCTCGGCGAACCACCGGGCGAACTCCACGATCGGGTCGTGGCTGACGTCCCCCTCGTCGAGGCGGGCGTGGGAGTATTCACGGCGGAGGTCGGCGATCGACATGGCATGACCGAGGCTAGATTGTGGTGAACGCGCGCGAACCCGAAATGTATACCCCGATGTCGAGTGCTCATGCCCGCCCTGCTCCGGTCGCTGGCTGCTCTGGCGCTGGCCCTCCCCTTCACTGCCCTGTCGGCTCCACTCTCCGCCCAGTTGCCGGCGGGGCAGCGCCGCACGCTCCGGGTCGATGGCGTGGAACGCAGCTACTTCCTGTACCTGCCGGCCGGGCATCGGGAGACGGGGAGCCCGACGCTCGTGCTGGTCTTCCATGGCGCTGACGGTCGAGCGGAGGGATTCGCGCGCCACACCGGCTTCTCCAGGGTGGCCGAGCGGGAGGGATTCGTCGTGGCCTACCCGCAGGGTCTCCAGCGCCGCTGGAACGACGGCCGGGGCAATGGCACGCCGCACGACGACGTGGGGTTCGTACGGGTGCTGGTGGACACGCTGCAGCGGGAGCTGGGCGTCGACCCGCGCCGGATCTATGCGACCGGGATCTCCAACGGCGCGATGTTCTCCTACCGGCTCGCGTGTGACCTCCCGGGGATATTCGCGGCAATTGCTCCCGTGGCAGGTGCGCTACCCGAGCAGTTGGCGCCCACCTGCGGCCATACGCGGCCCGTGTCGGTGATGGCATTTCAAGGGACGGCGGATCCGCTCGTGCCCTATGCCGGTGGGGGAGTGGCGCGACGCCGGGGAAGCGTCCTCGGGGCGGAGCGGAGTATCGCCTATTGGGCCGAGGTCGATGGGTGCACCGGGCAGCCAGGCACGACGCTCGAGCCGGATCGAGTGCGGGATGGGACGCGGGTCCGGCGCCTGGAGTACGCAGGGTGCAGCGATGGGCGGGGGGTGGTCCTCTACACGATCGAAGGCGGGGGGCACACGTGGCCGGGTGGGCCGGGAGTCGGGATCCTCGTCGGTCGGGTGACGCATGAGATCGATGCCACGGAGCTGATCTGGGGGTTCTTTGCGAGGCATGCGAGGGGGGAGTAAGGAGACGGAACGACGGTGATCGGATGACGGCATGCTCGGGTTAACCATGAACTACCAGCTCACCCTCTCCGCCATCGCGCGGCGGGCGGAGAGTCTCTACGGCCGCCGGCCGGTGGTCAGCCGCCGGCCGGATCAGTCGCTGCACCGAAGCTGCTACGCCGAGTGCCTCGAGCGCGCCCGGCGGCTGGCGGTGGCGCTCGATCGGCTCGGCGTCCGGCCCGGCGACAGGGTCGCCACCCTCTGCTGGAACCACCACCGTCACTTCGAGGCGTACTTCGCCGTGCCGTTCCTTGGCGCGGTGCTCCACACGCTCAACCTGCGACTCCATCCCGACGAGCTGGCCTACATCGCGCGGCACGCCGAGGACCGGGTCCTCATCGTGGACGCGTCGCTGCTGCCGCTGCTGGAGCGGTTCCGGGCTAGAGCCGTATTCCAGGAGATCGTGGTGGTCTCGGACGGCGGCGACATCCCGCCGGGCATGCTGAGCTACGAGGCCCTGGTGGCCGAGAGCGATGCCGGCGGGTTCGAGCCGCTCGAGCTCGACGAGCACAGCGCGGCGGTCATGTGCTACACCTCGGGCACCACCGGCCGGCCCAAGGGGGTGCTCTACTCCCATCGCGCGCTGGTGCTGCACTCCCTGGCCACCGCGCTCGCCGGAAGCTGGGCGATTCAGGAGTCCGATACCGTCCTCGCCGTGGTCCCCATGTTCCACGTGAACGCGTGGGGCCTGCCCTTCACCGCGGCGCTCACCGGCGCCGGGCTGGTGCTGCCGGGCGAGCATCTCGATCCGCGCTCGCTGCTCGATCTCTGCCAGAGCGAGCGCGTCACCTTCAGCGCCGGCGTCCCCACCGTCTGGCTCGGCGTGCTGGAGCTGCTCGATGCGGCGCCGGGCGCGTACGACCTCTCGGCGCTCAGGACCATCGTGATCGGCGGGGCGGCCGCCCCGGAATCGCTGGTGAAAGGTCTGGAGGAGCGGCACGGGCTGCACCCCGTCACCTCATGGGGGATGACCGAGCTCGCGCCGGTGGGAACCGTCGGCGGCCAGCCCGGCGCCCTGCTCGAGCTCAGGGTCCGGAGCGAGAGCGGCCCGGTGCCGTGGGACGGCACCTCCATGGGGGAGCTCGAGGTGCGGGGTGCGTACGCGGCCTCGGCGTACTACCGGCCCGAGGAGGACCCCGGCTGCTTCACCGAGGACGGCTGGTTCCGCACCGGCGACATCGCCTCGATCGACCCCTGGGGCTACCTCGAGATCCGCGACCGCAGCAAGGACCTCATCAAGTCGGGCGGCGAATGGATCAGCTCGGTGGCGCTGGAGGGAGCCTTGATGGGGCACCCGGCGGTGGCGGAAGCGGCGGTGATCGCGGTGGCGCATCCCAAGTGGCTGGAGCGACCGCTCGCGGCGGTCGTGCTGCGTGAAGGGCGGACGGCCACAGCGGCGGAGCTGCTGGCGCATCTGGACGGGCACTTCCCGGCGTGGTGGCTGCCCGATGCGGTCGTGTTCGTGCCTGAGATCCCGCGCACCTCGACCGGCAAGTTCCTCAAATCGGCGCTGCGGGAGTCGCTCCGCGGCCATTACGGCGTCCGGTGAATCCCCTCCTCGACCTCGACGCCCGGCCGGTCATCGCTCACCGCGGCGCCTCGGCCCTGGCCCCGGAGAACACGCTGCCGGCGTTCGAGCTCGCCCTCCGCCAGGGTGCCGACGCCCTGGAGCTGGACGTGCGGCTCACCCGGGACGGGGCGGCCGTCGTCATCCATGACGATACCCTCGACCGGACCACCGACCGCGCCGGGCCGGTGCTCGCCCACACCCTGGCCGACCTCAGGATGGCCGACGCGGGCGCGCGGTTCACGCTCGACCGCGGGCGCACCTTTCCCTTCCGCGGGACTGGTGTCCACATCCCCACGCTGGCCGAGGTGCTGTGGGCGTTTCCCAAGGCGCCGGTGATGGTCGAAGTGAAGGAGCCCGGCGTGCAGGACGCCGTGCGCCGCGTGCTGCTGCAGGAAGATGCCACCGGCCGCTGCGTGCCCGCGTCGGAGCACGGCCCGGCGCTCGAGGCCTTCCGCGAGCCGCCGTTCGCCTGCGGCGCATGCGCCGGCGACATCGCGCAGCTCTACTGGGCCGTGATGCTCCGCCGGCGCCTGCCGCAGATCGGTTACCGGTTCCTTTCGGTCCCCCGGAGCCACCACGGCCTGCCGGTTCCGACCTCTCGCTTCGTCGCCGCGGCGCGCTCGCAGGGCTGCCCGGTGCACGTCTGGACCGTGAACGACGCCGCCACCGCCCGGCGCCTGTGGGCGCGGGGGGTGGCGGGGATCGTGACCAACCTTCCTCAAGTCGTGCGGGGCGCACGGTCCTAGCAGCTACTTCGCCCTGCCGTCCACCTCGGCCGTGATCTGGCTGCCGTCATCCAGGTTGGCGATGATCCGGTAGGTGCCCGCCGTCCAGTTCTTGGTGGTCAGGTTGAAGATGAACTGCCCCGAGGACACCCGGAAATTGATTCCGTCGTCGGCCGGCGAGGTGATCATGTCCTCGTTGACCGGCGTCTCGGCGGTGTTGTCGATCTTCACCACTGCGATGGTGGCGACCGCGCTGGTGATCGCCGTGGTGCCATCGGCCTTGAACAGCTGGAACTTGGTCGGGATGGTCGACCCGATCTTGAAGCTGCTCCGGTTGCCGGTGGTCAGGTTCGGGTTGATCGGCTGCAGGAACGCGTGCCCGGCCGCGACGTTGTAGAGAACCTTCATGGCGCCCACACCGCTCGCGACGGTGAAGTTGGCGTCGCTGCCGTTATAGGACAGCGCGACCGTCAGACCCGTCCCGCTCGGCGGGAACGCCGCCGTGGTGAACGTGGCGGTGAAGTTGCCGTTCGCCTGGAGCGTGGCCGGCTGCGTCTGACCGTTGACCGTGATGGAGGCCGTGCCCGAGGGGAACACCGTTGTGGCGGTGCCCGCGTACTTGAGATTGCCGCTCACAGTGCTCGAGCCCTGTCCGACAACCACGTTGGGGATCACCAGAGCATTGAAGACCGGCGTGGCCTTCTGGACGGTCAAGCCGCCGTTAACCGGCACCACCGTGTAGTTGGCCAGCACACCACCAGGCGAGCCCGAGACCTGGGGGATGATCGGATACGGGCTCCCTGACACCGGCGTCGTCGGGGTCACCAGGGCCAGCCCTCCGGTGGCGACGTACGCCGTGTATGTCGCCGAGATGTTGTCCGTGAACTTGACCCCTGCAATGTTGCCGGTCAGCGGCGCCGGAACGGCGTCGCCGAATTTCTTGGTGGCGTTGCCCGCCGTCACGGTGAGTGTGGCCGGGCTGACGGCCAGGTTGGCACCACTGTAGCCGAGCGCGTAGTTGCCGCCCGCCGTCAGCGTGCCCTGGTTAATGGCGTACGGGCTGCCCGGGACGGTCTCACCCGCGCTCCGGGTCAGCGCCCCGGTGAAGGCGTCGCCGCTGACCAGCGGGTCGCCGGTTACATGATACGTGAGTGACGGGTCGTCGTCGCCATAGAGCTTGCTCTTCGCGTCGGCCGCCACGGCGATGGGTCGCTGGCTGATGGACGCGGTCGTGGCCGCAGTCGCCGGGACCAGCTGGTAGTTGCCCGCGTCGGCGCCCGCCAGCACGAATCCCGTCGCCGTCACCGCCTTCCCGGTGCCGACGTTCTTATCCGCGAAGTTGGCCGTGCCGCCGGTTAGGCTTACATCGTCGGTCCCCAGCACAACCGTGACGCTGTGGGTAAGGAACGTGGCGGCCGTGGTGCCGTCATAGACCTTGTTGTCCGCCGTGAAGTGCGGCGCCAGCGAGGCCGGAGTGATGCTGGCCGTGGTCGTTGCAGAGGTGTTGGTCAGGTGATAGTTGCCTACATCGGCTCCGCTGCTGATCGCGATCCCGTGAACGCTCACCGGCTTGCCGGTCCCCACGTGCTTGGTGGTGAAGCTCGCGCCCGTGTGGCTCAGCGTCAGGTCGTCGCCCGCGACCCGATCATCGCCCAGGGTAACCGTGGCAACATCGCTGGCGTCATAGACCCTGTCATGACCGGTGGCGGTCGCCACCAGGTCGCGCTGCGTGATGGCGGCGGTCGCCGACGCGGTGAGGGGGTCGAGCACATAATTCCCCGCGTCAGCGCCCGCCAAGGTGAAGCCCGAGCCGGTCACCGTCTTGGTCGCTCCCACGTTCTTGTCGGCGAAGCTCGCCGTGCCGCCGGTGAGCGTCACGATGTCGCTGGCGAGGAAGCCCGTGAGGGTCCGGCTGGTGATCGTTGCGTTCGCGTTGCCGTCGTAGACCTTGTCGCTCGCGGTGATGTGCGGCTCCAGCGATGCCGGGGTGATGTCGGCCGTGGTGCTGGCGCCGGTGTTGCCGAGCTGGTAGTTACCGGCGTCCGCCCCGCTGCCGATCGCGATGCCGGTGACGCTCACCGTCTTGCCGTTGCCCACCTTTTTGTCGGCGAAGCTGGCGGCGGCATAGCTCAGGGTGAATACGTCGCCCCCCACCCGGTCGTCCTGCAGCGTGACCGCGGCTACGGCAGTCGCGTCATAGACCCTGCTCTGCCCCGTGGCCGTTACCGTAAGGGTGCGCGCGGTGATGTCGGCGATGGTGGTGAGTGTGGTGGACGCCAGCTCGTAATCGCCGGCATCCGTTCCGGCCAAGCCAAACCCGGTTCCGGTGACCGTCTTGCCGTTCGCCACGTGCTTGTCGTCGAACAGGGCGATGCCGCCGGTCAGGCTCACATCGTCGGTGCCGAGCACCCCGGTCAGAGTCCGGGCGGTGAAGGTCGCTGCCGTGGTCCCGTCGTAGATCCTGTTGCCGGCGGTGAAGTGGCCGGTCAGCGTGGCGGGCGTGATGTTCGCTGTAGTGGTCACGGTCGTCGAGGCCAGGATGTAGTTGCCCGCGTCGGCGCCGGCCGTGGCCACTCCACTCACCGTGACGGTCTTCGCGTTCCCCACGTTCCTGGTGTCGAATGCGGCGCTGAGCGAGCTCAGCGTGACCGCGTCACCGGTGACCCGGTCATCATCCAGTGTCACGTCCGCGGCCGTGGTGCCGTCGTAGACCTTGTTCTGTGCTGTGGCCGTCACCGTGAGGGTCCGAACCGTGATGCCGGCCGTGGTGGTGAGCGTGCTGGAGGCGAGCAGGTAGTTCCCCGCGTCGGAGCCCGTGAGAGTGAGCCCCGTCGCGGTGACGGTCTTGCCGGTCCCGACGTGC
>JBJMOX010000338.1:0-22374 GCA_045803515.1 Gemmatimonadales bacterium
CCGCGGGCAAGCTCCCTCGTCGCTGGCGCGCCTCGGGATGACAGCCCACCTTCCCGTCCTTCCCGTCCTTCCCGTCCTTCCCGTCCTTCCCGTCCTTCCCGTCCTTCCCGTCCTTCCCGTCCCGCCGCCGATTCCCTTGCTCCCGCTGCGGGCGCACATTACGATTCGAAGACGGTATCAGCCGATCTCCCAGTCGGTTCCCTCCCGTCGGACCCGTCCAGCGTTGGGCGAGCGAGGCGGGACATGTGCATCCTTCACCCGTTTCGTTCTGGAGACGTCGCGTGCGGTGTCTCGCGTTGAACGCGTCCTTCGAGCCGCTGACGATGGTCCCGGTCCGGCGCGCGCTGCGCCTGGTGATCGAGGGCAAGGCGGAGATCGTCGAGTCGGACGCGAACGACTATGTCCGAAGTGAACGCCTGACGCTGCCCAAACCTGCCATCATCCGGCTCGTCAAGTTCGTCCATGTTCCCCGCCGCTTCCGCCGCCAAGTCACCAACACCTTCCTCTTCGCCCGTGACGGATATCGCTGCCAGTACTGCCATCGGGGCCAGATCGAGTTGCGGCATCGGGAGTGTCTGACGCGCGATCACCTGGTTCCGCTCTCGCGAGGCGGCGACAACGAGTGGAGCAACGTGGTGACCGCCTGCAGCTCCTGCAACACCCGCAAGGGAAACCACCTGCCGCAAGAATGCGGAATGCACCCGCTGATCGCCCCGCGAGAGCCGCACTTCGTGCATCTGTCCTGGGCGGTCCGCCGCCTGTCGGCCGCGCAGGCCAAATACATCAAGCTCTTCTATGGCGAGGAGGCGCTCCGGGCGCTGGGCGGGACGGTCTGACCCTCAGCGCACCGCGAACGCTTCGCTCCGTCCCTCCAGCCTGAGCGCCGGCAGTCCCGCCAACCGCAACAGCAGCCGGGTGGCACCTCGGCCCAGCGCGTCGCCCACCCGCTCCTTCCCGTGGGCCACGTCGCCGACGTCCCCCTCCAGGAAGCGCTGCAGCTCGTCCAGGTCGGAATCCGAGAGGGTGGAGATCTGCAGCGAGGCGGCGAAATAGTATCGGCCCGGCCGGGCCGGCTGCACGTTGACCCGATAGGCGAATTCCAGCGCCGCGCTCAAGGCGTCCAGGGTGGCATAGCGCCGCTCGCGCGCGCGCCTGCCCACGATGGTCAGCAGGGTGTACTGGTCCAGCAGCGGCTCATGGTGGACCACGACGTCCCACTCCGCCTCACGTTCGAAGGTGTCGAACCAGCCCTCCCGTGACCGCCAGACCTCGACTCGGTAATGCAGCCGCACCGGAAGCCCCGAACGAAGCGCCGACAGCCAGCGCCCATCATCCAGGAGATGCTGGGAGCGGACGATCGGCGCGCGGGCGCCACTGGACGCGGAGTCTGGCGCCAGGCGCACCTGGAGCTGTACGGCTCCAGGGGTCTGGGACCGGCCTGGGCCGGCGGCGGCGAGGGTGAGAAGCAGGCCCATCACCGCCGCCCGCACCTCTGGCGCGAACCGTCGGAGGAAGCGTCCGGCGAGCGGGAGCACTAGAACCGGCGCTGGAGACGGACGAGGAGCCGGACCGGCTCGCCTTGCGAGAGGCTCTTCGCCAGATACGCGCCGATCTCCCCCGCATCGAGACCGACACCCACGTCGAGCTTCCACTCGTCGAAGGAAGGAATCCGGTTGACCGGCACCTGCCCCGGGCCGTCCCCCGCGAGCCAGGCCTTGCCCGCGTCAGCCAGAAAGACCAGGTCGGCCTCCTCGATGCCGATGAACCTCCCCGACGGGCTGCCCTCCCGGTCGCGCAGACGGTAGCCCAGGTTGAGGCCGATTCGCGTCCGCACCTCCACTTGGGCGGCGATCATCCTGTCGCAGAGCGCGGGATCGGACCTGTCGCTGAAGCCGCGGGGGGCGCAGGTGAAGGCCCGGAACTCGTACCCCGGAAGCAGGTCGGGGCCCCCCAGCGAGAGCCGCCGCTGCACCGGAAGCCGGTCGCCGCCCACCCAGCCGTCCGCCTTGAGCCGGGTGTTTACCCGGAGGGACGGCGTGAGCCGGGAGTATCGGCGCAGATCCAGCGACAGCCGGTCGAACTTGTACCCGCCTCCAGTCGGGGGCGCCGGCCGGACCTGCTCGGGCAGCGTGACCGGGGCGATGTCGTCGCTGGTCGAATGCTCGAAACGCGCGCGGAGCAGCCAGCCCGTGCTGGGGAGGTCCCGGGGGTTCCGGGTGTCGAGGTCCAGCTGGAAACCGGTGGTGAAGTAGTGGCCGTCGTCGATCAGCGGATTGCGGCGCCAGCGGTCGCTGTTCCTGAGGAGCGACCAGGGATCGGTGGCGCGCACCGAGCGCTCATGGTCCCGGCGGAGTGACAGCTCCAGCCGGACGGGCCGCCACGGCTGAGCCCAGACGGCGCCGCCACCGCCGATCCTCTCGAAGTAGTCGCGGTAATCCCGTTGCAGCAGAAAGGCCGACCACCCATTCTCGCTGGCCGCGAGCGGCTGGTCCTCGATCGGATCCACTTCGCTGTACATCCGCCCGGAGATGCCGACCGTGGGCAGCCGCAGCTCGGCACGGGTCGTGTACCCGAAATCGCTGGTCAGGTCCGAG
The DNA here is from genome assembly GCA_045803515.1 of Gemmatimonadales bacterium. Classification (GTDB taxonomy): domain Bacteria; phylum Gemmatimonadota; class Gemmatimonadetes; order Gemmatimonadales; family GWC2-71-9; genus CAVVWJ01. The sequence continues at coordinate 2,595 of JBJMOX010000338.1, forward strand.
CCACCCCCGGCGGTGCGCAGGATCCCGCGGACATCCAGGCGGGCGACCAACCGCGGGGTGGGGCGCAGCTCGAACTGCGGCCCGAAGATGATGGGCAAGCCCTCGACCCGGTTGTAGGTGCCACCGGTGGCGAGCAGGAGCGTGGTCCGCACCTTTCCGGTCTGGAAGCTGGTCCTCGCGGCGGCCAGCTCGCCCAGCGGACGCCGCCGCTCCCTGAGCACGAGCGTCCCGCCGGGCATACGCAGCACCGGGGCCGCGTCCCAGAAAACCCGCTCGCGCCCCTCATGGCGGGCACCCTCGCTGCGAATGAGACGGCCACCGACCACCAGGACATCACCATTCACCTCGGCGCCGGGCAACAGATACAACGTGCCATTCGCCACGGCGACGGGACCATTCACCCGGCCCGCGATCCGGAGCGATCCCCGGTATTGCGCCAGCTTTCCCTCGAACGTGGTCCCCGGCGGGAAGCTCACCTCGCCCGACATCCGGGTGGCTCCGGAGTCGTTGAAGAAGGCGATCAGCTCGGCCACTACCCCCGGTGGAGGGCCACCGTGGACGACGGCGGAGTCGCTGGGCGGGGCATCGGGGTCGATGACGATGACGCTGTCCTGCGCCTGGAGGGTGGACGCGCCGAGCAGGAGGAGGAGGCCGCCGACGAGCACGCGCATGCGGGTCTCGGGAGTGGGAGAGGAGGTCGGGCTACTGCCGGTCGAGCCCCAGGCGCCGCATCCGGCGGTAGAGATTGGCTCGATCGGTCTGCAACACTCGGGCTGCTTCGGCGACGTTGCCTTCGGCCTGGGCCAGCGCGGCCCCGATGAGCCTGCGCTCGAACTCGTCCAACGCTTCGTTCAGCGGGCGGCCGAGTGCCGGCGGAGGAGCCGGAGCCGCGGCGCCGCCCCGCAGGACTTGACGCACCGCGGCGTCGTCGACCACCGGGCCGCTCAGGATGGTCAGCCGCTCGACCAGATTGGCCAGCTCGCGAACGTTGCCGGGCCAGCTGTACGAGCCCAGCGCCTCGAGCGCGGCCGGCGTGAAGCTGGCGGTGTCGCGGGGCCGCACCCGCGCGCTCAGATGGGTGACCAGCGCGGGGAGATCCTCCATCCGCTCCCGAAGAGGCGGGAGGTGGAGCGGGAAGACGTTCAGCCGGAAGAACAGGTCCTCCCGGAATCGGCCCTCCTGCACCTCCTCCTCCAGCCGGCGGTTGGTGGCCGCCACCATCCGTACATCCACGCGCAGCGATCGCTCCGCGCCGATGCGCTGCAGCTCGCCGGTCTCCAGGGTACGGAGCAGCTTGGCCTGCGCCTCGCCGCTCAGGTCTCCGACCTCGTCGAGAAAGAGGGTGCCCTCGTGGGCCAGCTCGAACCGGCCGAGCCGCCGCTCGGTGGCACCGGTGAACGCTCCGCGCTCGTGCCCGAACATCTCGGACTCGACCAGGTCGCGGGGGATCGCAGCGCAGTTCACCGTCACGAATGCCCGTCCCGCCCGGCGGCTGGCGGTGTGAATGGCGGCGGCCACCAGCTCCTTGCCGGTCCCCGACTCGCCGGTGACCAGGACCCGGGCCTCGGTGGGCGCCACCCGTGCGATGAGGGCCCGCACCTCGCGCATGGCCGCGCTGTCGCCGACGAGCGTTCCCCGGCGCGCCAGCTCCGCGTGCAGCGCGCGATTCTCCGCCCGGGTGCGATTGAGCTCCAGCGCTGCCCGCACCGTCACCAGGACCGATTCCGGGGTGAGTGGCTTCTCCAGGAACTGGAACGCGCCCTGCTTCACCGCGCGCACGGCGTCGGTGAGCTGGGCCTTGCCGCTCATCATGATCACCGGCGTGGCCCGGCCGCGCTCGCGGATCCGGACCAGGGTCTCCAGCCCGTCCGGCCCCGGCGGCATCAGCAGGTCGAGCACGATCACGTCGGGATCGACATCGTCGAGCTGCAGCAGGGCCGCGTTGCCGTTGGGCGCCTCCGCCACGGTGAAGCCCTCCTCGCGCAGGAGCGCCGCGAGCATCCGCCGGATATTGGACTCGTCATCGACCAGCAGCACCTGCGCCGCGGTTCCGCTCATCGCCCGCGCATCCGGATGACGAAGCTCGCCCCGCCGCCGGGGGTGGGTTCCACCGCGATGGTCCCGGCGTGCATCTCCACGGTCTGCTTGGCGAGGGCCAGCCCGAGACCGGTGCCGCCATCCTTGCCGGTGCAGTACGGGTCGAAGATCCGGCCGTCCAGTCCGGCAGGAATGCCGGGACCATGGTCCCGGATCACCACCTGCACCCCGCCACCGTCCCATTCGTCGGAGGAGATCTCGACCTCGCCCTTCCCGTCGCACGCCTCCGCCGCGTTCCGCAGGATGTTGCTGAAGGCGCGCCGGAGCGGGTCGTAGTGACCCAGGAGCGACGGCGTCGTAGGGGCCAGCGCCAGGCGAGCCGTCATGCCGGGAGGCAGGCTGGTGCGTGCCAGCTCGGAGAGCAGCTCAGGCAGGTCCACTGGTGCCGCGGGCCCCTCCGGCAGGCGGCCGAACTCGGTGAACTCGCGGGCCAGCTGTTCCAGCCGCCCGGATTCCGCCACCAGCACCTCGATCGCCTCCCGCTGCTCCGGCGCGGAGGTGCGGGAGAGCTGCGAGACGGCCAGGCGGATCGGGGTGAGCGGATTTCGCATCTCGTGCGCCACCCGGCGGGCCGTCTCACGGAAGGCGCGCAGTCGCTCGCTCTCGATCTCCTGTGCCCGTGCGCGCTCCAGGGTGTCGGCCATCTCGCGGAGCGCGGTTCTGAGCGCGGCGAATTCAGGCGCGCCCCGGCGCGGGCGGTCGGGCGGCAGTGGCTCCATCCGGCGGATGTGGCCGGTCCAGCCGATCAACTCCTCGATCGGGCGGCTGAGCTGCCGGGAGAGATGGCCGCCCAGGCGGATGGAGGCGTAGACGAATGCCGCCCCGACCAGCAGCACCACCAGCGCGAGGCCCGCCGAGTAATAGCGATTGAAGGTTTCGGCCCGCTGAAACTGGCCCAGCGCGGCGTTGAGCTTGTTGGCATGGTCCGCCAGGGCACGGCGTTCCGGGCGACGCAGGCGAGTCGAGTCGAGCGTCTGGAGCAGCGTTCGCCCCGACGCGCCGACAGCCTCGAGCGCCCGGCGAGGACCGGCGGGAGTGGTGGAGCGGATGGTCAGTCCCCAGCCGACGATCGCCACGGCGGTGGGTACCGCGCCGAAGAGGATCAGGATGAGGAGAATGCGCCGATGGAAGGTGAGTCGCATCGATCTGAAAGATAAGCCGCGCGCCCTGAGCGAGCCCACCCGAGCGCCGCGCCCATCGCCGACGCGATCCATTCGGACCAGTGCACCGGGGGGTAGCCGGCGAGCCGCGGCAGCACGCCGAGGCCGACCACGATGACTCCCGCGATCAGGCCGATCGCGGTGAGCGGAGGGAGTCCCGCGCGCCCCCACCAGCGGCCGAGGGGGAACAGGAAGCCAGCGAGCCAGAGGGCGGTGATCAGATGGACCTCGGGTCCCAGCGCGTAGTCGAAGGGCAGGACCAGGCTCCAGCCGAAGGACGGGCTCAGGGTGAGCGCCCGGCTCCGCCCCCCACTCCAGGAGGAGCCCAGGCGGATGGTCTCTCGCTCGACCTCGGCCGTGAGATCGAGCGGCACGCCGGAGTCGGTTGGGAACGCGTGCTCCAAGCTGACGGCCACCGGACGGAACCGCATGGGAACGGCCCGCGACGGGCTCTCGAAGACGAGGGCGTGCCCCCATTGGCTGAACCCCAGCACTTCGTCATTCTCTCGCCACAGGTGGAGGATCGGTCGCCAGGCCTCGGCGGGATTGCCGGTGATCACGGAGACCCGCAGCCGGGCCGTCCCGGCACGCAGCGCCAGGGGCGGCTCGGCTTCCACAGGACGCCATCCCTCAGGAAGTGGTGCGCCCCCGAGCGACGCGGCGGTGACCCGGCCATCGAAGGGCGGGTGCGGCGGCCGCTCGCGTGCCCACTGAGTCAGCAACGGTCCGTGCGGTCCCCAGGGACGGAGCGCCAGGGCCGCGACCGCGGTCGTGCCAAGCCAGAACGCCGTCCAGGCGATCGCGAGTCGGCGAGCCGTCTGAGGGCAGGGCCGGACCAGCGCGTCCAGATGGCCGGCCAGGACAGCTCCAAGGGCACCGCCGAGCGTATTGGTCAGGACATCGCTAAGGCTGCTGTCCCGCCCGATCACCACGGCATACTGAAGGGATTCCACGAGCAGGCTGAGCAGGAGCGAGGCCACGACGACCCGCCGGGCCGCAACGCCCCACAACCTGAGTCCGAAGGCGAACGGGATGAACAGGAGGACGTTCAAGGTCACATCCACCGATCCCTGCTCGCCGCACCACAGGCAGAGGAGTGGAGTGGCGGCGGCTGACGCGGCACGCCATGGGACCGGGGTCAGCGTGGCCGCCAGGATGAAGACCAGACCGCCGACTGCGAGCAGCGAGGAGACCAGTCGCCTGGGCCGGAGGATCAAGCCGGATCCGCCGGGCTCAGGCGATCGGCTCGAATGATGACCGGTGATCCCAGCAGCCGGCGCAGGCCGATCCAGCGGCCGGGAAGCTCCAGGACCTTGGCGACCCGAGCCGACCCGATCCAGCGGTGGAGCACCATGGGCAGGAGAAACTGGGGCTGCTCCCGGCGCACCTGAAACCCCCGGGCGGCGAATGCGGCACGCACTTCGGCAGGCCGGAAGACGGCATAGGGTCTGGTATTCCGCTCGATCCGGTGCTTCAGCCCAAATAGCTGGTCCGCGATGAGATTCACGCTCCGGCGAGAGGGGTAATCGACCACTACGGCGCGCCGGGCCACCCGGCAGAGCTCGCCGACCAGCCTGGTCCACGCCACGCTGTGGGGCAGAAGACGGAAGCAGAGCACGGCGTCAAACGCCTGATCGGGATAGGGCAGGGCTCGGAGGTCCACGACCTCGAACCGAAGCCGCCGGATCTCCCGCCAGGGTGCCAGTCGAGCGGCACACGACGGGTCACTCCCGGCCACCAGCACGTCGTAACCCGCGCCGAGCAGTGCGTCCGTGAGCTGCGCGTGTCCGCCACCCACGTCCAGCACGGACGCACCACTCGGCAGGTCCCGGAGCAGGTCCAGCGCGGTGGCGGCCTGCAGATCGAGGAACCACTGGCCCACGCTGCCGGAGAACCGGCGGGCGTAGTCCTCGGAAGACGTCTCGATATCGGCGTCTTCCGGATCCTCGGCGGCGCTCCCTGGCGTCGGTCTGGCGGCGGGGCTCACTGCGTGACCTGAATCGGGTCCATATGGCCGGTGAAGCTACCACTCATCTCAAGCGGCCGTCCACCGCGCTGGTGAGGAGATGTTCCTGGGCCGCGGGCCGATCAGACCCAACCCAGCTGCCGGTAAGAATCCAGGGTACGTTGAATTCCCTCCCGCAGCCGGATTCTGGGCACGAACCCCAATTCCTCTCGTGCCCGCGAGGTGTCGAACCACCGGTTCTTGGTGAAGAAGCTCACTCGCCGGCGGAAGATCGGCGGCTCGATGCCCAGCGGCACGCACACCGCCTCGCAGAGTGCCGCCGCCACTGTGAAGGGCCAGACGGGGAGCCTCAACCGGGGGGGCGGGACGTGGGCAACCTCGGCGATCTCGTTCACCAGCTCGTTGAGTGTCGGCGCCTGGCCCCCGGTGATGATATACGTCCGTCCGGCGGCTTCCGGAGTTTCGGCCGCCAGACGGAATCCCTCGACGAGATCGTCGATGTACACCATCTGGAAGTGCGGCGAGCCATTCCCCAGCAGCAGGAACCGGCGCCGCGCGATGCCGCCGAACAGTTTGAAGAGGCGCCGATCCCCTGGACCATAGATGGGACCGGGTCGCACGACGGTGAGAGGAACCCCGGTCCGCTGGGCGGTGTCCCGGGCCATCTGCTCTCCTTCGAGCTTGGTGACCTGATAGATGTCACCCGGGTGCATGGGGGCGTCCTCGTTCGCTGGACTCGCCAGATCCACATCGCCATGCACGCCCACCGTGCTGCAGTGGAGGAATCGGTTCACGCCTGCGGCCGCACTTTCCTCCACCAGGCGCTTGGTCGCATCCACATGGACCTCGCGGTACTCGGAGTCGGGAACTCCGGCTCGGCGGAATACGGCGGCCAGGTGGTACACCGTGTGGATGCCCGCCACCGCCTTCGCTATGATGCTGGGGTCACGGATGTCTCCAATAATTACCTCCGCACCCGCGGCCTTCAGGTCCTCGGCCTGTAATCGGTCGCGCACCAATGCCCGGACGGGATAGCCTCGAGTGCCCAGTGAACGCGCGAGGGCCAGGCCGGTGAACCCAGCCGCGCCGGTGACCAGTACGGGAGAGAGCTCTCGAGAAGACAAGGCGCCGGGCGTAGTGATGCTCCGCTGTGACGGGTTGTCGGCGACCGCAGAGGTCTATGCACGATCGGTGGCAGATTACCGACTTCAGGGTCGGCCTAACCGTGTCCTTTATCACAAAGGGCAAACGCAGGCGTGACCGCCGTCACGCCCCAGATCGCCCTGAAGGCTTAATGTCACCAGACGCGGACTCATAGCCCCGAGGAATCCATCAGTCACACGCCGGTCGGTCCCAGCGCCATCCCCCTGGTCGCGGAAAAGTGGGCAAGCGGGATGAGCGCCGAGCGGGCGCCGCTCCGTATCGGGCTCATGCTGCGCGGGATTGACGAGTACGACGGCGCGGGCGTGTACATCCGGAAGCTGCTGGACGCTCTCCTCGGCCTCGACACCACCAACGAGTACGTGCTCTTCTTCTCCAGCGCTCGGCAGGGTGGCCGCTACGCGCACCTGCCCAACGTGCGGGAAGTGGTGGTTCACGCTCCCGGGAAGCTGCTGTGGGATCAGGTGGCCGTCCCGGCCGCCGCCCGGCGCGAGCGTCTCGATGTGCTCTTTCACCACAAGTTCAGTATTCCTGCCGTCGCTCCCTGTCCCACCGTCGTTCAGCAGCGGGGAACCGAGTACTGGAGCTTCCCCCAGTACTATCCGACGCTCGGCGACCGCATCAATCGGCTCTACAACGTGGTCACGATCCCGTTCTTCTGCCGGCGGGCGGCACGGGTCCTCACCAACTCCGACAGCCTTGCCGCCGAGCTGGAGCAGGTCGCCGGCGTTCCCCGGGCGAAGATGGCCACGGTCTATGCCGCCGCGGACCAGCGGTTCACCCGGATCACCGATCCTGCCCTTCTCTCCCGGGTGCGGACACAGTACGGGTTGCCCGACCAGCCGTTCTTCCTGATGGTGGTGAAAGGTTACGCGCGCATCGAGTATGCCGGGCAGGCGCTCTGCCCGCGCAAGAATGTGGAAGGCACTCTCGAAGCATATGCCCGGGCCCGTGCCGCGGAGCCTGGCTGCCCGCCCATGGTCATTCTCGGCGCCGGCGTGAAGGATCGGCTCACCCCGGCGGTGCTGAAGGAGCGCTTCGCCCTGGATCCGGAATCCGTCGCGATCCCCGGTCTCATCGCCCACGACGACATGCCGGCGGTCTACAGCATGGCAGCGGCCCTGCTTTTCCCGTCCTACTACGAGAGCTTCGGCATTCCCCTGGTGGAGGCGATGGCCTGCGGATGTCCGGTCATCACGTCGAGTGCTCCCGCCTGCCCGGAGGTGGTGGGCGACGCCGCCCTGGTGGTGGATCCCGATGATGTCGAGGGGCTGGCGGAGGCGATGCTCCGGGTGGTCCGCGAGCCCGGCTTGGCCGTCCGGCTGCGGGAGCTCGGCCTGGCGCGGGCCCGCAGGTTCTCCTGGCAGGACAGCGCCCGCCGCCTTCTGGCCGAGCTCGAGCGCGCCAGCGGTCGGCCGCGCGTCGAGACCAGATGACGCGCCCGAGCGTCCTCCTCGGCGACCTGATGAAGAGGGCCGGTTTTCTCCTCCCTCGCGCTGTCCTCCTCCCCCTCCGCGGCGCGCGAGACCTGGGGCTCGGCCTCTGGTATCGCGGGCGGGGCCGCTGGTGCCCCGTCTGCGGTTGGCCCTCCCGCAGGTTCCGTCCGGGTGGTATCGTCGCGCGCCAGGATGCCAAGTGCCCCCGCTGCGGCGCGCTGGAGCGACACCGGTTCATCTGGCTGTATCTCGCCCAGCGGACCGATCTCTTCGACGGCCGGCCCAAGCGGATGCTGCATGTCGCGCCCGAGCAGTGCGTCGAGCGCCGGCTCCAGGATCGGCTCGGCGCCGGATACCTGACCGCTGATCTGCAGGATCCCCACGTGATGGAGCGGATGGACATCACCGGGATCCGGCATCCCAACGAATCCTTCGACGTCATCTACTGCAGCCACGTCCTGGAGCATGTGGTGGATGACCAGCGGGCCATGAGGGAGTTCCACCGGGTCCTCAAGCGGAGCGGCTGGGCCATTCTCCTGGTGCCCATCACGCTGGACCGGACGTTCGAGGATCCGACGATCGTTCGGCCTTCCGATCGCCTGCGGGTCTTCGGGCAGAAGGATCACGTCCGGCGCTACGGTCCCGACTACGTCGACCGGCTGCGACATGCCGGGTTCGCTGTCCAGGTCACCCGGGTGTCGGACATGATGCCGGCTGCCGAAGCCGCCCGCATGGGGATCAGCCGGGCGGGGGAGATCTATCACTGCACGAAAGGCTAGTCGGTAAATCTCAACGGACCCGATGCGAGCCCTTCGGGCGGTCGTACGCATCATCCAGCACCGCCGCGAACCGGCGGGCGATCTCCCGCCGCGAGTACGCGGCCACCGCGTCGGTTGGTGCGGATGGGTCGCCACGCGGCTCCGAAACCAGCCCGGCGATCAGCGCCCCCGCCCGCCCGGGTTCATCGCGCCCAACCAGGTACGCGCGCGGCGCCGCCCGGAGCACGTCCCGAATCACCCCACCGGCATCGAGCAGTGCCAGGATAGGCCGGGCGGCCCGCAGGTACTGCAGCGTCTTCGAGGGCATGATCGCCTCGAACTCCTCGACCAGCAGCAGATCGGCGCCAAGCATGTAGGAGACCGCCTCGCGCTGCGGGACCGGCGGGACCTGGTGCACCGTCACGCCAGGCGGCGGTGCCTCCAGGTCGGAGGTCGCGCACGACTCCACGAACCCGATCTGCCAGAAGTGCAGCCGGCCGTGCAGCAGCGGCTGCTCACGGAGGGTGTGGGACAGCGCCTCCCAGAGCGGCCGCGGCGAGCGGCGCAGCTGGCCCGTGTGCACGATCGAGAACGAAGGAAGCTCGGCGGGCAGGACCCCGCGGAAGTCGTCCTCGTCATACCCGTTCTGGATCACGTGACAGGGGGGACGTTCCGCGGGCGCGATCCGCGCAAAGGCGTGCTCCACGATGTGTGCGTCGACGGCGACCACCGCGGCCGCGCTCCGGATCATTCTGGCCTCCAGCCCGCGCTCGAGCTCGGCGAGCGGCGCCGGGCGGCGCGGCGCATGGTGATACCGGGTCCACGAATCGCGGAAGTCGGCGACGTAGGGGATCCGCAGCCGGGACGCGACGGCATGGCCGATCAGGATTGCAGTCGGAGGAAACGAGGTCGCGAGGACGGCGTCCCACCCTGCCGTGCGGGCCCGGCGCATCGCGGCCCGCACGGCGAATGGGTACCAGAGCACCTGCGAGTCGGGAACCAGCCATGCCTTGGGATGCAGGCTGCCCCGCCTGGGGGTGCGCCGCTGAGCGGCCGGTGCGGCCCGACCGTTTCCGCGGGCCGCGTAGAAGATGGAAAACTCGGGTGCCAGGGCGCGGATGACCTCCACGCCGGCCACCTGCGCCAGGAGGCTCGCATCCTCCGGAAGTCCCGCGGTGGCTCGTGCGCCGGTGAGGACGGTCGGACGCCAGCCGAACTCAGGGAGGTATTTCGCCAGCTTGATCGCCCGCTCCACCGAGACATGGCTCGTCGGAGCGAAGTTTCGGGTCACCATGAGCACGTCGCGCATGGCGACCTACCCTGGCTCCAGGCCCGACACCGCCGCGGGTACCGGTCGCGGGCCCTTGGACTCGCTGGCGGGCTCGCCGGCAAAGCGGCGCACCAGTTCGCCGGCGATGGCCGCCACGTCGAACTCCTCCTCGATGCGTCTCCGGCCGGTGCGGGCGAGCTCGGTCCGGAGCGCCGGCGAGCCGAGCATCTGCTCCAGCGCCTCGGCCAGCGCGGCGGGGTCGGCGGGCGGCACCAGCAGGCCGGCGCCGTCGGCCAGCAGCTCCGGGAGCCCGCCGGTGCGTGTCGCGATGACCGGCACGCCGTGCGCCATGGCCTCGATCAGCGCCACGCTGATCCCTTCGTGCAGGCCGTCGCCCAGATCGAGACTCGGGAGGACCACGCAGTCGACCCCTCCCTCTCGATAAAGCCGGAGCAGCGCGCCGTGCGGCAGCATGCCCAACGCGCGGACGCGGTTGCCCAGCCTGAGCTCCTCGACGCGGCGCGTGATCCCTTCACCTTCCGGCCCTTCCCCGGCGAGCCAGAGCTCGAATGGGATCGTCCGCGCCGCCAGGCGAGCCGCCGCATCGAGCAGGTGGCGGTGCCCCTTGACGGGGAGGAAGCTGGCCGGGCAGAGCACGATCGGTGTCGCCCGGGGCGGCACTTCCCTTGGGGCCGGCGGAAGCCGGACGCCCATGTGCAGCACCGTCGCCCGCGCGAGCGCGGCGGGGGGGACGAGCGGGCGAGCCAGGGCGAGCGTCTCCCGGGCGATGAAGCGCCCGAACCGCGCCGACCGCAGCTTCTCGGCGAGCAGGTTGTTGAGGACGATATCGTAGCGGTGTGCCGTGAAGCTCCACGGGATGCCGCTCGCTACGCTCGCCCCCATGGCTAGCGTCGCCGTGAGATGCGCCCAGTGCGCGTGGATGTGGTCGGCGCCCCACGCACGCGCGACCCTGGCCGCCCAGATGCCCTGCGCGGTCGCCCAGGCGTTGAAGAGCGCCCGGCGCCGCGGCCGGGTATGCCTGAGACGCCAGAACGCGTGGAAGGTGCGGCCCGGATGGCGGACCAGTGCGGCGGCCACCGCCACGGCGATACTGGCAGCACGCGGCGGCGGGCGGGTGCGGGCCACGAGCGCGCCGACGTCGTCGTGCACCACCGGATCAATGGCGAGCCGCGGGATGATCAGCAGCTCGTGGCCGTCCGCCAGCAAGGCCTCGACCTCGGGGACGATGAAGGTCTCGCCTCTCCCGAACGGCAGCCGCTCAGTGACATACACGATTCTCACGGCGAGACACCGGAGACGCGCGCGTCGCCCGGCAAGCCCAGCATACGGGACGCGGCCGCCGAGCGGAGCACGACGACGTAGTACGCCACGACGGCCAGCGCCGCCGCGATCATCGCCAGCCGCCCGCTATGCGCGCGGAATGCCAAGGCGGCGGGAAAGAGGCATGCCGCGGCCAGCACGACGAGCCGCGCGGCCGGCCCGAGCAGCCGGCCGATCGAGCTGTGCCCGGCGCGCATGAACCGCGCGAGCGAGACCGTCGCGATCAGAAACCCGCCGGCCGAGAGCAGGGCCACGGCCAGCATCGGGGAGCCCTGGTGGACCCCGATCAGCAGAGCGCCCAGTCGGAGTGCGAACTCGCATGCGGTGAAGGCCAGCGCCGAACCCTGCCACTCACGCACGCTGAGCAGACCGCTGAGCGGGTTGCTCACCAGCCAGACGGCGAACCAGGGCGCCAGCACCTGCGCGTAGCGTCCTGCCTCCTGCCATCGGCTTCCCATGACGGTCGCGAACAGCTGCGGTCCCGCCAGCGCCACCACGCAGAAGACCGGAAGCCCGCCGCCGAACAGTGCAAGCGCGGTCCGCTCCGTGACTGTCCGGAGCCGCTCCGGTTCCCGCGCGACCGTCGCGGCCCGCGAAAGAAACACCTGGCCGACCGCCTGGCCCACCAGCATGGTCGGGAGCACGAGCACCTTGAAGCTGAGCGCGTAGAGGCCAGCCGCCGCCGCGCCGAATCCGGCCGAGAAGAGAATGGAGGGGAGCTGCAGGCTCCCGACGTTGAGGAGACCCGACCAGGTGGTGAGCAGGGGAAAGCGGCGGTAGCGGCCCGCTGCCGCGATGAGACTCGCGCGAGTGACCCGCGCGAACGGGCGTTCCCTGAGCGCGAGCAGCGCCAGTCCGCCGCCGCCGGCCACGCGCCCGATCACGTCGCCCACCAGCAACCCCGGTGCGCCGGCGCCGGCCAGCCCGAAGCCGACCTGGGCCAGCACCTGCCCAGCCCCCTGGCTGAGCCTGGTGCGCGCGAGGCGGCCGAACTCCCGCCGGCGGATGGCCCAGTAGGACAACGCCTGATAGGCCCCCGCTCCCAGAAAGCCGATCGGAATCAGCCAGCGGTAGGGCCGGAGCACCGGCACGTTGGCCCGGGTGATGAACGCCTCCCCGGCCAGCCACACCAGGAGCGAGACCAGCGCGGCCATTGCGAGCAGAATCACGAATGTCAGCGCCAGGAGCGATCCGGCCACGGCGTCATCCTCGGGCAGCGGAATCGCCGCCTCGTAGCGCAGCGACGCGAGCACCACCAGCACCGTGAGGGTCGAGGAGTAGACCGCGAGCGCGCCGTAGTCCGCCGGGGTATAGAGCCGGGTGAGCACCGGCAGGGCGAGGACGAGCAGGAGCTGCGCGACGGCGGTGCCCGATGCCAGCGTCACGACGCTTCGCGCGAAGGCCCCACCCGGCACCTTCGACCAGCGGAGGCCCCGCCAGCGCCCGGACTCCGCGATCGGCTCAGCCATCGCCCATCCGACGGATCGGTGGAAGAGTCACCGTCGGCGGGGCGCCCCGCTGGTCGAGATAGAGGCGCGCCCAGATCTCGGCCAGCAGGAGCGACCAGAGCCGGTAGGCCCGTTCCTGGGTGTATGGTTTGCGGTCCGGGCGTCGTCTCAGGCGGCCGACGTACGCCGGATCGAACAGCCCGCGGTGCCGCACCGCCGACGGCTCCAGCAGCTCATCCCCCATCCGGTCCAGCACCTCGCTCATCTCGGTATCATGCTTGAGGCGGTTGAAGCTCTTGCCGACCGCCAGCATCGACGGCGGCAGCAACCCCGCGCACGACTTCCGCAGGATGTACTTCTGGCTCCGGCCGTGAATCTTGAGACGGTCCGGGATGGTCAGTGCAGTCGCCAGGAAGTCGGGGTCGGTGTGATGCGCGTTCATTCTCACACCCGCCGCGCCGTAGAGGCGCTCGATCGGGTGCTGGTACGGAAGCACCATGAAGCCGCGACGCAGGAACTCGGTGAGCGGCTGCTCTCCACCCCGGGAGAAGCCGCCGAACCGGGACATCGGCGCTGCGCCGAGCACCCGCGGCGCGGGGTAGGCGCGTCCCCGGAAGTATCCGGCCCGGAGCGCCCGGCCCGCCAGCGAGTGGGGCTCGACGCTTCGAAAGGTGTAATCGTAGAACTCCTCCAGCAGTCCGCGCAGCGGTGGAATGCGGATGCCCAGATCCACCAGCCGGTGTCGAGGCAGTCCCGCGAACAGCCCGTCGAATCCGAAGCCCGCCAGCACCAGGTCCACGTGCCGCGCCGCTTCCCGAGCGGCCACGAACAGATACGCGATGTCCTCCCGGCCAATCGGCTCCTCCAGGTGCCACACCATCCAGGGAAGCAGTCCGGGCAGGTCGCCAGGGCTCAGGACGATCGGATGGTGTCGGGTGCCGAGCTCTCGTGCGACCATCGCGGCATTCACCAGCTCCCGATCGTCCTCCCCGTAGCCGGCGCTGAAGGTGTGCAGCTCCTTGGTCCCGACCACGTGCCGCGCTCCCGCGGCCATGACGGCCGAGTCGAGGCCGCCGCTCAGCGAGACGCCGATTCGCAGGTAGGGCTCGGTCTGCTGCCGCAGCGTGGCCAGGAACGATTCCCGCAGGGCCGCGGCGTGGCGAGCCTCGTCTTCGTGGCTCACCCGGACAGGGATGTCCCAGTAGCGCGCCGTGTGCATCCGTTCCGGATCCACCTCGAGCCAGGTCCCCGGCGCCACGGGATAGACGTCCTCGAGGCAGGTTGCACCCGGCTGGACCCATCTGGTGGACTGGATGGTCTGCAGGGCGTCGCGGTTGGGTCGTGCGGGGACCGAGCCGATGGCGAGGAGCGCCTTGTATTCGCTGGCGAAGATCAATCGGTGGCGGTCGATCGTGAAGTACAGCGGCGCATAGCCGATCCGGTCGCGGGCCAGAATCAGCCGTCGGGTCGGGGCATGCCAGAACGCAAGGGCGAACTGGCCGGCGACGTGGGCAAGGCCGTCAGTGCCCAGCGAGCACAAGAGCTCGAGCAAGAGCGCCGCGTCGTCCGGCGACGACAGGTCATCCGTGCGCGGCCGCCTCAGCCGGCGGGCCAGGGCCGCACGGTTGTCGATGGCACCGTCGAAGACGAGGAGGCCTTCGGCCTGCGCCACGATCGTCTGGCTGCTGCCTCGTACGCCGAGGTGAACCCGCGGGGAAATCGACCACGCCTGGGCGTGCGGTCCTCGGTGGGACAGACGCTCCCCCATCGCTCGGACCTCGGCGAGACCGCCCTCGCCCAGCATCCCGTATACCGCTCCCATGGTTCAGGGCGCGGTGACCGGCACCGGGGCCGGGAGTTGGAGATGACGCATCGTCAGATAGAACGCCGCTAGCGCGCGCAAGAACCAGCCGAGCCCCACGCCATAGATCACCCCGACCAGGCCCCAGCGCGCGGCGAAGACAGCCACCACCACCGCCACCAGCACCGAGGCCCAGCCCGCGAGGTTCACCAGCGTGAGCTCCCGCGCGTCGCCCAGCGCCGAGACGGTCGCCTTGCTGAAGGAATTGAGGATCTTGGCAATTCCGGAGACGATCGAGGCGAGGACCAGGGAGCCGGCCAGATGGTACTTGCCCACCAGAAACCAGCGCTCGATCAGTGGGGTCACGACCCAGATGACGGCGGAGCCGAGCAGGACGATCGTGCCCACCAGTCGTGCCTCGTGCGCGATCAGCCGGCGCCGCGCGGGCACGTCCTCCGCCGCCCGGAGACGGGGCAGGAGGGTGTATCCCACGCCCATCTGGAGCACCCGAAAGAGGGAGCCCGCGATGGCGGCGAGCACTCCGAACGTCGCGAGATCCTGGAGCGGGAGCACGTTGGGGATCACCAGGCGATCGAGCTGAATGAGCAGCAGACCGGAGGCCTGCAGCCCGGCGAAGGCAAACGCCTCACCCCAGTGGATCGGTCGCGTCTCCCGCGGCTTCCCCTCCTGTTCCCGAAACAGGACCCACCAGCCATAGAGCCCCGCCGCGATGAACCCTATGGTGGCGATCAGCAGCGGGAGCCACGCATCGCTGCCATGCACCGCCACCACGACGACCGCGGCGAGCAGGAGCACCACGTTCGGACTCTGGAGCAGTGCCAGGGACAGGCCGAACCGCTGGTCACTCTGGAACTGGGCGCTGGCCACCACCATGGCCCCACCGGCGATGGTGGAAACCACCAGCATGAGCAGGAGAGATGGGGTGAGCTGATAGGCCAGCGCGCCGACCACGGCGAACGCCAGCCCCACCAGGGTGGTGACGAGCATGAGCCGGCTCAGGAGCCGAGGGCCCGCGACCATGTGGCGCCGGAGCACGATCCCATCCAGCCCAATGGGTGCCAGAGAGAATGCCAGGTTGGCCAACGCCGTGACCAGCGTGAAGATGCCGTACTGCACCGGCGGCAGTACCCGCGCCAGGATCAGATTCGCTCCCGCGAACCCCGCCCCCGCCGCGCCATAGACGACCGTGGAGCGCAGCGTTGGTGAGTACCACAGCCGCTTCACGCCTTGGCCCCGACCGCCCTGGATTCCATCTGTCGATAGAAGGTGTCCAGCTTGCGCCAGGCCGCCTCCGGCGTGAACTCCCGCTGCACGTAGTCCTTGGCCTGACGGGCGAGTCGCTCCCGGAGCGAGGCGTCGCCCAACAGGTCGGCGAGCCCGCCGCCAAGGGCCAGCGGCTCGGGCTCGACCAGGTACGCGTTCTCGTCGTTGAGCACCTGGGTGTGGGTGCGGACCCGGGTGGCCAGCACGGCGGTTCCAGAGTCGAGATAGGAGTAGATCTTCATCGGCGTGTTGAGTCCTTTGAGCCGGGGCGAGACCAGCACGTCGGCCTGACGGAAGAGCTCGCCCAGAAGCGCCAGCGGACGGGGACCGGTGAAGAACACCGCGGGCAGAATGCCCAGCGAGGCCGCGTGGTCCTGGTAGCGGTGGACATCGTCTTCCCGGCCACCCACGATCACCAGTCTGGCGGCCGGGACTCGCGCCAGCGTGTGGCGGAAACCCTCCAGCAGCAGGCTGATGCCCTGGTAGTGCTCCAGGTTTCCGACGTACATCACCACCGGGCCACCGTCGGCGCCCCGCGGGAGGCGGGCATCGCCATTGTGGCTGAAGGGAGCCGCCCCGGTGAGCAGCGTGGTGTCCTCCACCCGGCCCACCGGCTTCTCCGGCGCATGAGCCAGCGCAACGTCCTCCAGGGCCGCGCAGACCGTCAGCACCCCCAGGCTTCTTCGGACGGCGACTGCCTCGAGGCGGCGGAGAATCGGGAAGATGAGCTGGAGCTCGGGGTAGGTCTCGACCAGCTGCTCGGCGAGCGAGGAGTCCATGTCGTAGACGTAGGGCACCCCGGTCACACCCTGCATGACGGCCGCGATGAAGGCTCCCTCCTCGACCGCATGGATGAGATCGTAGCGGGTGCGCCGCATCATCCCCATGCACCTGGCGAACATGAAGAGGTCGCACACGATCTTCTTCAGGGAAAATCCCGGCCGGATGTTGCGGATCCCCGGCACCCGGGCGATGCGGAAGATGCGGCAGTTGGGGATCTCGACGTCCGCGCCCTCGTGGAACGTCAGGAGATCCACCTTGTGGCCGCGGGCACTGAGGAATTCCAGGACCCGCCGAACAGCGATCGGGGTTCCGCGCGCCTGGAAGAACGGGTGGGGAGCGATGAGGAGGATCTTCACCCGGCGACCTCCGGCCCGGCACCGAGCACCCCGGCCTGGCGCATCACCCCGCCAAGCTCCGTGAGGAGCCTCCGGAGCGGTCCCGGCGGAACCCCCAGGTGGGTTCGCCGAACGCGGGATCGGTCAGCGTCACCGCCATTGGTCCCTCGCTCGTGGCATGTCGGCAGGCCCGGCATCTTCAAACGGGCGGGGAGGCCTTCGTCCGCCGGGCGGTGCTCCGGGTCAGCCCGCCCTTGCGGCGGCAGATCGACCGCGCCCCGCTCCGGGCCAGGCTGTGGTGTAATTTTACACCGTCCGGCAAGAATCGCCTGATTTCGTTCTTCTTGCGGTGATTTGCGACCAGAGCCGCCGGAGAGTCGGGTCACCTGTCCCGGGACCTGCGGCCCCGGACTCAGACCCGATCGCGGACCCGGTACGCCCGCCGGTGCGGTGCGCGAAGGTGGACGATAATCTCTCCGACCAGCCCCAACCCGATCAGTTGCACGCCGAGAGCGATCAGGAGCACACCCAGCAGCAGTAGTGGCCGATTTGCGATGGGGGTGCCCTCGAGCCGCTCGACCATCAATATCAGGGAGACGAGCCCACCGACCCCCAGGAAAGCCGAGCCGACCAGCCCGAAGAACCGGAGCGGCTTCTCGGTGAACTTGGCAAGGAAGAAGAAGGTCGCGATATCGAGCAGGCGGCGGAAATAGACGCCGGGGCCGTATACCCGCACCCGCACGTCGTTCGGATGCTGGGGAACCGGCACTTCTTGGACCTGCAAGCCTTCCCGCAGCGCGATGGCCGGAATGAATCGGTGCATGTCGCCATACAGCGGAAGCGCGTCCGCCACCCGCCGGGTCATGGCGCGCGCGCCGCAGGCCATGTCGTGGAAACGATGCTCGGAGAGGCCGCCGAGCATCCGGTGAAAGGCGCTCGACTGCATCCGGTTCAGCCAGCTGTCCATCCGGGGCGACCGGTTGGCCACCGCCATGTCCGCCCCACCATCGACTGCATCCAGCAGCGCTCCAACCCCCTCCGGGCGCACCTGGAGGTACGCCGGCAGGGTCAGGATCATCTCACCCTGGCTGCGCTCGATCCCCAGCCGCAGCGCCGCCGTCTCCCCGAATCGCTGGGCGAAGCGCAGCAGGTGAACGTCGCTGATCTCCCGACTCAGGGCGAGCAGCGCAGGGCTCGGCTCGAAGCCGCCGTCGAAGACGAAGAGGAACTCGAACCGCTCGCCCCGCGCTTTCAGCTCGGCCCCGAATTCACGGTAGAGCGCCACCAGGTCGTCGGCCCGCTCCACCACCGGGACCACGACGGAGACCAGCCGAGTCCCGGTGAGCTGGGGCGCGATGGTGGGCACTTGCACGGGCTCCATCAGAACTCCCTTGGCCGCCATGTCAACGGACCTCCCAAGCGGTGGGGGTGGCTCTGGCACCTTCCTGCTCGCTGCGAAGCGCCACCTCGGCCACCAGCCCGAGCATGAAGAGATACAGGGCGGTCGCGAGCCAGAGTGCCGCTGCCCCCGGGAAGACGATCGCGCTGGATTTCATCGGGCCGAACTGGGTCAGGGCAACCAGCCAGAGAACGCCAAAGACCAGCGCCGCCGCCAGCGGAAGGAGCGACGCGGTGATGAAGCCCACCAGCGGTCGGGAGCGGAACGTGGTGATCATCTTGAGCGTCAGGAGGTCCACCAGCACCTTGACCGTGCGGGAGATCCCGTATTTGCTCTCGCCGAAGCGCCGGGCATGATGCCGCACCGGCATCTCGGCAATCCGGGCGCCCACGCTGGCCGATAGGGCGGGGATGAAGCGGTGCTGCTCCGCGTAGAGCGAGATGCGGCTCAGCAGGGTGCGGCGGTAGGCCTTGAGCGAGCAGCCGTTGTCCGTGATGGGCACGCCGGTCAGTCGGCGAATGAGCCGATTGGCGACCCACGATGGGACCTTCCGAAGCAGCAGCTTGTCCTTGCGCCGTTGGCGCCATCCGCAGACCAGGTCGTAGCCTTCGTCCAGCTTGGCGATGAGCGCCGGGATGTCTCGGGGATCGTTCTGCAGGTCGCCGTCGAGCGATACCACCACCTCGCCCCGCGCGTGATCGAAACCCGCCATCATCGCGGCGGTCTGACCCACGTTGCGTCCCAGCCGAAGCCCTCGCACCCGGGGATCCCCCGACGCCGCCTGCGCCACCTGGGCCCAGGTGGCGTCCCGGCTGCCATCGTCCACCAGAATGATCTCGTAGGGCCGCGGCTCGCGCTCGAGCGCCTGGACGATCCACTCCACCAGGGGACTCACGTTCTCGAACTCGTTGAACAGCGGCGCCACGACTGAAAGATATGGCGTGGCCGGAGGCGCTGGAGGCGTGCCGGGTACGGTCATGTCAATAATGTCGCTTCCAGGAGGTGGGTCCGAAAAATACCCGCATGGCTCCGCCAGGAGTAGCAATTGCCGTTCCCGGATAGGCCGAGCTGGAATGTGGCCGAGGGCACCAGGGGCCGGAGAGCCTACCAGCCCCCGCGGCGGAGGAGGATGACGGGGATGGTCTTGAGCATGATGCGGAGGTCTTCGCGCAGGCTCTGGCGGCGGATGTACTCCAGGTCGTAGCTCACCTTGGTGCGCACATCGTCCAGCGAGCGGTCGTAGTGGTGGTTGATCTGGGCCAGCCCGGTGATCCCCGGCTTGGCCTGCTGCCGCAGGGGGTACTCGGCGATGTGACTGCGCAGCTCGGCGAAGATGGTGGGCCGCTCGGGCCGGGGGCCCACGATGTTCATCTCCCCCCGCAGCACGTTCAGCAGCTGGGGCAGCTCATCCAGCCGGTACTGGCGCAAGACGCCCCCGATCGCCGTCACCCGGGGATCCCGCTCCTGGGCCCACACCGCCCCGCTGTGCCGCTCGGCGTCCACCCGCATGGTGCGGAACTTGTACATGGTGAACGGCCGCC
>JBJMOX010000339.1:0-3692 GCA_045803515.1 Gemmatimonadales bacterium
CGGGAAGGACGGGAAGGACGGGAAGGACGGGAAGGACGGGAAGGACGGGAAGGACGGGAAGGACGGGAAGGACGGGAAGGACGGGAAAGTAGAGCAGCCGGCGCGTTCGGTCCATGCCGTGTTTCGGCAACCTTCCCGTCCTTCCCGTCCTTCCCGTCCTTCCCGCTGACAACGAGCCCGCCAACATCGGAGACCCCAATGCCCCTGGAGATGCGGACCCAGTGCGAGAAGTGCCAGCGATCGCTGGAGCACGCGGATCTGGCCTTCATCTGCAGCTACGAGTGCACCTTCTGCCCCGGATGCGCGGTGAGCATGGCGCAGCTCTGTCCCAACTGCAGCGGCGAGCTGGTGCGTCGGCCGCGCCGGGTGAGCGGCTGAGCGGCAGACCGATGCTCGCCTTTACCCGCGAGGTCAGTCCGGCCATTGCCGAGTGCGAGCTCACCCATCTGACCCGGCAGCCGATCGACCGAGACACAGCAGTACGGCAGCACGCGAGCTACGAGCGCTGCCTCTCGGATCTCGGCTGCCGCGTGTGCCGGCTGCCGGGCGGCGCGGAGCTGCCCGACGGCGTGTTCATCGAAGACACGGCTGTGGTGCTGGATGAGCTGGCGGTGATCGCCCGGCCGGGGGCCGTGTCGCGTCGGCGGGAGACGGCGGCGGTCGCGGAGGCGCTCCGGCCCTACCGGTCGCTGGTGACCATCGATCCGCCAGGCACGCTCGACGGTGGAGACGTCCTGCGGGTCGGGCGCTCGATCTACGTGGGCCGTTCCTCCCGCAGCAACGCGGAAGGCGTCCGCCAGCTCGCCCGGCATGTCGCGCCGTTCGGTTACAACGTCTGCGCGGTCGAGGTGGCCGGCGCCCTGCACCTCAAATCCGCGGTCACCGAGGTGGCCGAGCGGACCCTGCTGATCAATGGTGACTGGGTGCGACCCGAGGCGTTCCCCGGAATGGATCTCATCGCGGTCGATCCCGCCGAGCCATTCGGCGGGAACGCGCTCCGCATCGGCGGCACGGTGGTCTATCCGTCGAGCTTTGCCCGGACCCGGAGCGCGCTCGAGGCCCGCGGCATCGCCGTGCGAGCGGTGGACGCCTCGGAGCTGGCCAAGGCGGAGGCCGGCGTCACCTGCTGCAGCCTCATTCTGCGCGAAGCGGGCGACCGGTGAAATCGCTCAGCCCGCCAGGGCCGCCACCTGCTCTTCCGGGACCTCCGTCCTGGGCTCCTGCCTTCGCGTCTTCCGGCCGCTGAGCCAGGACTGGAACGCATCGAGGTAGGTGTACACCACCGGCGTGACATAGAGCGTGATGACCTGGGAGAAGGCGAGCCCGCCTACCACCGCCACCCCGAGCGGCCGCCGTGACTCGGCGCCGGCCCCCGCGCCCAGCGCGATGGGCAGCGTGCCCATGAGCGCGGCGCAGGTGGTCATCATGATCGGCCGGAAGCGCACGCTCGCCGCCTCCAGGATGGCCGCGCGGGCACTCTTGTGCTCCTGGCGCTCCGCCTCGATGGCGAAGTCGATCATCATGATCGCGTTCTTCTTGACCAGGCCGATCAGCATGATGATCCCCACGAAGGCATAGACGCTCAGGTCGAGCTGGAAAATCACCAGCACGAGCAGCGCGCCGAATCCCGCGAAGGGAAGCCCCGAGAGGATCGTGAGCGGGTGGATGAAGCTCTCGTAGAGAATCCCCAGCACCAGGTAGATCACCACGATCGCGAGCACCAGCAGGATGAGCAGCCCCTGCTGTGCCGCCTGGAACGCCTGCGCGGTCCCCGAGAAGCTGGTGCTGATGCTCGCCGGCAGCGACTGGCGGGCCAGCCGCTCCACGTCGTTCACCGCCGTGCCGAGCGAGGTGCCCGGGGCCAGGTTGAAGGACAGGGTGACCGACGGAATCTGCCCCGAGTGGTTCACTGTCAGCGGGCCGGTCGACGGCGTCACCTGGGCCAGGCTGCCCAACGGCACCGCGACGCCGTTCCGCCCGGTGACGTGAAGCAGGTTGAGCGCCGAGAGGTCCCGCTGGTACTGGGGCAGCAGCTCCATGACCACCCAGTACTGGTCATTCGGGGTGAAGATGGTGCTCACCTGCCGGGCCCCGTAGGCGTTGTACAGTGCGCTCTCGATGGTGTTCACGTCGATGCCGAGCGAGGCGGCGCGATCGCGGGCGATGGTCACCTGCACTTCGGGGTTCTTGATCTGCAGATCGCTGGTGATGTCGGTCAGGCCCTTCACCTCGTGCAGCTTCTGCTCCATCGTGTTGGCCGCCTGGTACAGCGGTCCGATGTCCGATCCTTGCAGGGTGAACTGATACTGGCTCTTGGAGGACCGGCCGCCGATGTTGATCACCGGCGGGTTGGTGAGGTAAACCCGCATCCCCGGCACGGCCGCGAGCTTCTGGGTCAGTGACCGGGCCACCCCATCCGCGTCCAGCGAGCGCTGGGCGCGCGGCTTGAGATGGATGAGCAGCCGGCCCTGATTGGTAGTACGGCCGCCGCCACCGCCGCCCACCGCCGACATGAAGCCTTCGATGTTGGGATCCTCCTTGATGATCGCGGCGGCGGCTCGCTGGTGCTGAACCATGTTGTCGAAGCTGGTGCCTTCGGCCGTTTCCGTGGTCCCGAACAGCTGCCCCTGGTCCTCGCTGGGGATGAACCCTTTCGGAACCACCATGCCCAGCAGCACGGTGCCGACCAGGATGAGGCCGCTGAAGGCCATCGCCAGACCGCGCCGGTCCATGACCCAGGCGAGGCTCCGCTCGTACCAGGAGAGCGACCGCTCCCAGACCCGCTCGCTCATCTCGTAGAGGCGGCCGTGCGGCCGGTGCGGCTCCTCCCGCCTGAGCCACCGGCTGCAGAGCATGGGCGTGAGGGTGAGCGAGACGAAGCCGGAGACCAGGATCGCCACCGCGATAGTCACCGCGAACTCCTGGAACAGCCGTCCGATGAGCCCGCCGAGAAAGAGCACCGGAATGAACACGGCCACCAGGGAGAGCGTCATCGAGAGGACGGTGAAGCCGATCTCCCGGCTGCCGGACAGCGCCGCCTCCATGACGCTTTCCCCCCGCTCGATGTGCCGCACGATGTTCTCCAGCACCACGATCGCGTCGTCTACCACGAAGCCGACGGCGAGGGTGAGCGCCATCAGCGAGAGGTTGTCCAGGCTGTAGCCCAGCAGGTACATCACCGCGAAGGTGCCCACCAGCGACATGGGCAGCGCGAGGCTGGGAATGATCGTCGCCCGGAGGTTTCGTAGAAAGAGGAAGATCACCAGCACTACCAGGCAGAGCGCGAGGAAGAGGGTGAACTTGACGTCGCTCACCGACTGCTGGATCGACTGGGACCGGTCGTACAGCGTGGAGACGTCCACCGAGGCCGGCAGATCGGGCCGGAGCTGGGCCAGCTCCGCCTTCACCCGCTGGGCCACCGCCACGGTATTGGTGCCGGGTTGCCGCTGGATCGCGAGTACGATGGCCCGATCGCCGTTGAACCAGCTCGCCTGCTTGGTATCCTGAACGCTGTCCAGGACCAAGCCGAGATCTCGGAGCCGTACCGGAGCGCCGTCGCGGTAGGTGACCGTGAGCGCGCCGAAATCCGCCGCGTTGTTGAGCTGCCCGTTGGATTCGACGGAGTAGGCCTTGTCGGTCCCCCAGAGCGTGCCGGTGGGCAGGTTCACGTTCCCGTTCTGGACGGCCTGGGA
>JBJMOX010000038.1:0-14960 GCA_045803515.1 Gemmatimonadales bacterium
CGGAAGGAGGACCGGAGCTGGCGCGAGAAGATCGGGTCCAACGTAGCCGACTGGTGGAAGGTGCTGGAGGCGCGCGCCAGAAATCCCGCCGACCCGATCAACCCACAATGGGTGTTCCAGGAACTGTCCCGCCGCCTGCCCGAGCGCTGCATCATCACCGCCGCCTCGGGATCGGCGGCGGACTGGTTCGCCCGGGACCTGGTGCTGCGGCGGGGGATGATGGCCTCGCTCTCCGGCAACCTGGCGACGATGGGCCCCGGGGTGCCCTACGCCATCGCCGCCAAGTTCGCCCATCCCGAGCGCCCGGTGATCGCCTGCGTGGGTGACGGCGCGATGCAGATGAACGGCATCAACGAGCTCATCACCATCGCCAAGTACTGGATGCGCTGGTCCGATCCGCGCCTGGTGATCATGGTGCTCAACAATCGCGATCTCAATCAGGTCACCTGGGAGCAGCGGGTCTTCGAGGGGGATCCCAAGTTCGCGGCGTCGCAGGACCTGCCCGATTTCCCCTACGCGGGGTACGCCCGCTCGCTGGGATTGGATGGCGTCCGCGTGGAGCGCCCGGAAGACGTCGGCCCGGCATGGGATGCCGCGCTTGCCGCGGATCGGCCATTCCTGCTGGAGGCCTACACCGATCCGGACGTCCCGCCGCTCCCGCCGCACATCAGTTTCCACCAGGCGAAGCAGTTCGTATCGTCCATGGTGAAGGGCGATCCGGATGCGGCCGGCGTGATCCGGCAGTCGTTCCGCGACCTGCTGGAGAGGTAGGAGACACAACTAGCGCCGCAAGCAGGAGCCTGCGGCGCTGATGTTGGATGCGACCGGGCTAGGGTTTCTGGTACGAGCTGCTGGTGTCCGCGCTCTTCTTACTGGTGTCGGACGGGGCAGCAGCGCTGGTGTCCCCGCCTTGCATCTGGCCCCGCGCCTTCAGGGCGGACCTGGTCGCCGCCCAGTCGATGCCGCCGTGCTTGGTGCAGCCCTTCGCGGCCTTCGATGCGTTCGAGCCGTCCTTACAGACTACGGTGTCCGCGGAGGTGGCGGCTCCAGCCGCCGCACTCGGGTTGGGCTTGCCGGAGGTCGGCCCGGTCTGAACGCCCGGCTTCGCCTTGAGCGTGGTGTCGGTCGGCGGGCCGTTGTACTTGCTCTGCGTCGAGTCGTTCCGTTGCGACGAGTCGTTCCGCTGATAGCCCTGGTACGCCCCGGTGTCGGGCTGGGCCATCGCGCTCGTGTCTTTCGGTGCGTTGGTGGTCTGCTGCGCCCGGAGCCCCGGTGCGGCGCCCAGCAGGAGGATCCCAACCAGCGCCATGAGCGGGGTGGAGCGAGAGTGGATACCCATCTTGGTTCGTGCCTCCCTTCCTCTTTATCTCCCTGTCGGAGCTGCCGGGGCGGATGGTTCTATCGTCCGCTCCGCGCTCTACCGCGGTAGCCTAAGCCGGTCCCGGTAGCGCCGCTGTGATGCGGGTCATGGACGCGGCGCTACGGCCTCGGGCGTGCGGGAGCCTCTCCCATAGCTGCGAAACCATCTGAGGTGCGCCATTCTATGTCCTTGCGCTGTCGCCATCTAGGCCTGCGCGTGTGCCTCGACAAACCAGAGCCATTGATCCACCCCGCGGGAGATCTCGGTCAGGATGTCCGCGCTGTCGGCGTCCTCCAGCGCGTTCATCTCCTCGATCCCGACCCGCACCGTGCGGCCGAACCCCGCCAAGGCATCCGCCAGCGCCGCCACGTGCTCCGGTCCGCTGGTGAGGGTCAGCGGATACCCCGGCAGCGCCGAGCGCTCCCGCACCACCCCCACCGTGCCCTCGGCGACGCCGCCGAGCTGGACCACCCGTTCGGCCAGGAGGTCGACGTAGCCCTCCACCGCCTCGTTGATCTCATCGAACAACTTGTGCAGTGCGATGAAGCTGGGGCCTTTCACGTTCCAGTGGGCCTGCTTGCACTGGGTCTGCAGGTCGATGCTGTCGGCCAGCCGCTGATTGAGCAGCCCCACAGCTTCTCGCCGGGCAGCCTCCGGCAGGTCGTTCCTGGTGGGATAGAGCCGGGTGGCAGTGTAGCGTGTCTCCGACGCGCTGCGGGATACGGCGGGCGGCTCCCGGCGGGGGGTGAGGGTGCGTGCCATGTGGTTTCTCCAAAAAATGGTTCCGGTAACTACGCGAGGAACTTCACGAGCTCGGCGCTCACCTTGTCGCCGTGGGTCCAGAGGATGCCGTGGGGACCGCCCTCGATGGCGACGAAGCGCGATCCTTTGACCGCCTTGGAGAGCGCGAGCCCGGTTGCCGCGATGGGAAGAATCCGGTCGGCGTCCCCCTGGATGATAAGGGTGGGCACGTCGACTCGGGTCACGTCCTTACGGAAGTCGGTCGTCCATGTCGCAACGCAGTCGTGGGTCCCCGTGGCGGAGGCACCAACCGCGACGTTCCAGCTGTTCTGCACCGCCTGATCGCTGATCAGCTTTCCGCCCAGCAGGTCGAGGTTGTAGAAATCCTTGAAGAACGCGGTGAGGAACGCCGGCCGGTCGGCGTCGACCGCTGCCGCGATTCCCTCGAAGACCTTGGCCTCGACTCCGGCGGGGTTGTCGGCCGTCTTGACCACCAGCGGAACGATCGGCGAGATGAACACAGCTTTCCTGATGCGCTCCGAGCCGTAGGTGCCGAGGTAGCGGGCCACCTCTCCGCCACCCATCGAGAAGCCGGCCAGCGCGACATCGTGCAGGTCGAGCTCGGTAAGGAGCTTGTGCAGGTCCTCGGTGAAGGTGTCATAGTTGTAGCCGATGGCCGGCTGGCTGGACCGGCCGAATCCGCGGCGGTCATAGGTGATGACCCGGTGGCCCGCGGCGAGGAGCGCTCGGGTCTGTTTCTCCCAGGACGCACCGTTCAGGGGGAAACCGTGAATCAGAACGACCGGCTTGCCCGACCCGTGGTCCTCGTAGTAGAGGTCGATCGGGGTGGAGTTTTCCTGACCGACATTGATGTAGCTTCTGAGGTCGTGTGCGGTTCCAGTGGCCATGATGTCCCTCCGTCCGTAGTCGTAGACCACCGGCCATGCGGCCCGGTCGTTGAGAGGACGACGTCTGTCGCCCACGACCAGGTAGCAGCCGGTGAGAGGACAGGGAATCTAGGCGGATTGCACCACGGGAAGGGTGACCGTGACGGCTTCGCTACGGAACAAACTCCAGGGTGTTGCCGGGCCGACTCCCGCCCACGACTACCAGCCGCGCCTGGCCGCCGACGGTGACGCGGGCCGCCGCGATCAGAAAGCGAGCCGTCGGCATCTCGGCCTTGTGGCTCCAGGTATTGGTCGCCGGATCATAGACGCTGGTCGTCGCGACCACGGTCCGGGAGTCGTCGGGGTTGGTGCGGACCCCGCCGATGACGTAGAACTTCGCCGACACCGCCGTGTACGCGGCGCTGTATCGAGGCGAGCCCATGCTCGCCTTGCTGGACCACGTATCAGTCGTCGGGTCGTACGCCTCCATCCCCCGGTTGAACCAGCCGCCGGTCACGTAGAACTTCTTGCCGATGGTCGCGGCGGACCCATAGCTGTAGACATCGCCGCTGGTGGGGGAACGGAGGCGGGTCCAGGTATCGCTCGCCGGGTCGTAGCGCAGGAATCCCCAATAGGGAGCTTCGTCGCCATAGCAGTCCTCCTGCCCCTGGCAGCTCGCCATTACATACAGCTTATTGTCGATGACGCCCGACGTCCCGGCAAAGGATGCGAAGGGCATCGGGTGCTTTTCGGTCCAGGTATTCGCGACGGGGTCATACATCCAGAGCGCGTTGGAATAATCCTTGTACCCGAAGCAGCCGCCGGAGACGTAGATCTTGCCGTTGATCACTCCCGCGCCGTTGGTCTCGGTGAGCGGGCTAGGCAGGGGTGCCCGAGTTGTCCAGGTGTTCGTGTTTGCGTTGTACGCCTGCACCTTACTGAGCGTCCCGGTGCACCAGCCGGCGTTCACGGTCTTGCCGCCGATGGCGTACACGATGGTCTCGCCCGCCGCATTGAACACCATCGCGGCGGTGACCTGGCGGCGGTCGCTGGGCATGTTGGCCCGGGTAAGCCAGGTGTTGGACGCCAAAGCGAGCTGCGGCATTGGCGGCGTTTGATCCGGGGCCGTGTTGGGCTGGGTAGGCTCCCCTCTGCAGGAGGCGAGCCCAAAGCTCAGGGCCAGGAGGGCTGACCGCAATAGCCGATTTTTCATGCGTCCTCCAGAGATCGGAGCGCGAGCCGCACGCCGCCTCGTGAGCAGAGTAGCAGCTCGGGGGTTCGGACTGCTCCGAGCAGGATGGCGATCCCCGATCAAGCGGTTGTCAAGAGTTAGAGCCGAGCCAATTTGCGGCGGTTTACAGCTTCGCCACTTTGACCAGCTCGGGCATCTCGAACCGCCCGGTCTTGCGATCGGCAAAGTCCGGCTTCCACGCCGGGGCCTGCGAGAGAAACGAGTGCCGGTCGCCAAGCAGCAGCCCGACGAATACCTCTGTTACGATGCGCCCGCCCACCGGTCCCAGGTGCACCGGCACGGCATTGGCCTTGTCCTCGTCACCCATCTGCCTGGCTCGTTCCGACCAGCCGTGTTGCGCCTCGGCGAGGATATAGCACCAGAGCGGGGCGTTCCCCTCGAAGCTGCTGCTCAGCGAGGTGATGGAAGGATTGTTCCCATCGTTCGCGAAGGTGGCCTTGCCGATTCTGATCGCCGCGTCGGGCAGCGGAGTGAGCCCCATGAAGCGGGCGACGGCCTGTCCCGACGGGAGACCCATTCGCATCCCTCGCAGCAGGTTGCGATGGGCCAGATTGGAGATCTCGAATCCACCCGGTGATCCTTTCGGCCTGGGATGGCCGTCCTGGTCGGGGGTGAGCTTTCCGGCAGGACCGCCGGCGGAGAACTCCGGCAGGAATCCCAGCGGATCCACCAGGGAGGTGTCGATCTTGTATGAAGGCTGAACCCGACGGGTTCCCCGGTTGATCGTGTTCTCGGGAGAGAGCGTCGCGCCGACCTCGAAGAACAGGCTCCAGTCGATGGCCCATTGCCGGTTGAATTTCCGGAACCCGTTGAGACCTTCCCCCGGCAGGCCCGCGAAGACGAGCTGGCGGCCCAGGCGCCCGGTCTTGTCGTCTTCCGGCTTGCCCGGCTTGCCCAACTCGGTGTTGAGCCGGTAGATCGGACGCACCATCGAGTGCCCGAAACGATACGCGGCTACGGTGAATTCGATCGGGATGTACGGGTCATTGTGGTAGTGGTAGAAATGGAGCTGAGGCGGGTGGTCGTAGATGTTGCCGCCGGTTTTGAGATGCGGCAGGACCGCGTGCAGGTTCTTCTCGCCGGCCACGCGGCGCAGGAAGTCATGCAAGCAGATCCACTGATAGTGCCAGCGGACGATCCGCTGCACCTGCTCGAATGACGCCTCGGGGAACTTGCCCGCCACGGCATTGTGGAAGCGCAGGAACAAGCCCTGCAGCTGGGACACGATGACGTTCTCGTCGTTGCGCTTGTCGCCGATGAGCGCGCGCGCGCCGAACCGCGGCAGGTCCCGGACGCCGGTCGCGATGGTGCCGGCCGTGAGCGCCTCCCCCAGGGCGAAGGTGCGCTGGTCGTCATCATACATGTACGGCTGGTCCGCCGGGCCCCGGCCGTACACGCTGTCGAGGTCGAAGCGGGGCGTGCGGAAGTCCACCAGCGCGTCGGGATCGTTCTGCCGCTGGAGGCTGCTCGCGGGGTCGAAGGTCAGGTCGTGATCGATGAACTGGCCGAGATAGGTGTAGCCGGCGGGAATACCGAAATTCTCCTCGTCATCGACCTGGCCTTCGGGAGTTGCCACGGCGCTGATGAAGCCGGACGGGTCTTTGACGAACGATCCATCCGGATTCTTCCGCGCCTCCGGCTCCGCCGTCATGGCGCGGGCGAGCGTCCTCAAATCGTCTTCCGAATGTTCGGCGGCGGGCAGGGTGCGGAACATGCGTCCGAACGTGCCCTCGAACTGCACCGAGCGCGGGACCGTATCCGCGCCGCGGATGCCGCCGCCGTGGGTTGGGGCACGCTTGGTGGCGCTGGGCGGCAAGCGACCCGAGGTTCGTTGGGGAGGGGGTGTGATGGTGGGTGTGGCCATAGGCTGCTCCTTTGCCGCCGAGCACGGCCGGATGGCGCTCCACTCGCCAACCCGGCAAGGCCGACCTTCGCGTGTTTGAATTTCGATGCTTTTGGTGTGGAGAGCACCACAATAGGAAGATGTCCGGCTGGCCGCCAGGCCGTTTTTGCGTCTACCTGAGCCGCCTCAGCCGCGCCTCGAGGTCGGCCAGACGTTGGCGAAGGTCCAGCAGCACCTGGGCAAAGAGCTGGTCGTGAGGCGCGGCCGACTCGCCGGGCACCAGCACCTGCTGGAGGGCGGCATCGAAGTCGGCGGGATCGGTCTGCGGCATTCGGGGCACCCGAAGCCACTTGAGCGCGAGCGCCCAAGTGGCCAAGTCTAAGAAAGCATCAGTGACTCGTCGAATCCTTGGCATTCGCTTTACTGGTTTCCGGCACCGAGGCGAGGCTGTTGATCCTCCAGGCATGCAGCCCACGCCGAAGGACGACGAGGTACCGGCCGACGTCCTCGCCACCTCCCTTGCGCGAGGTGCGCGCCGTGCCGACATCAACGGCGGTATTGCCAAAGACCCGGACCGTGTCCGAGTCGATCGACAGGTTGCCCCATGGGCCTTCCTCAAAGGTCTTTTGAATCGCGTCCTTGCCGGTCACCATGGTGCCGTCACCACGGATCAGAATGGCGTCCGGCGCATACATGGCCACCAGCGCCGCCGTGTCCTGCTTGTTGAATGCTTCAGCGTACTCCGCGCGTAACACTCTGATTTCATCCAGGGCCTTGCGGAGCGGCACTCTGGGTCGCTCGACTCCCTGGCCGACCGCCACGTTGGGGAGCAGAGCCGCGAAACACACCATGAGGGGCAGCCAAGCGCGAAC
Source organism: Gemmatimonadales bacterium (assembly GCA_045803515.1). GTDB lineage: Bacteria > Gemmatimonadota > Gemmatimonadetes > Gemmatimonadales > GWC2-71-9 > CAVVWJ01. The sequence continues at coordinate 6,956 of JBJMOX010000038.1, forward strand.
GCGACGGGCGAGTGTCATAGCAGCCTCAATGTTCGGGGAGGGGGCCGGAACCGCACTGCGAAGTTAGTGCCCGTATGGCGGCCGCGATAGATGACCCTCGTTCGCTTCTCAATCTCGTCACATTGTTTTGTCCGATCGTGGACCTCACTCAGAGCCGGGAATCACATCGACCAGGGGACACCGAACTTACGCTCGACCGCGGCCATGTCGAGAGGCGCTCCCGGCGCCGCAGCTCTCCAGAAACGACTCCACCGCCGGCGACACCACCGCCTCCGCGGTACACAACGCCAGGCCATACATGGGCGGGGTGCCGGCGAGCTCGCGAAACCTCACGCGCGGGAACCGGAGCCGGCTGACGCACGCCGGGGCGATCGTCACGCCCATCCCCGCCGCCACCAGGCTGACGGCCGCCTGCCACGATCCGGCCTCCTGCACGATGGAAAGGGTCACGCCGGCGTCCTGACAGTCGCGCATCATCCGATCGTACATGTCGGGCGAGGACCACCTGACCACCGACACGAAGGGCCCCGCCGCCAGATCGCGCAGGCGAATCGTCCGGGCCTTCGCCAACGGGTGATCGCTCGGCACCACCGCGCAGAACGGCTCGCTCCATTCACGGTGGATGCGAAGCCCCCGGTCGGACACCGGTTGGCTGAGGAAGCCGACATCGAGATCGCCGTCCCGGAGCTGGGTGGCCTGGGGAACGGTGGAGATCTCGTGCAACGCCAGACGCACCCCGGGGTACGCCGAGCGAAAAACCTTCAGCAGGTCCGGCACCACCATCAGCATCCCGATCATCGAGTAGCCGACCTGCAGTGTTCCCAGCTCCCCGCGCCCGATTCCGTCGACGCGGTCCGCGCCACGCTCGACCTCGCGGAGCGATCTCCGAACCGATTCCAGAAACACCGCGCCGGCCTCGGTCAGCTCGACGTGCCGGCTGGTTCGGAGAAACAGCGGCGTCCCCACGGCCTTTTCCAGGACCCGAATCTTCTGGCTCAGGAACGGCTGGGCGATACCGAGCCGCGTGGCCGCCCGCCCGAAGTGGAGCTCCTCGGCGAGGATCGCGAAGTAGCGGAGGGCGGTGAGGCCCAACTTGTCAGTGATATCCATATCGATATGGATACATAGAAACCAGGTATTGGACAAGAATAGGTGCCAGAGGCGATGTTGTCGCCCATGCCCACCACCCGTCGACCCATTCATCGCGCCCGGATCGGGCCCAGCCAGCGCATCGCTCTCGCCATGCTCGTCGGCGTCGCCGTCGGCATCGGCTTTCCCGACTGGGCGCAGGGCCGCGGCTTCCACGCGACCGACCTGCAGGTCCTCTCGACGCTGTTCCTCCGGATGATCGCGTCGCTCATCGCGCCGCTGCTCTTTGGGACGCTGGTCGTCGGGATCGCCGGTCACGGCGAGGACATGAAGCGGGTCGGCCGGCTTGCCGTCCGGTCGCTGCTCTATTTCGAGGTCGTCACGACCCTGGCGCTCGTGGTGGGCCTGCTGGCGGTGAACCTGGTGCGGCCGGGCGACGGGGTGACCCTGGGGATCGGAACCGGCAGCGTCGGCATGGCGCTGGCCCGGACCCGGCCAACCTTTGCGACCGTGCTGGAGCACAGCGTGCCGCGGAGCTTCTTCGAAGCCGCTGCCGGAAACGAGTCCCTGCAGATCGTCGTGTTCGCCATCGTGTTCGGGGTCGCGCTCTCGCAGGTGCCAGGGGCGGCCAGGTCGGTCATGCTGACGCTCTGCGAGAGCCTGAGCGAAGTGATGTTCCGCTTCGTCGCGATCGTGATGCAGTTCGCACCGATCGGCATCGGTGCCGCGATCGCGGTGACGGTGGGCCGGAGCGGGCTCGGCGTGCTCGCCCATCTCGGCGCGCTCGTGCTGACGCTCTACGGAGCCTTGCTTGGCTTCGCCGCGCTGGTCCTCCTCCCGATCGCGCTCGCATGGAAGGTCCCGCTCCGGCGATTCTGGGCGGCCATCAAGGAGCCCTGGCTGGTCGCGTTCACCACCGCCTCGTCGGAGGCCGCGCTGCCCCTCGCGCTCCGGAACATGGAGCGGCTGGGCGTACCCCGGCGAATCGTGTCGTTCGTCCTGCCGGCGGGGTACACGTTCAACATGGACGGCACCACGCTCTACCTCGCGCTGGCCGGTGTGTTCGTGGCGCAGGCGGCCGGCATCGCCATGCCCATGTCCCGGCAGGTGTTGATGATGCTCACGCTGATGCTCACCAGCAAAGGGCTCGCCGCGGTGCCGCGGGCGTCGCTGGTGATTCTCTCGGGCACCCTGACGCAGTTCGGGCTGCCGCTGGAGGGCGTTGCCGTCATCCTGGGCGTGGACGCCCTGATGGACATGGCGCGCACCTCGGTCAACGTCGTGGGCAACTGTCTCGCAAGCGTCGTGATGGCGCGCTGGGACGGCTCATTTCCCACGCCGGCGCCGGCCGCCCCGGAGCCCGTACGGTATCGCGCGGAGGCCGCCCGATGACGCCGCCGACAGTGAGTGTGGTCGGGTCCACGGAGCTCGAGGATCTCCTGCCGGTGCTCGTGGAATTGCTGCGCGAGTCGGTGAACGGCGGGGCGTCGCTCGGCTTCCTGCCGCCGCTGCCACACGAGGAGGCCCGACGCTACTGGCTGTCGCTCGGCCCGGAGCTCCGAGGAGGCACCCGGCTGCTCTTCATCGCGTGGCTGGCCGACCGGGTTGCCGGGACCGCGCAGCTCGCGCTGCCGTCGTGGCCCACCGCGCGGCACCGGGCGGAGCTGAACAAGGTGATGGTCGCGACGGCGCTGCGTGGACACGGGATCGGCCGCAGGCTCCTCCAGGCCGTTCACGACACCGCCTGGCAGCGCAACCGTTCGCTCCTCGTGCTCAACACCCGCCGTGGCGATCCCGCCGAGGCATTCTATGAGCGGCTCGGCTATCGAGAGGCCGGCGTGATCCCGGGGTACATGATCGGCCCCGAGGGCGAAGCCTGCGACAACGTTGCGATGTATCGGCCCCTTCGGGTCGAATGGGACGCTGGAGATGCACCAGGTGTCGCGCGCTACGAGGGTGCGCGTTGACCCGTTGGATGAGGACGGCAAAGCTCGCGTCCGAGAACGACGTGAGAAATCCGCTTAACGATCAAGTCGTCGGCCGGCTGACGCGGGCGAGCGAGTCGCTCAGGACGCGCACGCTGTCCGCTTGGCGTGCGATGTCGGCGTGCATCCGCGCCAACAGCGCCCGGAACCTCGGCTCGTCCCGGAGCGGCCGGAAGAACGGATCCAACGCGAGGACTCGGCCGTCGTTCCACCCCGCCTTGTAGCCTCGATTCAACCAATCGAGCGCGGCCGAGGTATCAGCCCTGATCGCATGGATCGCGGCGGTCTGGAGGTAGCGGTCGGGGTTGTCGTGGCCGGCGGCGATGTCGCGCCGGTCGGCCTCGAGCGCCGCGTCCCACACCGAGTCAGCGCGCGCGCGTTCGCCGCGGCGGTACCAAGCGAGGCCCATCATGGCGCCGAACGACTCGGGGAGTAGCCAGCCGGAACGGGCCGTCGGATTGGGCGCGGCGAAAACAGCGGTTCGTCGCTGCGCGTCGGTGTCCGCGAGCAGGGTGGCCAGTTCGGCACTCCATGCCCCGGCCTCCTCGTCCCCTGGCTCCCTCGCGAGAAGGCGCTCGGCCCGGTTCTTGGCTTCGGCGTGCTGGCCACGAAGGAAGTCGAGCTCGGAGAGCTGAATTTCCAGCCGCGAAAACGAGGGATTCGAGCGCCGTGTTCCGGCCAGCAGCCAAGCTTGCGTGACATCGTCCCGCTCGAGCCGGAGGAGCGCCGCACCGACGTGATAGTAAAGGACCGGGTCGTTGCCGCTGAGAGGGGCCGCCCGCGCCGCGAGGCGGAGCGCCTCGTCCTGCCGGCCGAGCATGATCTTCATAAAGGAAAGGTCGGCGAGGGACCTGACGTTGCTCGGGTTGAGCGCGAGAGCCTTGGCATACGAGCCCTCCGCCTGTGCGAGACGGCCTTGCTGACTCTGGATGTCACCCATGCTGGCGTAGGCTTCGTCCAGGTCGGGCCGGAGCACGAGCGCCTTGCGCGCCAAAGTGGTGGCGGTGTCGAGGTAGGCCGGATTGCCGAACACCGCGCTGAAGAAGTATCGGCGGGCGAGCATGGCCCAGGCCTCCGCGTAGCTGCTGTCGCGGGCCAAGGCCTGCCGAATCAGGGCCATGCCCGCCTGGTTCTCTTCCCGGATCGCCACGCCCATGGCCTGGGAGCGGAGCAGCAGGTCATGTGCCTCCGGGTTGACGGCGGCCGGGTGTCGCAGGCGGTCCGCTTCCGCGGGAGTCAGGCGCGCCTGGAGCGCCGATGCCACTTGGCGCGCTACCTCGCTCTGCACCTCGAGCACCATGGCCAGCGGGCGGTCGTACTGATCCGACCAGAGCGTCTGTCCGGACCGCGTGTCCGAGAGCTGCACCGCGATCCGAACCTGGTCACCGGCCCGGCGCACGCTGCCGCCGATCACGGAGCCGACGCCCAGCTCCCGTGCCATCCGAGGTAGCCCGTCGGCCGTGCCGGCATAGCCCTGGGCCACTGCGGTGCTCACCACCCGGAGCCCACCCACCCGTGAGAGCTGCCCCGCGATCTCCTCGGTCATGCCTGCAGTGAAGTACCGCTGCGTCGTGTCACCTCCGATCGTTTCCAGCGGCAGCACCGCAACCAGCGGCGGAGCGGCCGCGGCCGGCGCGCCCTCGGCGCCTCGTCCTCGCCGCGCCAGGAAACCGACCGCGACGGCAAGCGCCAGGGCGGTGGCCAGTGCGATCGGCGTCAGGCGAAAGGCGCCGATCGCAGTCCGCTTGGGTGACCGAGCCGCCTCCAGCCCCGCGCCAAGCGCCTCGGCGAACGCCCCGGTGGTAGGGAACCGCTCGTCCGGCGTCTTCGCCATCGCCCGAGCCACGGCCGCCGAAACTCCGGCCGGCACCTCGGGCCGGACCCCCGAGAGGGGCAGCACCGGCTCATTGAGATGCCGCGCTACCACCGCCTGGGCGGCGGTGCCCGTGTAAGGCGGCTGCCCCGCGATCAGTTCGAAGATCAGACAGCCGAGCGCGTATTGGTCGCTGCGTCCGTCGATCGCGGGATCGCCCAACGCCTGCTCCGGGCTCATGTAGGCTGGAGTACCGAGGCTGAGCCCGGTCTGCGTCAGAGTTTCGCCCCCGGGCACGGTGGTGCGGGCAATTCCGAAGTCCGCCACCAGCGCCTGTCCCTCGCTGAGCAGAATATTTTCGGGCTTGATATCGCGATGGATCACGCCTCTCCGGTGGGCGTAGTCCAGGGCTCCGGCGATCTCCCGTCCGAGCCGCACCGCTTCCGCCAGCGGCCGTCGGCCGTCCCGCCGGAGGAGGTCCCGGAGCGACTCGCCCTCGACGAACGGCATGGTGTACCAGAGCAGCCCGGCAGACTCACCGGAGTCGTGGACAGGGAGGATATGGGGATGCTGGAGCTGGGCCGCGGTCTTGATCTCGCGCGAAAAGCGCTCCGGGCCCAGCAGCGCGCCGAGCGGCGGGTCGAGCACCTTGAGTGCGACGCGACGCTGGTGGCGGAGGTCGGTCGCGAGGTACACGGTCGCCATGCCGCCACGGCCCAGCTCGCGCTCGACGAGGTACCGATCGCTGAGGGCTGAAGAAAGTGCTGGCGGGACGCTCGTCAGGGAGGCCGTCTCTGTTCTGGGGGATGAAGTCAATCTGCCGAACTTAGATGAACAAAGCCCCGCATCTCCATAGGAGTGCGAGACTTGGGATGATAGCAGGGGCGGGACTCGAACCCGCGACCCCGGCATTCTGAGTGCGGACGACTCCCCCGAGAAATGTAACTCTTCCTCGGACGATGCGCCGTAGTGCGCGCGCGGCGCCAGCAATTCTCCTGTTTGATGTTGCCACCTGTGTTGCCATGGTTCGTAGGAGGCCGGCGCCCTTCGTGACATCCTGGCGCGACACGATCGCGCCTATGACCCACTCACCAACCGCTGGAAGCGCGGGTTGCCCCGGAGCGGTGCGAAGGTGGGGTCGATCCGAAGCCAGCCGGGCGAGAGGTTGTACGGGATCCGCAGCAGCGGCTCGAGCCGATCGAGGGCGCGCTCGGGCTGGCCCGCCAGCAGGTAAATCCGAGCGAGCTGGTGCTGGAGATAGGGACCTAGTTGGGCATTCCGGCTGATCGGCACGAGGGCCACCCCGCGCTCGCCCTCCTGAATCGCCTCGGCGGTGCGACCCAGGTACGCGAGGGCGAGCCCCAGTATGGCGTGCCGCTGCCCGTCGTCGGGTGCGGCTCGGAGCTGCGCCTCGAGCGCGAGCCGGGCCGAGTCGGCGTAGGCTCGGGCGAGCGCATGGTTGCCCCGCAAGTGGTGGGTCTGTGCACGCACTATCCCCCAGGCCCCGCGATCATCGTCGAAGGCACTCGGCGGCAGCGCCAGGAGCTGCTGCTGCTGGGCGTCGTCCAGCACCCAATAGAGATCGTCATACACGGCGAAGTACGCCAGCAGCGCGGCGGGATCTACGACGCCGAGTCCCGCGCGGATGACTGCCTGGGCACCCGCGAGATCCCCCCGGCCGAGCGCCACCTCCGCCTTCGTTTCGAGAGCCAAGAGATTGGTCGGGCCGAGGGCCAGCGCCTGATCGGCCGCCGAATCGGCCGGCCCATAGCGGCGGAGAACCTGGAGGGTAAATGCCAAACGGTTCGCCGCACGCGGGGAGCGCGGATCGAGCCCGGCGGCACGCTGGAGCTGTGGCACCGCAGCCTCCCAGTGGCCCAGCAAGCGATCGGCGCCGGCCGCAGCTCCCAGTAGCTCCACGTTATTGGGCGCCAGCTTGAGCCCCGCCACATACGCGGCACGGGCCTGTGCATTGTCGAGCTGGACCAAGCCGAGATACTCCCCTAGGGCCAGGTAGCTCTCGGGGCGATTCGGGCCGAGGTGGCGCGCCCGCTCGGCAGCGAATTTCGCAGCTTGGCCCAACTGCGGCACGGGCGTGCCGTTGGCGTAGAGCAGCGCGCGGGCCCGGGCGAGCTGGGCCCAGGCCCCCACGAAGGTCGAGTCGAGGGCGACAGCCTGCTCGTAGAAGCCGATGGCCCGCCGGAGGCTGGGCGGATCGCCGGTCGCACCGCCCAGGAAAGTGGCCTCACCCTTCAGGAAGGCATCGTAGGCGGCGAGGTTCGCGGTCGGCTGCGCCGCCAGCTCGCGCCGGACGCTGTCGCCCAGCGCCACGTTCAACGCACTCGCCACCTGGCTCGCAATGTCGGCCTGCACCTGGAACACATCGGTGAGCGCCGCGTCGAACGGCTGCTGCCACCGGGTAGTGGGCGCCGCCCCGGGCTCGACCCGCACCAGCTCGGGGCTCACCCGCACCCGGCTGGTGCCGTCCGCGTGCCTCTCCCATCGCACGGTTGCCGTGAGCAGGTAGTCGGCCCCCAGCTCGCGGGCGATCTGCTGGGGCGCCTTGGTCGTGTGCCGATACTCATTCGAGCTGGCGCGGGCGATGACCGCCAGGCCGGCGACCTGCGAGAGCTTGCCGCGCACCTCGTCGCCCACCCCGTCGGCGAAGTAGGCTTGCGAGGAGTCGCCCAGGTTCTCGAACGGCAGCACGGCGACCCGTTTCGGTCCTGCCGCCTCATCGGCGCCCGCGTGCGCGCGGCGCCAGGCGAACAGCACCCCGAGGCCGATGAGGAACCCCAGCCCCAGCGTGATCGCGGCGACCGGCACCCGGGCCCGACTGACGTGGCGCGCGGGAACAGGCGGCGAGCCGACCGAGGCGGTAGGGGTCGCGATCGTGGTCGCGAATGTCGCGGGCGCGCTGGCTGAGGCGGCGGACGCGGCCTGCAGCACCCGGGCGAACTCGGCTGCCGTGGCGAACCGATCGGCGGCAATCGGGGCCAGCGCCCGATGGACGGCCTGATCCACGCCCTCTGATACGTTGGGTCGCGCGGTGCGCAGACTCGGGACCGGCTGGGTCAACCGCTTTACCATGATCGCCTGCGCTGTGGGCCCCGTGAAC
>JBJMOX010000340.1:0-3500 GCA_045803515.1 Gemmatimonadales bacterium
GACGATGACCCAGTACGACCAGACCTTTCCAATCCCGCAGGCGTTCCCGCCGTTCACCCTGGCCCGGATCCTGGCCGAGGTGCTCGCCAGCTGCGGCCGGACCCAGTTCCGTACCGCCGAAACCGAGAAATACCCCCACGTCACCTACTTCTTCAACGGGGGTCACGAGCCACCCTTCGCCGGAGAGGAGCGCTGCCTGATTCCATCGCAACGGGTGGCCACCTACGACCTTGCGCCCGAGATGAGTGCGGCCGGGATCACCGACGCGCTCTGCCGGACACTGGAGTCGGGCGAGCACGACTTTCTGCTCTGCAACTACGCCAACGCGGACATGGTGGGTCACACCGGCGTGCTCCCCGCCGTCATCCGGGCGGTGGAAACGGTAGATCGCTGTCTCGCGCGGGTGTTGGCCAGTGCGGAGAAGGCGGGCAGCAGCGTCCTGGTGACCGCCGATCACGGAAACTGCGAGATGATGATCGACCCGGTGACCGGTGGGGTCCACACCGCGCACACCACCAATCCAGTGCCCTTGGTCGCGGTGCAGTCCGAGGCCCGGTCGCTTCGCGCCGGAGGAGCCCTCCGGGACGTCGCACCGACCGTGCTCCAGCTGCTGGGCATCGAGCCGCCGGCCGAGATGACCGGACGTGACCTGCGTGAAGCCTGAACCGAGGCCCCACCTTCACCCGAGTGCCGGCATGCCCACGCGTCGACTCCCGAGGACGTTGCCTGCCATGCTCATGGTGGTCGGCTGGCTGCTGCTCGGCCTGCCGGCAGGTGCCGGGGCCCAGGTGGGACATCCGCCGGGCGCCTCGCCCTACCACGACATCCGCAAGGGGCACACCTTCGTCCCACTGGCGGGGTACTTCAGTGGGGATGGCGGCCGCTTCGGTATTGCCCCCCACAGCGGGACCCTCTATGGCTTCCGGTACGACATCCGGTCCGCGTCGGCGATCGAGATCGGCCTGGGGTTCGCCCGCGGGAGCTTCGACCGGCTCATCGTCGATCCTTTCGTGGAGCTGGCCAACCGCCTGTCCGGTCCGGTGAAGCAGACGGTGACATTCGCGGAGCTTGACCTGCAGCTCAACCTCACGGGGGGCAAGACCTGGCACCGTTTCGCGCCGTTCGTCGGCGCCGGGGCGGGGCTCACCTTTCCCAGCGGCACGGCCGCCGATACCAGCGGCTTCGCGCTGGGTCACAAGATCTACTTCGCCCCCAGCGCCGGCCTGCGCATCTTTCTGACCGACCGGCTGCACCTGCGGGGCGAGGCCCGGACTACCTTCTGGAAATTGAAGTACCCGATCAGCTTCACCCAGGAGCCGCCGCTCGAGCCGGGGACCGTGGCCAGCCCGAACGCGGTCATCACCGACGGCAACCTGAGCGAATGGACGACGAGCTCCTGGCTCCAGGTGGGGTTGGGCTACACTTTCTCGCCCTGAGCGATGGCCACCTCTCTGACTCGCGTCGTCGGATTCCACGCCGAGCACCGCTTCTTCCGGCCCGACTGGACCGAGGCTCAGAACCGCGAGGCCTTCGGCCCGCTCACCGACCCCCCGGGCCATGCCCACGACTACCGCTGCGCCGTGACCGTGCGCGGCCCGATCCATCAGTCGCTCGGCATGGTGCTGGACCTGACGCTGCTCGACCGCGTGCTCCAGGACGAGGTGGTACGGCAGTTCGAGGGGAAACACCTCAACCTGGACGTCCCGGCGTTCGCCTACGGGCGGATGCTCCCGACCTGCGAGGCCATCGCCACGTACGTCTATCCACGCATCTCCGCCCGGCTGCCGGCCGGGGTCGAGCTGGAGCGCGTGCGCATCATGGAGGACTCGACGCTCTATGCCGACTGCACCGGACTCCCCTGAGCTGATCCGCCCCGCCAAGCGGGGTGGCCGGATGTCCGAGCTGGCCGCGGTCGAAGAAGTCCCGGTCTGGCTCGAGGTCAACGGCCGCCCGGTGGTCACCTGGATGTGCACCCCGGATCTGCTGGAGGAGCTGGCGATCGGCTGGCTCTACGGGGAGGGCTACATCGACCGGCTCGATCAGGTGCACCTTCGCCCCTGCGCCACCGATCTCGGCTTCTGGGCGGAGGTGCCGCCGGAGAAGGTGGCGGCGGTGCAGGCCGAAGGACGGCGGCCTGTGTTGGCTTCGGGCTGCGGCGCCGTCTCCACTTTCCTGGCGGAACCTGGCACCGTGGAGGTTCGCCCGGCGCGCGGCATGCCGCCCGAGTCGGAGCAGCTGCGCGCCCTCTTCAAGGCGCTCTTCGGCCAAGGCACGAGATACAAGGATACCGGTGGCATCCATGCCGCCGCGCTGACCGCGCCGCTGCCCCACGGGGCCGAGCCGACCCTCATCGCGCATGCGGAGGATATCGGCCGGCACAACGCGGTGGACAAGGCGATCGGGGGTGCCCTGCTCGCCGGCCGCCCCATCGCCGGATTGGGCCTCCTGGTCACCGGACGGATCTCGGCCGAGCTCGCGTTCAAGGCGTCGCGCGCGGGCATCAACTGGGTCGCGACGCCTTCGGTGCCCTCCACCCTGGCCGTGGAGATCGCGCGGCGGAGTGGCATGGTGCTGGTGGGAAGAGCGGTGAGCGCGACGCCGCAGCGTCATGGCGCGGCAGATTCCGGCATCGCGGATTCCGGTGCCGCCTGACTGGGAGCACCTAGCGGAGCTGCTGCGGACTGCCCGGCAGATCGCGGTAGTCGGCCTGAGTCCCCGGCCGGAGCGGCCGAGCCATGGTGTCGCGGCCTACCTTCAGCGCGCGGGGTATACCGTCATCCCGATCAATCCCTGCGGCGGCACCATTCTGGGTGAGCGGGTCTACCCCGATCTCAGCGCCGCGGCGGCCGCGGCCGGACCGATCGACGTGGTGGACATCTTCCGCCGGTCGCAGTTCGTCTCCGGACTGGTCGAGGCGATTCTCGCCATTCGTCCCCAGCTCGTCTGGATGCAGGTCGGCGTGCGGGACGACCAGTCGGCGCGGCGGCTCGAGGCCGCGGGAGTCGCCGTCGTGATGGACCGCTGTCTGGCGGTGGACCACCAATCCCTGGGGGGCTGATGCGTGTCCGAGAGCTTGCCGCGGCCCTGCTCATGGGGTTGAGCATCCGATCCGTGCCGGCGGCTGCCCAGCGTACCGGCGATCGGGCGCGTCTGGTCTTCACCGTGTCGGGCGCCTACATCGGGGGGAAGGGACTCTGGGCGGTTCCGAATCAGCCGGTGCAGGACGTCCCGCCGGCGGACACATTCTCCCTGAGGCGCGCGGTACGAAACACGCTGGGCGCGAGCTTTTCCGGCACCTACTTCCCGGGCGCACGGGTCGGGCTCACGGCCGAAGCCTTCCTGGTCGGACTCGGCTACGAGGACCACTGCGGCCTGGCCGGGCCTACCCAGCTCGCCCAGACTGCGCAGGTCTGCCGATCGCTCGACCGGCGCAAGTCCGCTGCGGCCGTGACCATGTCCGTCGGCGGGATCTTCCGGGTGGCGAGCAGGGAGTTCATCTC
>JBJMOX010000341.1:0-70699 GCA_045803515.1 Gemmatimonadales bacterium
GGAGGGACTCTGGGCGGGACTGCGCGGCGGCCGCTCCGCGGTCCGCTGCATCACCCGGTTCGATCCCTCCGTGTTCAAGTCCCGCATCGCCGGGGAGGTCGACGGGTTCGTCCCGACCGACCATATCGAGGAGCGACGGGTGCGCCGGCTGGACCGCTACTCCCAGTTCACCATCGCCGCGACCCGCATGGCCCTGGCCGACGCCGAGCTCGACCTCACCCGGGAGGACCCCGACCGGGTTGGAGCCATGATGGGCACGGCGCTCGGCGGCGTGGCCCACGGCGAGCGGCAGTACAACAACTTCCTCACCCAGGGTCCCCGCGCGGTGGACCCGTCGCTCGCGCTGACGGTGTTTGCGGGGGCCGCGAGCTGCAACATCGCCATCGAGTTCGGCTGTACCGGCCCCAACTCCACCAACGGGATGAGCTGCGCCTCGGGCGCCATCGCCATCGGCGACGGCTTCCGGGCGATCGTCCGGGACGACGCCGACGTGATGATCGCGGGGGGCGCCGAAGCGCCGCTCGCGCCCTTGTGCTTCGGCGCCTTCGCCATCATCCGGGCCATGTCCACCAGGAACGACGATCCCGCCCACGCCAGCCGGCCCTTCGATGTGGGGCGGGACGGCTTCGTCATGGCGGAGGGAGCGGCCGTGCTGCTGCTGGAGGAGCGGGGCCGGGCGCTGGCGCGCGGGGCACCGATCTACGCGGAGGTCTGCGGGTTCGGCCTCACCAACGATGCCCACCACATGACGGCCCCTCGGCCAGACGGGACGCAGGCGGCGCGCGCCATCCGGAGAGCCCTGAGCGAGGCCCACGTCGCGCCGCACGACATCGGGTACATCAACGCGCACGGCTCCTCGACCCCGCTCAATGACCCGACCGAGATTGGGTCCATCAAGCAGGTGTTCGGTGAGCACGCGTATCGAGTGGCGTTGAGCGGGACCAAAGGGTACTACGGCCACGCCCTCGGCGCCAGCGGGGCCATCGAGGCGGCGATCTGCGCCCTCGCGGCGCGGCGGCGCTGGGTGCCGCCGACCCTCAACCTGGAGACTCGCGATCCGGCCTGCGATCTCACCCACGTGAGCGGCGAGGGGCAGGCGCTCACCCCCGAATTCCTGCTCAGCAATTCCTTCGGGTTCGGCGGGATCAATGCGGCGCTGGTGTTTCGGCGCGCGGACGCCTAGATTCGCGGCCGTCCGTGCCGCCAGCCGACACCAACAGAGGATTGCCGATGCCTTCGCTGTTTCGACGCTCCCTCGCAGAAGCGTTGGGTACCTTCGGGCTGGTCTTTATCGGGACTGGCGCCGTGCTGAGCATGCATTATCCGGACGCGAACTATGGCGTGCTCGGCGTCGCGGTCGCCCACGCGCTGGTGCTGTCGGTGATGATCACCGCCACCATGAACGTCTCCGGAGGGCACCTCAACCCTGCCGTGACTCTGGGGTTGCTGTCGGCCCGGCGGACCAACGTCCGTACCGCCGCCGCCTACATCGTGGCACAGCTGGTGGGAGCGGTCCTCGCCTCCCTGCTGATCCGGTCGATCTATCCTTCGGCCATCTGGCGGGCCGCCTCGCTGGGCACGCCGTCCATCGCGGGCAACGTCACCTTGTCGCAGGCCCTCCTCATCGAGGCGGTGCTCACCTTTTTCCTGGTCTCCGCGGTCTTCGGCACCTGCGTCAACCCCAACGCACCCAAGGTCGGCGGCTTCGGGGTCGGCCTGGTGCTGCTGTTCGACATCATCATGGGCGGCCCACTCACCGGTGCCGCGATGAACCCGGCGCGCGCCTTCGGCCCGGCCCTGGTTTCCGGACAGTGGGTCGCGCACCTGGTGTATTGGGTGGGTCCGATCGTGGGAGGCGTACTGGCGGCGCTCTTCTGGGAGCACCTGCTGCTACCCAGGCGGAGCGCTTAGCGACGGGAAGGGCGGGAAGGACGGGAAGGACGGGAAGGACGGGAAGGTTCGCGGGGCTGTCATCCAGGGCGAAGCTGTCATCCCGAGCGGAGCGAGGGATCTTCTCGGCAGGATCGGAACTCGGCTACGACGGTCGGGTTTGCCGGGCAAGATCCCTCGTCGCTGGCGCTCCTCGGGATGACCGCACACCTTCCCGTCATTCCCGCCCCAGCGCCCTCCTCGCGCGGCGCCACAAGCTCAGCAGGTATCCCCCCAGGATGGCCGGGGCCGCGATGTACGCCGCCACCATATAGCCGCCGTTCGCCGGGGGCTCAGGCAGCATCGCCGATCTCCTCCCTCGCCTCTTCCGCCGCCGCCAGTCCGTAGCGCATCGTCATCAGCCCGATATACAGCAGGGTAAAGACCACCGTCGAGACCAGCAGCGTGCGCAGCATCTCGGGCGGCAGCGACGGGGCACTCGGCTTGAGCACGATGGGCTGCGGGTGCAGCGTGCGAAACAGATACACGCTCAGGTGGATGAACGGCACCAGCAGCATCCCCAGAATGCCGACCACCGCGCTGAAGCGCGCCCGTTCGGACGGGTCGTGCAGCGAGGCACGCAGCGCCAGATACCCGACGAAGAGAAAGAACAGAAACAGCGTGAGGGTGAGCCGGGCGTCCCAGGTCCACCAGGTCCCCCAGATCGGCTTGGCCCAGATCGGGCCGGTGGTGAGCATGACCGCGGCGAAGGCCACGCCCACCTCCGCCGACGCGGCGGCGAAGCGATCCAGCCGCGGATCCTGCAGCCACAGGTAGAGCGCGCTCGCGATCCCCACCAGCGAGAACGCGAGCAGCGCGCACCAGGCCGACGGCACGTGCACGTAGAAGATCTTCTGGGCCACACCCTGCCGCGCCTCGATCGGAGTGTAGCCGATCGCCAGGACGTACACTCCGGCGAGGCCGATCAATGCGGTCAGGCTGATGCGGAGTCCCCGGGTCACGATCCGTGCGGCGGCCTCGGTGGGCGTCATTCGTCCATCACCGAGGGAAAGACCATGGTGCAGAGCGTCACGAACACCACGTCGTAGACGGCGAGCAGGCGAAGCCAGCCGAGCATCTCGCTGAGTGGCCGCCCGGCCAGGAGCCGCGCGGTCACCTGCACGGCACCGATCAGCGGCGGTACCATGAACGGCAGGAGCAGCACCGGCAGCATCAGCTCGGCGAAGCGAGTGCGCACGGCCATGGCGCTGAAGATCGTTCCCACCGACACGAAGCCGATGGTGGCCAGCGCCGTCACCCCGATGATGCCCGGCAGCGCCGCCCTCAAGTCCACGTTGAAAAAGAGGACGAAGAGGGGCAACGTCACTGCTTCCACCGTCCCCACGAACGCCAGATTGGCCAGCAGCTTTCCCGCGAAGAGCGCGCTCCGAGGCAGCGGGGCGAGCAGCAGGCCATCCAGCGCGCCGTGTTCCCGCTCGACGGTGAAGGCCCGGTTGAGCGCCACCATCGCGGCGAGCGCGAAGGTCACCCAGAGCACGCTCGGCGCCAGGTCGACCGCGGAGAGCGCGGTCGGGTCACGGGCGAAGTTGAACACCACCAGCACCAGCGCCGCGAACACCACGGCTGTGAGCAGGGCCGTGCGGCTCCGGAGCTCGGCCCTGATGTCCTTCCCGGCGACGGCCAGCGCCAGGCGCAGGGTCTCAGGCATCGATCCAGCTCCGGTAGCGCGGCAGAAACTCCTCCAGCGCGCCGGTACGCGCCTCATCGGAGACCCATCGGCCGTTGACCATGACCGCCACCCGCGTGGCGATCTCCCAGACCTCGGCCAGATGATGAGTGACGATCACCATGCCGAGTCCCTCCGTCAATCGTTCGCGAAGCAGCTCCCGCAGCCGGGCGGCAGCCACGGCGTCCAGCGCGGTGAACGGCTCGTCGAGCAGCAGAGCCCGGGGCCGGTGCAGCAGGGCGCGCGCGATCGCCGCGCGCTGGAGCAGTCCCCGGCTGAGCCGGCGGGGCAGCCACTCGCTCCGGTCTCCCAACCCGGCGGCCTCGAGTGCCGCGCGCGCGGCGGTGGCCGGCTGGGGGAGACCGTACAGTCTGGCGACGAAGGTGAGGTTCTCGGCCAGGGTGAGGTCGTCGTAGAGCAGCGACTGATGCGAGAGCAGGCCGATGGCGCGCCGGGCACCCGCCGCTCCGCCGTGCAGCGACTGGCCCAGTACGCGCACCCCGCCGGCACTGGGCCGGAGGAGCCCCGCCAGGAGCCGGAGCAGGGTGGTTTTCCCGGCGCCGTTGGGTCCCGCCACGGCGAGGGCCTCGCCGGGCGCGAGCGTCAGGTCGATGCCGTGGAGGACCCGCACCCGCCCGAACGAGCGGCACAGGCCGCGTGCTTCGAGCAGGGGAGCGGCTGGGTCGGCTGCCCCGTCACAGGAGGGCATCGATCCGCGCGCCGAGCTCGTCGAGGCGGAACGGTTTGACGATGTAGCCGGAATGGGGAAGATCGAGGACCTTGAGCTGGGGCTCGATGCTCATGTAGGCCGTGGTGATGATCACGGGCAACTTCGGCTGAACCATTCGGATTCTTCGAAGCAGCTCGACGCCGTCGGTGTCCGGCAGCCGCATGTCGAGCACCGCCACATCCGGCTTGTGCTCATCCAGCAGGATCATGGCCTCCGCGCCGGTGGACGCGAACACCAGATCGTACCTGGGCTGAAATGCCCGCTCGTAGCTGAGGCGGAGAGCGGGCTCATCCTCGACGATCAGGACGCGCCGGCGTCGCTGCGGCTGGGTCATACGACATACCCCGCGGCCCTGCGGCGCCGCCGGAGAGGGAATAATTGGTCAAGCGCGTACACTAATCGGTTGCGGGGGGGGCGTCCATAGCACGGCGGCGCCGCGGCATAGCCGCGGCGCCGGTTCACTCGTGCCCGAGCTCGAGGGTAAAGAGATCGTACAGCTTGGTGAGCACCAGGAGGAATCGGATCTCCTCGTTGGGGTTCCGCAGGACCACGGCCTGGCGCCGCTCCGCGGCATGCCGCTGGATCAGCATCAGGGCGCCCAGTCCGGCCGAGTCGATCTGGCGCGTCCCGGTGAGATCGATGACCAGTCGGCCACTGCCTTCCGGCATCTCCTCGAGCAGCTGAACCGCGCGCTGGCGAATCTCGATGCGCGATTCCAGCCCGAGATTCTCGGGCGCGGCCAGGCCGCGTTCCAACTCCTGCGGGGACCTCATCACTCCTCCTTCGGCACCGAGCTATCTCACCATCCTCCGGTGAGACCTCTAGTTTTGCGGCCCCGGATCGCTCCGGGTGTGCTCTTATCGGGCGGATTGACGCCTCGCCGCAGGCCACTTCGCGGCTGCGCCCCTGAGAAAGGCGAGACTGGTGCCAGTAGACGCAAGCCATTGCTACCACATCGCTTGCGCCGGTAATCGGCCTCGGGGGTAGGCATGTCGCCGTCGTACTCTGCGAGATTCTACCGCAAAAGAACGAGGCTGGTAAGAGGAAGCCGGGAGGAGCGCCCTAGAACTGGATCTGCGCGCCCAGCTCCACCACCCGGTTGGGAGGCAGCCCGAAGAAGGCCGTGGCCGAGCGCGCGTTGCGGGTCATGAGGATGAAGAGCTTCTTCCGCCAGGAGGCCATCCGGGGCATTGTGGGAATCGCCCCGTCGGGCGGTGGGGGGCCCCGCCGCTTGGACGCGCTGGTGGCGATCAGCGTTTCGCGTCCCAGGTAGAAGGTGGTTTCCATCAGCTTCATCCCCACCGGGCGACGATTGCCGTCCGAGCGCCCGAGCGCCTGAAGCACGGCGGGCACATCGGGGGTTTCCATGAACCCGTAGTGCGCCACCACCTGATAAAACCCCTGGTCCAGCTCGCGACACTCCACCCGGTCAGTCGGGGGGACATGGGGAATCCCTTCGGTGGCAATCGACATCAGCACCACCTTCTCGTGCAGCACCTTATTGTGCTTGAGGTGATGCAGCAGGACCGGCGGCGCGCCGCTGGCATCGGAGGTGAGGAAGACCGCGGCCCCGGGCACCCGGTGCGGCTTCCACCGTCCCACGTCGGCCAGGAAGAGATCCATGGGAATGGTGTTCTCCCGCACGATCTCGAGCAGCCGCTGGCGCCCTCGTTTCCAGGTCGTCATCAGCACGCCGACGAAGGCGGCGACCGCCAGGGGAACCCAGCCGCCCTGCTCGATCTTGAGCGCATTGGCCCCCAGGAACGCGAAATCGAAGCTGAAGAAAAAGCCCGCGAGCGCCACCACCCGCCAGAGGGGCCAGTGCCAGCGTGCCCGGGCGATCACCGCGAAGAGCAGCGTGGTGATGGACATCGTGCCGGTGACCGCGATCCCGTATGCCGCGCCGAGCGCGGTGGTGGACTGAAAGCCGAAGACGATCAGTAGCGTACCGATCATCAAGGCGCGGTTGATCTCGGGGACGTAGATCTGTCCCGCCTCCCGGGCCGAGGTGTGAACGATGGTCATCCGGGGGCTGTATCCCAGCTGCACCGACTGCCGCGCCAGGGAGAAGGCCCCGGAGATGAGCGCCTGGGAGGCCACGATGGCCGCCAGGGTCGAGATGACCAGCAGCGGGTAGAGCAGCGACCGCGGGGCGAGCAGATAGAACGGATTGACGATCGCCGCCGGGTCGCGCAGCACCAGCGCTCCCTGTCCGAAGTAGTTGAGCAACAGGCAGGGCAGCACCAGGGCGAAGAAGGCCAGCCGGATCGGGCGGGTCCCGAAATGTCCGATGTCCGCGTACAGCGCCTCGGCCCCGGTCACGGCCAGGAACACGGCCCCCAACACCGCGAAGCCGGTGAATCCATGGATCAGGAAGAAGTGAACGGCGTAGGCCGGGTTGACCGCGGCCAGGATCTCGGGCGCCCGGACGATCTCGATCCCGCCCAGCGTGCCGATCGTGAGGAACCACAGGAGGGTAATCGGACCGAACGTCCCGCCCACCCGCGCCGTTCCCAGCTTCTGGAACATGAACAGCAGGAAGAGAATGCCCACCGTCGCCACGACGATGAAGTGTGCCAGCTCGGGCGCGGCCACCTGCAATCCTTCCATCGCGCCCAGAACGGACATGGCCGGCGTGATCACGCCGTCGCCGAACAGGAGGGCCGTGCCGAACACCCCCAGCAGGATGAGCAGCCGCCGCCGGCGTCCTCCGATCCGGTCCTCGCCGCCTTGCATGAGCAGGGCGAGCATGGCCAGGACGCCACCCTCTCCGCGATTGTCCGCGCGGAGAATGAAGACCAGATATTTGATCGCCACCACCAGGATGATCGACCAGAAGATGAGCGAGAGAATGCCGTAGACGTTGACGGGGTTGGGAACCAGACCGTACTCCGGTCCGAAGCAGAGGCCGATGGTGTACAGCGGACTGGTGCCGATGTCGCCGTAGACCACGCCCAGCGCCGTGAGCGAGAGCACGGCGAGACGCTTCCCGGTCGGGGGCCGGGTCTCCGGATGTTGAAAGCGGCGTGCGGTTGGTGCCATGGCCGCTCCGGCGAGAGCGGCCGCGGACGATCGATCAGGATCGGCGGCCATGCAGCGCTTTCACGAATGCGGTCGCCATCATCGGCTGCCCTGCGGGCGGCTTCCCGGCAGGATCATCGGGTGGCGTGGGGTGCCAGCGAGTCGACCAGCCGGGTGATCGCGTCGGAATCGAACCGGCCCTGGTAGAGCCGGCCTCCCACCAGCAGTGTCGGCGTGGAGCTCACGCCCAGGCGGACGCCCTCCTCGTAGCTCGCCTGGATCCGGCCCGCGTATTTCCCGGCCGCCATGCACCCGTCGTAGCGGGTCAGGTCGAGGCCGTTCTCCTTGGCATAGCGTCGGAAGATCCCGGCCGCATCGCGCGCGCTGGCCCATTCCGCCTGACCCTCGTAGATCCGCTGATGCTGCGTCCAGTACTTCCCCTGCTCGTCCGCGCAGGCGGCCGAATGGGCCGCCACCCGGGAAAAGCTATGCTGCTGCAGGGGGAAGTCCCGGTAGCGCCAGCGGAGCCGGCCGGTGTCGATCAGCCGCTGCTCGATGGTGGGCATCTGCAGGGTGGCGAAGGTCTGGCAGAAGGGGCATTGATAGTCCGCGAACTCGGTGATCTCCACCGGTGCGCTCTCCGAGCCCTTGACGTAGCCGTGGAAGCCCGCGGTGTCGGACGCCTGCACCGTGACATTCGCCGGGATGCTCACCGTCGCGGGCTTCGCCAGCAGATAGCCCAGCACCCCGAGGCCCAGCACCGCCACGCCGGCGAGGATGGCGTAGAACCGATTCATTCCGACGGGCGTCGCCGCCATGGCTCGTCATCCTCCGGGTCGTCTGGGAAGAGCGGGTCCTGCCGCTGAGCGTCCTCCACGATGCGCCGGCTCTCGGCGACATCGGGGGTATCGTAGGTGACCCGCACCTCGTAGTGGAACAGCTCGCTCCGCGCGTCGCCCATGAGCCGCAGCAGCTCAGGCCCTCCACGCAGCAGCTGGCCGGCGCGGTCGAGCTCCTGGATCCGCGCCGCCAGGGCGCGCAACAACGCGGAGAGGCGATCCGCCCTCGCGTCGTCGTACACCTCGTCATGCTCTGCCATGGCTACCTCGAGGACGGTCGCGCCGCCCCCGGTCAAGTTCATGTGTTTGCTGCCGATAAACATAATCAATGGCCCGCGTCCCAGGGAAAACGGCGGGTTTGCACCAAATGGTGCAACCGACTATACTTGAGCGTCGGAGTCCCGGGCATCCGCCCGGTGTATGGTACCCGAAAAGGAAGCTGAATGAATAAGAAGAAAATCCGGCAAGACCCTGATGCGGTGTCCTTCGCGCAGGCCCGAGACGAGTTGTTCAGCCATGTCCTCCGCTGCGGCGTCATAGACGCGCTCCCGGAGCACCAGAAGGACTGGTTCGACGACACGATGCTGTACCTGGCAGACCGGTATGAGAACCTGACGGAGGAGGAGCTGAGCCGGTTGCGCGTGCTCGGTGAGCGCTTCTGCCAGCCGGTCCAGCGGAAGGTCGAAACGGTCGAGACCGGCGCCGCATAAGTCATCCGGATGAAATCATCGCCCCGAGGCACCAAGTGCCTCGGGGCGTTTGTCATTCCAGGCCCGCTGCTCCCGCGGGACGCTTCCGCCAGCGGTATCCCGCGGCCAGGCGTACCCCGCCGCCGATTCCCCCCTCCAGAAACCATCCGGAGCGACTCCCTGGACCCGCCTCCAGCCCGAGCGTGAGGACCAGATATCCTTCATCCGCCGGACCTCCCACCACCGCGAGGCCGCCCGCCCCGTACAGCGCCGCGCCCCGCTGCCGGTCGGGATTGAGGAGAAAATGCGCCAGGAGCTCGCCCCGCCACGCGAGGTCGCCCCCGCTGGCGCCGGCACCGGCCGCGACCGAGACGCGGGTCCGAAGCGAGGTGCGCAAAGCCGCGTAAGCTCCGCCGATCACCAGCGCGGGGTCGGAGGCGGTCGTGGTGGCCTGGAGCCCGATCTCACGCACCTGCTGAGCAGCCAGCGGCTGGGCGACGAGCAGCAGCGCCATCGCCCAGCCGTCAGCCCAGGGTGAGCCCACGGGTGATCCGGATGTCGGGCGCGAGCGAATGCAGGACCGAACAGTACTTCTCGATGGAGAGATCGATCGCGCGGAGGGCTTTGGGCTCATCCAGCCCCTCGCCCGCGAGGTGATACTGCAGGTGAATCGCGGTGTAGCGCCGCGGCTCTTCCTCCCGCCGCTCGCCACTCGCTTCCAGTCGGAACTCCGTGGGGCGCACCCGCATCTTTCCCAGGATGAGCACCACGTCCGCGCCGGTGCAGGCGGCGGCCGCGAGCAGGAGCGTCAGCATCGGGCCCGGAGCGACGGCGTTGTCGCCGTCGACGGTGGCCTCGGGTCCGCCCGGCTCGCCGCCGCGGAACACCAGCCCCTCCTGCCAGCGGAGACTCACGCGTTTGGTCTCGGCCGTCACCGGCTCCCAACCGACTGCCCGGCGGTGCCCGCCGCGCGGTAGTAATCCCAAATCGCGTAGAGTGCCACCGCGGTCGTGGCCCAGGCGAGCTCTCTCAGGTGCGGCGAGTCCGCCAGGAACGCCACCAGCGTGAGCACCTGAGCCACCGTCACGGCCTTGCCGCCGGCTCGGGCGGGGATCGCTCTGGGACGCTTGGACACCAGGGTGACCACGAACGCGATGCTGGCCACGATGTCCCGCAGCAGCACGCCGACGATCTCGTAGGGCTCCAGCCGCCCGCTCAGCGCCACGACCCCGAACGCCGATGCCATGAACAGCTTGTCGGCCACCGGATCGATCACCGCCCCGAAGCGGGAGCTGCCGAACCGGCGGGCCAGTTGCCCATCCAGCAGATCGGTGGCCGCCGCCGTTGCCAGCACCACGAAGCGCCAGCTGTTGGACACCAGCGGGAACGCCACCGCCAGCGGAATCCGGACCATGGTCAGCAGATCGGCGATCGTCCAATCGCGTCGGTCTTGCTCCCCCCTCTGGCGCGGACTAGCTTCGGACGGCATGGCGTGCAAGATACTCTGGTCCGTGGTGCGCCCTCCTCTCCCCGCCCCGCCACCCGATGCTCGACACTGCGGTCATTCCCTGCGGCGGACGCGGCACCCGGCTGCTGCCGATCACCCGGTGGTTCCCCAAGGAGCTGCTTCCGGTCGGGCTCAAGCCGATCCTCTACTGGGCCCTTGATGAAGCCGCCGACGCGGGACTGCTCCGCGCCGTCGTCGTGACCAATCCGCACAAGCCCATGCTCGAGGCCGCCGCGCGGAACTATCCCGGGCCGCTGGAGCTCGAGTTCGTACCGCAGGACCACCCCCGCGGGCTGGGCGACGCCTTGCTCCGCGTCCGTGACCACCTGGCCGGCTCGCCCTTCCTGGCCCTCCTGCCCGATAATCTCTTCAGCGGGGGGAACCCCAGCGCGCAGGTCGCGGAGGCCTATCGCGCGTCCGGCCTCGCCACCGTGCTCCTCGCCCAGATTCCGCGGGAGGCCGCCGCAACCAAGGGCGCCACCGGCCGGGCGGCGATTCGGCAGGCCGATGATGGTTCGTTGCGAGTGATCGAGATCGCCGACAAGAGCACCGGCCGC
This sequence comes from Gemmatimonadales bacterium, assembly GCA_045803515.1. Lineage (GTDB taxonomy): Bacteria > Gemmatimonadota > Gemmatimonadetes > Gemmatimonadales > GWC2-71-9 > CAVVWJ01. Next base: position 10,960 of record JBJMOX010000341.1, read on the forward strand.
TTCGACACGGCGGGGCTCGAGGCGGCCGTCACTCCGATCGGCCGGATGGCGCTGCCGGCGGCAGTCTTCGAGGAGCTCGAAGAGCTCGGCCGCCAGCTGGAATCCGGCGCCGAGCTCGACGACGTGCCGCTGCTCCAGCGGCTCGCCCGAAGGAACGCGCTGGCCGGCGTGATCAGCCCCGCGCGGTTCTTCGACGTGGGAGTGCCCGAAGGGTACCGGGAGGCGGTGGCCACCTTTCCCCCTAGCGCCTGACCGCCGAGACTCCCGCGTGCAGCCCGCCTTTAATCACCGCCTCCTCGAGCTCACCTCGCTTCCCGGCGCCCGCCTGGCCGACGCCCACGGCCTCTCGGCGATGGTCGTGGCGGCCGCGGGCGCGGTCGGGATGCCGACGCTGGGGCCGCCGGTGGTGCGGGACGGTCCCGCCGGGATCGTGATCGCGATGCTCTGCCGCGAGGGCCACATCGTGCTCCACACCGCGCCCGCGGAGGGACTCTGCGTGGTGGACATCGTGGCCCGCGCCCCGGCCGACGTGCGGAAGGGCGTGGAGGTGATCACGCGGCGCCTGGGCGTGCCGGCGGAGCCGGGCTAGTGCGGGATTCACCGCAAAGGCGCATTGGCATGGCAGCAGAGATCGGTTCCAGGGCCATGGGGTGAGCATGGCGCCTGCCGCTAGGTCTGAAGCGCAGCGAGCGTCGGCCGGCTGGTTCCGGTGCCCCGAACGACGCCTTCTACCCGCCGGGACAGATCCAGAGACCGCGCCGCGACGCCCTGGACGTCCTCGGCGGTGACATTTCGAAACATTGCCGCCGGATCCACCAGCTCACCCAGGCCGCGGCCCGCTACCCAGGCGTCGAGGATCTCACCCGCGAGCGCAGCTCCGCTCTGCCGGCTCACCTCGGCCTGGCCTGCCAGATAGTTGACGGCCTGCCTGAGCTCCGGCTCGCTGGCCGGCTCCCGGGTGAAGCGCTCGAGCTCCTCCAGCATTGCCTCCCGAGCCTCGTCCTCCCGCTCCGGTGACGTTGCGATGTAGGTCACCAGCGCTCCCGCCCGAGCCTTCTGCCAGGCGGAGGCGACGACGGTGTAGGCCAGCGATCGGCGATCGCGGAGCGACTCGAACAGCCTCCCTCCGAGGCCGCTCGCGACCGCCGCCCAGACCTGGGCCGCCGCGCGATCGGGATCCCCCCGGGCTGGCCCTGGGAACCCCATCGCTAGCGCGGCTTGTGCCTTGTCCCGCCGCACGACCCGGCTCGGCGGCCCTCCGGTCTCCCCGGCGATCCAGTCGATCCCCGGGAGCCGGCCGAGCGGCGGGCGGGTTGGGTGGTGCTGGAACACGCCGGAAAGCCTCGCGGCCGCATCGTCCGGCTCGACATCCCCCACCGCGATTACGACCGGCCGTACGGTCAGGAGGGAGCGGTTGTGCCAGGCCCTCACATCCGCCGGCGCGATGGCCGCCAGGGTATGCGGTAGCCCCATCACCGGGAGCCCGTAGCCCCGATCCCCGAATGCGATCTCGAAGGCCAGCTGGAAGGGGTACCGGAACATGTCGTCGGTTACCTGCTCCGCTTCCGCGATCATCAGCCCCCGCTCCCGCTCCACGTCGGTCCCCGACAGGATCGGCGCGGTGTACACCAGATCGATCAACCAAGCCGCTTCCGCCAGGTTCTCCGCCAGCACGGTGGTGCCCAGCCCGAGCCAGTCGGAGGCCGCAGCCGGGCTCAGGCTTCCGCCCAGTCGCTCGAAGGCGAAAGCCAGCCCTCCAGCGTCGAAGCCGTCTGCTCCCCGAACCGAGCTCCGCATCACCAGAGAGCCGAGGCCGGCCTGGGCGGGTGGATCGAGGTGCACTCGAGGGACGTAGAGGCCCAGGGTCACCAGCGGCACGCCCGGCTTCCGGCGCACCAGCAGATCCACGCCAGGCAAAGCCACGTGCAGGACGTCGGCCTCCTTGCGGCCAGGCACGGTCACGGGTGGACGGCGCTCTGGGAGAGTCGCGGGAACGGCAGGTAGAGGCTCGAGTCTCGATACCGCAAAGCGCCGGGCGAGGCCATCCGCCGTCACAGCGTTCCCTTCCTCTTCGGGAAGGTAGACCACGCCGGCCACCGCCTCCGGGTCGAGATACCGCGCGGCGACGAGCCGCACGTCCTCCGGCCGCACCGCACCGAGCGCCTGGTACTCGCGGTCCAGGAAGGCGAACCCGTCCAGCGCCTCTGCGGCGGCCAGGGACGCGGCGCGGCCTTCCATCGCTTCCAGCCGGCGAGCCCAGCGGGCCCGGAGCAGCGTTCGGGCGCGCTCGAGGTCCTCGTCCGAGGGACCCGCCATCGCGAGGCGTGCGACCGACTCGGCGACGCCGTCGAGAGCGGCAGGCACCCGTTCGGGGGCGAGCTCGGCGGACGCGCTGAACACGCCCACCTCGGTCGGCGCATAGTTGTGGGCGGCGGCCCAGGTCACGATGCCCGGCTCACGGAGCCGCCGGTACAGCCAGCTCCCCCGGCCGGAGCCCAGGATCCCAGCGGCGATGTCGAGGGCGGCGGAATCGGCATGGAGCGGCGGGACCGTGCGCCAGCCGAGCGTCAGCTCCGCCTGGGTGACGTCGCCCCGGAGCGTGCGCGCCCGCACCTCCCGGCGAGGCGGCTCCTCGGGAGAACGATCGACCGCGCCCGGACGAGCCGCCCAGTCCCCATACTTCGCCTCTGCCAGGCCGAGCGCCCGTTCCGGGTCCACCGCGCCCACGATAGCCACGATGATCCGCTCGGGCACGTAGCGCGACTGGTAATACTCCCACAGGTCGTCGCGGGTGAGCCGCGCCAGCTCCGGCTCGTGCCCGATCCGCCACCGGCGGATGCGGTGGCGGTCGAACATCACCTCGTGCAGGGTCTCGTAGGCGACCGAGGACGGCGTGTCCAGCTTGCGCTTGGCTTCCTGGATGATGACCTGCAGCTCACGGGCGAGCTCACCCGGGTCGATGGTCGAGTGGCGCAGCGCGTCGGCCTGAATGTCGAGCGCGGCTTCGAGGCCGAGGGCGGGCAGGACGGCGAAGTAGCTGGTGTGATCGTAACTGGTGCTGGCGTTGAGATACCCACCAGCGCTCTTGGTCTCCCGGGCAATGGCACCGACGCCCCGGCGCTCGGTGCCTTTGAAGAACATGTGCTCCAGCACGTGGGAGATGCCGATCCAGCGGTCGGGCTCATCGAAGAATCCCGCCTTGACGTGGGTCACCACGGCCACGACGGGCGCGGAGCGGTCCTCTTGGACCAGGAGCGTCAGCCCGTTGGGCAAGACGTGGCGGCGGACGCCGGCGGTCCACAGCGGCGATGCGGAGGACACGATGGGTGCTCCTTACATCACGATTCGCAGCACGCCGGCTTCGGCGCTACCACGAATGAAGGCCTCCGCGTCGGTGGTGGGGATGACGACCCCGGTCTCGGTCTGCCCCCGCCGAGCCAGGCTGGCCATGAAGTCGGTGAGTGATCCGTGAGCCCATTCGCGATCCGCGGCCTTCATCTGCAGCAGGATCTCGTCCCAGCTCCCCCGGATCGCCTGTCCTCCCAGCGTCACGACCAGGTGGGATTCGCCCTGGCCGGGCCGCTTCTGCATCGCGTGGAGCTCGCTGAGCAGGGTGCCGAACAGCTCCAGCTGGTGCGGGTCGCGCACGCTGCCGTCGGGCTGCTGCGCCTCCACTTCGGCCAGCAGCATGTCGATCGCGTCGGGCTCGCCCGCCACCTCGCCCAGACGGGCCAGCCACGGGGTGAGCTCGGGATCTTCGTCGGGCAGCCGGTAGATCATCTTCTTGAGCTCGATGTTCCGCCAGATGCCCAGCTCGTCGAAATGATCCTCGGGCTGGGTCCGCTCCAACTGGTGCAGCGCCGCTTCGGTCTCCCCGCGATCGTAGAGCAGGTTCGCCAGGTAGATCCGCGCCTCGGCGTAGCTGGCGTCGATCTCGAGCGCGCGCCTGAGCCAGTAGAGCGAGCCCGCGTCGTTGCCCAGCCGATGCGAGGCATAGCCCAGGCAGGCCGCCGCGTCTGGCGAGTCGGGGTGGGCGGACGCGGCCAGATCGAAGAACCGGTGGGCCGGACCCACCAGCCCTTCACGGAACAGGGCGCGGCCGACCTGGAGCATCAGCTCATGATCGTCCTGAAAGCCGAGCTGGAGGATCCGCTCGAAGGCCCGCATGGAGCCGGAGCGGTCGCCCACCTTGAGCAGGGTCTCTCCCAGGCCGGCCAGGCCGTCCTCATGGTCCGGGTCGAGGGACAGGGCCTGCTCGAAGCTCCGCCGGGCCCAGGCGTACTCCTCCCGGGCGAGGTGGGCATAGGCCCTTCCGACGTGGAGCTCGACTGCATGGGGGTAGAGCGAGATGCCTTCGTTGAGGATCGTCAGGGCTTCATCGTAGCGGCCTTCATTATAGAGGTGATGGGCTTGTTCGTCGAAGTCGTCGGAGCTGAGGAATGCGTCCGACATTGGCGGGCCTCCGGCGGGTAGGTTACTGCAACTTAGGAACTTCCGCAGATGGGAGCAAGAGAAGTCCGGGAGCCGGGTTGACGGGGCCGAGTGCCGTCATATATTACTGACCCGTCAGTTAGTTACTTCACCAGCGAGGCACCGCTTGGCTACTCCCGATCCCGCCGACACTACCACTCCCCGCTGGCAACGGCGCCCCGAGGCCCGCCCGGAGGAGATCATCGATGCCGCGCAGCAGGTGTTCGGGGAAACCGGCTTCGCCCGGACCAAGCTGGAGGACGTGGCCCGCATCGCCGGCGTGAGCAAGGGCACAGTCTATCTCTACTTCGACTCCAAAGAATCACTGTTCCGTGCGATGGTGCGGGCCAAGGTGGTCGCGGCCCTCACCGAGCTGGAGGAGATCGTCCGCGGCCACGAGGGTCCCGCCGGCGAGTTGCTGGCCAGCCTGATCCGGCGGATGTACCGCCGCATGCGCAACGATCAGATGGCCCGCATCAGCCGGCTGGTCCATGCGGAGCTGAGCAACTTCCCCGAGCTGGCCAAGTTCTACTTCGAGGAAGTGATCCTCCGCGCTCGCCGTCTGATCGAGGACGTGATCCGGCGGGGCGTCGAGGCCGGCGAGTTTCGCGCCGTCCCGAACGGGTTCGCCGCCCGGGGGCTCTGCTCTCTCCTGGTGCAGACCGCCCAGGTCCAGTGCTTCTTCCACGGCTACGATCCCGGCGCCCTGACCGAAGAGCAGGCGCTCGAAGGACTGATCGATCTGTACCTGAACGGAGTGCTCGCGCGCCCAACCGTCCGGATTCAGCTCCCGGCGCGACCGGCGGCCATCTGAGGAATCGCCCGCATGCCTCGCCTTCTGCTTGCCCTGATGCTGGTCGCGCCGCTCCCCATCGGCCCCCTCGCCGCCCAGCAGCAGCCCGTGGCCCCCAGCGGCCCGCTCACCCTGTTGCAGGCCATCTCGCTCGGTCGCCAGCAGGGAGTCAACGCCGCCGTCGCGCGGCTCGAGCTGCGAGCGGCCAACGCCAAGGTGGCCGAGCGGCGGGCGGACCTGCTCCCCAACATCAGCGGCAACGCGTCGTACCTGCGGCAGACGGTCAACCTGGATCAGTTCGGGATCCCGATCGCCAGCGGGGTCACCGACCCGTTCAACATCTACACCCTGCAGCTCCGCGGCGAGCAGCTGCTCTTCGACGCGAGCACGATCACCCGGCTCCGGGCGGCACGGGATACGGCTCTCGCCTCCGGGCTCGACGCCCAGGCGGTAGGCGAGATCGCCGGCGCCACTGCGGGACTGGCGTATCTCCGCGCGCTCAGCGCCGACGAGACGGTGCGGGCCCGCCAGGCGGACAGCGTGGTGGCGGCGCAGCTGCTCGATCAGGCTCGTCAACTGGTCTCCGCCGGAGTCAGTCCCGCTATCGACGCCACCCGCAGCGAGGTGAGCTTCGCCTCGGTGCGGACCCAGCTCGAGCTCGCGCGCAACTCGGCCGACCGCGCCCGGCTCGATCTGCTGCGGACGCTCGACCTCTCCTCGGGCACCCGGCTCCAGCTGGCCGACTCGCTGGGCCTCGGCGCCCTCGACCTGCCGCTCGCGCCCGATACGGCAGCCGCGTTCGCCCGGGAACACCGTGCGGAGCTCGCCGCCGAGCGCAACCGGACCAAGGCCGCCCGGAGCTCGCTGAGCGCCATCCGCGAGGAGAACCTGCCCAGTCTGTCGCTCAACGGCTCGTATCAGCAGACTGGCCAGAAGACCAGCACCCTGGCCGGGAGTTACAACGTGCAATTGCTGCTCAGCGTGCCGATCCTCGACGGCTTCCGCCGCCAGAGTCGCGCGAAGGAGCAATCCGCCCGGCTCGAGGTGCAGCAGCTCCGGGAGCACGATCTGGTGAACCAGATCGAGACCGAGGCCCGGCAGTCGGTGCTCGATCTCGCCTCGGCCCAGCAGCAGGTCGCCATCGCCGGCGACCGGCTCCGCCTGGCCGAGCAGGAACTGTCCCAAGCCCAGGAGCGGTTTCAGAGTGGTGTCGCCAGCAGTGTGGAAACGACCAACGCCCAGAGCTCGGTGATCGCCGCGCGTGACGCGCTGATCCAGGCTCGGGTCAACTATGGCACCGCCCGGGTGAGCGCCTACCGCGCGCTGGGCGTCATCGATCAACTGAAGTAAACCGCGGATCAGGAACCGAGACCGAACATGTCGACCGATATCGCAATAGATGTCCCCGCGACCGCCGCGCCCGAGGCGACCAGGACCGGCTCCCGCCGCCTGACGATCCTGGTGGCGGTCCTGCTGGTCCTTACGCTGGCCGGCTGGGGGGTGCGCCGCTACATCTTCTCCCGCCACCACGTGAACACGGACAACGCCCAGGTGGACGGCCACATCACGGTGGTGAGCCCGCGGATCCAGGGCTTCATCGGCCGGGTGCTGGTGGAGGAGAATCAGCACGTGAAAGCCGGCGATACCCTGGTCGTGCTCGACGATCGCGATGTCCGGGTGCGGCTGCAGCAGGCGGAGGCGGAGCTGCGCGATGCGCAGACCTCCGTCAGCCTGCGCGGCCGGGCCGGCCAGGCCGAGTCACAGCTCCAGGCCACCCAGGCACAGGCGGCGTCGGCCCAGGCGGCGGTCTCGGCAGCCGAGGCGAACTTCCGGAAGGCCGCGTCCGACCTGGAGCGGTATCGCGGACTCGCGGCCAAGCAGATCGTCTCCGCCCAACAGCTCGACGCCGCCCAGGCGGCATACGATGCCGCGAACGCCAACCTCCTGGCCGCCCGGAAGCAGGCCGCCGCCGCCGGGAGCCAGGTGACCGCCTCGGGCGCCGCGGTCCGCGGAGCCGACGCCCGGGTGGCGGCCGCCCAGGCCGCGGTGGACAACGCCCGGCTGCAGCTCAGCTACACGGCGCTGCTCGCGCCGGTGGACGGAATGGTGGCCAAGCGCACCGCCGAGCCCGGCGCCCTGGTGCAGGTGGGGCAGAACCTGATGTCAGTCGTCCCGGACAGGGACATCTGGGTCACCGCCAATCTCAAGGAGACCCAGCTCGACAAGGTCAGGGTCGGTGACCCGGTCGACTTCACCGTGGACGCGTACGACGACCTCACCTTCCATGGCAAGGTCGAGAGCCTGAGCCCGGCGACCGGGGCACGTTTCGCGCTGCTCCCGCCCGACAACGCCACCGGCAACTTCACCAAGGTGGTGCAGCGCGTGCCGGTGCGGATCGCGGTCGAGCAGTCGGGCGACCCGGCCCACCCGTTGCGGCCGGGCATGTCGGTCGACGTCACAATCGCCACCGACTGAGCCGGCGATGGGCACCCTGGCACTTCCTTCGCCGGCCAGGCCACTGGGCCGTGACGTGGTCTTTCGCGCCCGCTACGTCATCGCGTTCGCGGTGACCCTGGCGAGCGTGCTCGAGCTGGTGGATACCAGCATCGTCAACGTGGCGATTCCCCACATGATGGGGAACCTCGGCGCGACCCTCGACGAGGTAGCCTGGGTCAGCACCGGATACATCGTGGCCAACGTCATCGTGCTCCCGCTGACCAGCTGGCTTTCGGTCCGGTTCGGCCGGCGGAACTACTACACCGGCTCGATCCTCCTCTTCACCACGGCCTCGTTCTTCTGCGGCAGCGCCGGGTCGCTCGAAAGCCTGGTGTTCTGGCGGGTGGTGCAGGGCATCGGCGGCGGCGCCCTCATCAGCACCGCGCAGGCCATTCTGTTCGACGTCTTTCCCCTGCACGAGCGCGCCAAGGCCATGGCGATCTTCGGTATGGGCGTCATGGTCGGCCCGACCCTCGGCCCCACGCTCGGCGGCTGGATCACCGACAACTACTCCTGGCCGTGGATCTTCTACATCAATGTGCCGCTGGGGCTGCTGGCCGGGTTCATGACCTGGCGCAACGTCCCCGAGCCGACGCACGCGGTGCAGCAGAGCGACGGCGTCGACTGGCTGGGACTGCTCTTCCTCATCATGGGCATCGGGGCGCTCCAGATTCTGCTCGAGCGCGGGGAGTCGAAGGATTGGTTCGAGTCCCGCGAGATCCTGGTCGAGAGCGTCATCGCGGGCCTCGGTCTGGTGCTCTTCGTCTGGCACGAGCTCCGCACCCCCAATCCGATCGTCGACCTTCGCATCCTCAAGAACCGCCAGCTGACCGCCGGGGTGATCTTCGGCTTGATGCTCGGGTTCGCGCTGTACGCCAGTGTCTTCGCGCTGCCGGTCTTCCTGCAGAATCTCCGGGGCTACACGGCCTGGGATACCGGGAAGGTGATTCTCCCTGGCGCGATCGCGGCGGCCGTGACCATGGCCACGATGGGACGGCTCGCGCCCAGGTTCGACGCGCGGGGGTTGATCACCCTGGGCGTTTCCCTCTTCATGTGGTCGATGTGGCTGCACGCCCATCTCACCACCCTGAGCGGCACCTCCGACCTGTTCTGGCCGATGATCCTCCGCGGCGTCGGCCTGGGCTTCATCTTTGTCCCCTTGACCGGTGTCGCCGTGGCCGACCTCAAGCCCAACCAGCTGGCGCAGGGCACCGGTCTCTTCAACCTCTCCCGCCAGCTGGGCGGCAGTTTCGGGATCGCCGTCACGGCTACCCTGCTCACCCGGTTCACCGAGCAGAGCCGGGAGGCGCTGCTGCCGCATCTCTCCTCCGGTGACACGGTGACCCGCGGCTGGCTGCAGCAGGTGACCGACCGGATGCTGGCCCAGGGCGGCACCCTGGCGCAGGCCCAGATGAAGGCGCACGCGGTGCTGGACAACGTGCTTCACGCCCAGGCGTCCATGATCGCGTTCGAAAAGGTCTTCCTGACGATGGGAATCACCTTCGTCTGCGCCCTCCCGCTGCTGTTCCTCTTCCGAACCGGGCGTTCCCGCGGCGGCAGCGCGGCCCACTGAGGGCCGCGGCCGCCTCACACACTCGACCGCTGGTGGGGGCGCCGGATTGGCGTAGCTTTCCGGCGTGACCTTCCAGCGTAAGCTCCTGTTCGGCTTCTCCCTCATGGTATTGCCCGCGCTCCTGGTCGGAGCGGAGGCCATCCGCAACAACGCGCTGGAGCGCCGGGCGCTCCAGGCGCTGGGCGAGAGCATGTCGCGCACCCGCACCTACGCGGAGCTGGAGACCGCGATGTTCAACCAGAGCGAGGTCATCTGGCGCTACCTGAGCGGCCTCGACCCCGGGGCGCGCCGGGAGTTTGAGCTGACCGGCGAGGTGGTCGACTACTGGCAGCAGCGCTGGCGGAGGGAGCTCCGGCCCGAGGAGATGCAACTGGCCGACGGCGTCGCCGGAATCCAGCGTCAGATCGTCCGGGTGGCGGACAGCATCTTCGTGCTGGATGACGCCGGGCAGCGGGAGGCCGCGTACCGCCTGGCGCAGCGCGATCTCAAGACCCGGCTGCTCCCCGCCCTGACCGCCATGAACCGAGAGATCTACCGCCGGGCCCGCGAGTCCAGTGTGCGGGGGGCCTACTCCCGGTTGCAGGAAATCCTCGGGGCCGAAGCCCGGAGCCTGCTCGCGATCATCGTGCTCTCCCTGGCGCTCGGGCTGCTCGCGTCCTGGCTGATCTCGCGCAGCCTTGCCCGGCCGGTCAGCGAGCTCACCCGGGCGATGGCCATCGTCGGCTCGGGACAGCTCGAGCATCCGATCAGGGCCACCTCGCGAGACGAGATCGGGGACCTTGCCCGCGCGCTGGCCAGTATGACCGAGAACCTGCGGCAGTCCCGGGCGCAGCTGGTGCAGTCCGAGAAGCTGGCCTCCATCGGCGAGATGGCCGCGGCCGTGGCGCACGGCCTCCGCAATCCGCTCGGCAGCCTGAGGGCCGCGGCCCAGCTGGTGCGCCGCCATCCCGAGTCTCCCTCGTCCGGCGAGCATCTGGACGCCATCATCGAGGAAGTCGATCGGCTCGACCGGCGGATCAGAGACCTCCTGAGCTTCAGCCGTCCGGCGCCCTATCGGCCGATGTCCGAGAGCCTGCCACGCCTGGTCGAGGGACTCCTGCCGGCCTTCACCCAGCCGCTCAGGGAGCACCGGGTCGAGCTGAAGGTGGCGATGGCTTCCAACCTGCCCGAAGTACAGGTGGATCCGATGCAACTGGAGCAGGCGGTCGTGGAGGTGGTCTCCAACGCGCTGGACGCGATGCCCGCGGGCGGGCACCTCAGAATCACCGGCTCGACCGAGGATGGAGCGGTCGGTCCCGCCGAGGTGACCCTGGAGGTGAGCGACACCGGCCCCGGAATTCCCGAACAGGTCCTCGCCTCGGTCTGCGAGCCGTTCTTCACCACGCGCCAGGAGGGCACCGGCCTGGGGCTGGCGATCGCCAAGCGGTACGTCGAGCAGAACGGCGGACGCCTGGAGATCGAAAGCCGGATCGGTGAGGGGACCACGGTGCGGATCCGGCTGCCGGCGAGGCATTCGTCGTGAGCGGCTCGACCGTGTTGATCGTGGACGACGAGCGGACGCTGGCCCGGGCGGTGAAGGGCTTTTTCACGGAATCGGGGTACGAGGCCGAGGTCGCCGGGGACGCGGAGCAGGCACTCGCCCTGCTGGAGACCCTGCGCCCCGACGTGGTCTTTACCGACGTCCGGCTGCCGGGCATGAGCGGCATCGACCTGCTGCGCCGGATCCGGGAGTTCGACGCCGCGATCCCGGTGATCATCATGACCGCCCACGGCACCATCGAGGGCGCGGTCGAGGCCGTGAAGCTCGGCGCCTTCGACTACCTCAAGAAGCCGGTGGATCTGGAGGAGCTCAAGCTTCTGGCCGACCGGGCCCGCGAGACCTCCCAAATCAAACAGGAGCTGTCGTATTACCGGCGCCGTGCCGCCGCGCCCGATCTCCCCCTGGCCGGCCTGGTGGGCGATTCCGCCGGGCTCCGTGCAGTGGTGGAACAGGCTCGGCAGATCGCCGCCCTGCAGGAGACTCCGCCGGTGCTCATCATGGGCGAGACCGGGACCGGCAAAGGGCTGATCGCCCACACCATTCACGGAGCGAGCCCGCGGGCCAATCGCCCGTTCATCGAGGTGAACTGCACCGCGCTTCCGGCCAACCTCATGGAGGCCGAGCTCTTCGGCCATGAGCGCGGGGCCTTCACCGACGCCAAGGAATCCAGGATGGGGTTGTTCGAGGCGGCGGAGGGAGGATTCCTCTTCCTGGACGAGGTGGGTGACCTGGAGCTGGCGCTCCAGGGAAAGCTCCTCAAGGCGGTCGAGGAGCGAACCGTCCGCCGAGTCGGGGGGGTGCGGGATCGCCGGATCGACGTCCGCATTCTGGCCGCCACCAATCGCGACCTCGAGCGCGAGGCCCAGCGCGAGCAGTTCCGGCGTGATCTCTACTTCCGGCTCGCGGTGATCATCCTCCACCTCCCGCCACTCCGGGAGCGGGGCAATGACATCCTGATCCTGGCGGAGCACTTTCTCAAGCGCTTCAATGCCAAGTACGGCAAGCAGGTCCGTACCATCGACGCACGGGCTCGGGAACTGCTGCTGACGTACCCCTGGCCGGGGAACGTTCGCGAGCTAAGCCACGTGATGGAGCGCGCCGTACTCTGGAGCCGAGGCTCCGCCATGCTCGATGTCGAGCACCTCTCGTTGGGAAACCCGCTCCAGTCCACCCCGGCGGCCGAACCCGTAGTGCCGGAGCCGGGACCACTGGCGGAGCGGGTCCCCAACACAGGCTCGCCGGTGCTGCCGCCGCCCGGGGTGGATCTCGAGGGGTGGGAGAAGTCGCTGATCGAGCAGGCACTGCGAGAAGCGGATGGCAATCAGACGCGGGCGGCGCAACGCCTGGGCATCAGTCGCGACACGCTCCGCTACCGTCTGAAGAAGCACGGAATCCAAGGTTATGGGATTTCGTGAGGTGGGTGAGATCACCCAACTGGGGGTAATGCCCCCGCCCGGGCCACCCTTCACCGGGTTCGCCAAGGGCTCGATATCATCTGGTAATTCTTCAGAGCACAACAGCTTGGGCAGCTACGTCGGATCGTGCCGATTGTGGCACGGCGACTGCATAGTGGAGGGCGTCGTCGGGTCAGTGAAGGGCCCGGCTGGGTGGAATCACCCACAGTCGAAGTGCGGGGCCGACCCGGCCCAACCCATCACACCACGGAGGATGGAACATGAAGTGGACCAAGCCCGAAGCTGAAGTTGTGGCCGTCACGATGGAAGTGACCGCCTACGTCGCGACGCTCTAAGCCGCAGCACTGACTCGAGGGGCTCGCGAAAGCGGGCCCTTCAGTGTTTTCAGGTGCAGGTCATCCTCCTCGGTACCGCCGCTGGCGGCGGCTTTCCCCAATGGAACTGCTGGTGCCCCTCCTGTCGTGTGGCGCGGGCTGACCCCCGGCGTGCCCTTCCGCGATCACAATCCTCGGCCGCGGTGAGCTCGGACGGGGAGCGCTGGTTTCTGTTGAATGCCTCGCCCGACGTCCACGCCCAGCTCAGCCGTGTGCCGACGCAGCCCGCGGGCGTGCGCCACGTACCCGTCGAGGGAATCGTCCTGACCGATGCCGAGCTGGACCATACCCTGGGCATCGTCCTGCTCCGGGAGGCGAGACAGCTGCAGGTCTGCGCCACCCACGCGGTCCGTCAGGTGCTGGAGGCCGATTCACGCATCCTTCCGGTCACCCGGGCCTTCGCCGAGGTGCGCGTGACCGATCTGCCCTCCCACGGCGCCATGGCCCTGTGTTATCGTGACGGACGCGACAGCGGGATTGCCGTTTCCAGCTTCGAGGTGCCCGCCGGCCCCCCGCGGTTCGCCCGCGAGGAGCTGCCGGGCCATACCGTGGGTCTGGTGCTGACCGATCAGGCCAGCGGCGCCTCCTGTGCGTTCGTGCCGGGCTGTGGCGGTCTGGACGACCATCTGCTGGAGCTCCTCGCCGGGACCGACCTCGTCCTGTTCGATGGCACCTTCTGGACGGACGACGAGCTGATCCAGCTTGGCATAGGCGAGCGGACCGCGCGGCAGATGGACCACCTGCCGGTCTCCGGCCCCGACGGCAGCCTCGAGCGGCTGGCTACGCTGCCCTCGAGACACCGGGTGTACACCCACATCAACAACACCAATCCCATGCTTCTGGAAGACTCTCCGGAGCGGGCCCTGGTGGAGCGCCGCGGCTGGCGGGTTGGGGCCGACGGCATGGCATTCACCCTCTGACCGGCACCCCGATGACCGCGACCCTTCTGGCCTCGAAGCTGGCGACCCCACCGGCCCCGCCGTTCCCCCGATTGGAGCGGGCGCTCGGTCCGGGTGAGCTGGAGGACGCCCTCCGGTCGTTCAACGGCTCGTACTACGTCGAGCACCCGTTTCACCAGCTGATGTATGAGGGGCGACTCACCCAGCGCCAGTTCCAGGGCTGGGTGGCGAACCGCCTGGCGTACCAGCGGGTGGTGCCCCGGAAGGACGCGGCCATTCTGTCGAACTGTCCCGATCCCCAGGTCCGCCGGGAGTGGATCCAGCGGATCATCGACCACGATGGCACCGAGCCGGGAACCGGCGGGATCGAGCTCTGGGTGCGACTGGGCGTCGCCCTCGGCGTTCCTCGGCAGGAGATGGAGGACGAGCGGCACGTGCTGCCGGCCGTGCGGCTGATCTGCGAGTCGTACGTGACCTTCTGCAGGAACAGGCCATGGCAGGAAGCGGTCGCCTCCTCGTTGACCGAGCTGTTCGCGCCCAAGATCCATCAGCAGCGGATCCAGTCGTTTCCGCTGCACTATCCCTGGATCCCGCCGGAGGCGCTCGACTACTTCAAGAGCCGCCTGGTCCAGGCACCTCGGGACGTGAGTCACGGGCTCAGCATCGTGAAGACCTGGGCCACCACTCCGGAGCGGCAGCAGAAGGTGTTCGAGGCGCTGGCCTTCAAGCTCGAGATGCTGTGGGCCATGATAGACACCATCCACAACGCGTACCGCGAGGAATGAGCGGCGTGACGATCTCGCTCGACAACGTGCCCCGGCTCTGGCGGCTGGCCCGGCTCGATTACGACCCGGCGCGGCAACGGCCGGTGCTGTTGTATCCCGAGGGGGCGGTGCTGCTCAACGACACCGGCCGCGCCATCCTGGAGCTGGTGGATGGCAGCCGAAGCGTCGCCCAGATCGCGGCGGAGCTGAGCGCGCGGTACGAGACCGACGTGACCGCCGACGTGACCGCATACCTCTCGCATCTGGCGGAGAGAGAGCTGATCCAATGACCACTGAGCGCCCCACGACTTTGCTTGCGGAGATCACCCACCGCTGTCCCTTGCATTGCCCCTACTGCTCCAACCCGCTGGATCTTCTCCGGGCGGACAGCGAGATCGGCACCGAGGACTGGAAGCGAGTCTTCAGCGAGGCCCGCGAGCTCGGGGTGCTGCAGCTCGGCCTGTCGGGCGGCGAGCCGCTGGTGCGCAAGGACCTCGAGGAGCTGGCGATCCACGCCAGGAGTCTGGGGCTCTACACCACCCTGGTGACCTCCGGGCTCGGTCTCACCCGAAAGCGGGCGGAAGCGCTGCGTGCGGCCGGGCTGGAGCACGTGCAGATCTCGATCCAGGATTCGGATCCAGTGTCGGCCGAGCGGATCGCGGGAGTGAGCTCGGTCAAGCAGAAGCTGGCGGCAATCGCTCTGGTGAAGGAGCTAGGCTTCGCGTTCTCGGTCAACGTGGTGCTGCATCGCGCCAACCTCGACCGGATCGGGGAGATCATCGATCTCGCGGCGAGCCATGGCGCGGACCGCCTCGAGCTCGCCAACACCCAGTACTACGGGTGGGGGCTCAAGAACCGGAGCTCGCTGATGCCGTCCAGGGAGCAGGTGCTGGCCGCGAAGGAGATCGCCCAGGATCGGATGCAGCGCTACAAGGGACGGATGCAGATCACCTTCGTGCTGCCCGATTACTTCGAGGAGCTGCCCAAGGCCTGCTACGGCGGGTGGGGTCGGTACTACATCGTGGTCTCTCCCGACGGGAAGGCGCTGCCGTGCCACGGGGCTTACGCGATTCCCTCGCTCGAGCTCCCCAGCGTGCGGGAGCACTCGGTGCGGTGGATCTGGCACGAATCGTCCGCCTTCCAGGCGTTCCGGGGCGATTCGTGGATGAAGGAGCCGTGTCGCAGTTGTCCTCGAAAGGCCATCGACTTCGGGGGCTGCCGCTGCCAGGCACTCGCGCTCACGGGCGACGCGGCGAACGCCGATCCGGTCTGCACGCTGAGCCCCTTCCGCCATCTGATCGACGAGGCGCTTGAGGGGCACGCCGGCGCCGACGAGTACGCTTACCGGGAAATCGCGGCCGAGCCCCTGCGCGCGTGAGCGCGACATCGCCGGCGATCGTCACCCGTGGTCTGGGACGTGACTACGGGGAGGTTCGGGCGCTCGAGGCGCTCGATCTCGACGTGCCGGTCGGCTCGCTGGTCGGCCTGCTGGGCCCCAACGGCGCGGGCAAGACCACAGCGATGCTGCTGCTGGCAACACTGCTCGCCCCGTCCCGGGGGGGTGCCCGCCTGTTCGACCATGACCTCATCCGGGAGCGCCGCGCCGTCCGGCGGCGGCTCGGCCTGGTCTTTCAGGAGACCAGCGTCGACGGGCTCCTCACGGTGGAGGAGAATCTCCGCTTCGCCGCGCGGCTGGCCGGCCTCAGCGGGGCCGGGATGCGTCTCGCAGTCAGCGCGGCGATCGATCGTGCGGGCCTGGGCCCCCGCGCCGCACAGCCCGCACGGCAGCTCTCCGGGGGCTGGCGCCGATTGGTGGACATCGCGCGGGCCACCCTGCACCGCCCCGAGCTGCTCATCCTCGACGAGCCCACCGTCGGACTCGATCCCGAGCACCGCGAGCTGATCTGGACCATCCTCGCCGGAGAGCGGCGGGACCACGGCACGACCGTGCTGTTCTCGACTCACTATCTGACAGAGGCAGAGCCCGCTGACCGGGTAGTCCTCCTGGCCCGCGGACGGGTGGTGGCGAGCGACACCCCCGCCGCGCTTCGTGCCGGTGTGGGAGACGAGGTCGCCGAAATGGATGGGCCGGGTGCCGAGCGGCTGGCCCGCGCGCTCCGTGGCCTGGGATGCGTGGTTACCCTGCTGAGGACCGAGCGGGGCTTCCGGGTCGGCTTGAGGGGCCAGCGCGACGCCGTGGTGGCGCTGACCATGGAGGCAGCCGGAATCGAGCGCCTGGCCCTTCGTCCCGCCACCCTGGAGGATGCCTACTTCGCCCTCACCCAGCCAGAGCTCGCATGAGCGTGGCGAGCACCATCTACGGGATCGTCGCCCGTGATCTCGCGCGAACCACCCGCCAGACCAGTCGCCTCCTGGGTGGCCTGGCGCGTCCCTTCATGTGGCTCCTGCTGGTCGGCACGGGGTACAACGCGATCGCCCGGTTGGAGAACGGCATCTCCTACCGGGCGTTCGTCTTTCCCGGGGTCGTCATCATGGCGTCCCTCTTCGGTGCCATGTTGACGGCGATCGCGACGGTCTACGACCGCGAGTTCGGGATGCTCCGTCTCATGCTGGCGAGTCCCGCGGGTGTGCCCGCGGTCCTCATGGGCCGGGCTCTCGCCGCGGCGCTGATCGGATTCACCCAGGGAGCCGTCGTGCTCCTCTTCGCGCCTTTGGTCGTGCCGGGGTCGGGATCGGCACTGCTCGCCGGGGCTGCGGCGCTGGCCCTCTCCTCCGCCAGCAGTGCGATGCTGGGATTGCTTGTGGCCGCCCGGTTGACCTCGGTGGAGAACTTCGCCGGAGTGATCAACGTGGTGCTGTTTCCACTGCTGTTCGTAAGCGGCGCGCTCTATCCGACCAGCGGAATGCCCCGCGTCCTTCGCGCGCTCGCCCGGGTGAACCCGGTGACCTTCCAGGTCGATCTCATGCGACATGCCTTCCACCAGCCGGTGGAGTTCAGCCCGACGACGGGGGTGCTGGTGCTGGCGGCGACGATCATCGTGGCGTTCGGACTCACCGCGTGGCTGTTCGATCCGGAGCAGCGGTTTGTCGGGAGAGTGACTAGGGGCAGGCCGTCGGCTGGGGCGCAGCCAGGCGGGAAAGCGTGACGTCCTGCTCCAGACTCGAGCGCACTGCCTGAGGGATCGGACCACCCGCGGGAATCGTACTCTCGACCACGATGTGCCGGACCCACCGAACCAATCCGACTCGAGGGTTCCAGTCCAGCTGACCCTCTTCCAGCGTCACCTGGTGTGCCGGAACCGAGAGGGTGTCCCCCCGGAGCGGGGCCGCCTGGGCCTCGGTGCGGCTCCGCAACCGAAGCCGGTGTACCAACCGGCCCGCAGCCCCGCTGTCGGGCAGTCGCCTGAGCTCGAGTCCGATCGCGTCACCCCAGCGCTGCCCGACCCCGATCGGCGCGGTGGGCAGCGGGGGCAGCAGATCCTCGAGCGCCCCTCCCAGCTCCGCCACTTCGGCCACCTCATCGGGAATGAACGGACGCGCCACCGTGGCATAGCGCCCCGCCGGGGTAAGCACGCCCCGGTAGCGGCCGCCCAGGAGCCCGTCGGTGTCCGGCATGCTCTTGCCCGACGGACCCTCGCGCCACACCGACAGCGAGTCATACCACGCCTCGAGCGCGACGCCGGCCGTGGTGTCACGGGCGCGAAGGCTCCAGCGGCCGACGCGGCCGACGGTTTCCTGTCGCCTCCGTCCGGCGCTCTCCACCAGGACTCGTCCGCGGGACGTTTCCTCGAACCGGGTGCACTGCAGTTGCGCGGCGGTGTAGCGGAATTCAACGGGCGTCTGGACCGACTGAGCCTGGGAGAGGCCCGGAAGCGCGGCCGCCGCGGCCGCCGTAACGGCGGTGGCCCTCATGATCGCAGGGAGAATGGCCTGCTCAGGCTTCCAGCATGAACGGGTAGCGATAGTCCTTCGGAGGCGCGAGAGTCTCCTTGATGCTCCGAGGTGAAACCCAGCGCAGCAGGTTGAGGATGGAGCCCGCCTTGTCGTTGGTCCCGCTGGCGCGCGCGCCGCCGAACGGCTGCTGTCCGACCACGGCACCGGTGGGCTTGTCGTTGACGTAGTAGTTCCCGGCAGCGTTGCGAAGCGCACGATCGGCCTGGACCAGGGCGCCACGGTCCTGCGCGAAGACGGCGCCGGTGAGGGCGTAGGGGCTGGTCCGATCCACCAGGCCGAGCGTCTCGCTCCAGCGAGTCTCGGGATAGACGTGCACCGTGAGCACCGGCCCGAAAATCTCCTCGCACATGAGCCGGTACGAGGGGTCCTCGGCCTGGAGCAGGGTGGGTTGAACGAACCAGCCCACGCTGTCGTCCGTGCCGCCGCCCGCCACGACCTGGACGCCGGGGTCGCGCCTGGCCTCCGCGAGATGGTCGCGGAGCCGATTGAAGGCGCGTTGGTCGATCACCGCGCCCATGAAGTTCCGG
Source organism: Gemmatimonadales bacterium (assembly GCA_045803515.1). Taxonomy (GTDB): domain Bacteria; phylum Gemmatimonadota; class Gemmatimonadetes; order Gemmatimonadales; family GWC2-71-9; genus CAVVWJ01. The sequence goes on from JBJMOX010000341.1 coordinate 29,726, forward strand.
AAGTCGGCGACGTCGCCCATGCGGATGTCCTCGATCATCCCCACCACGCGATCGCGCACGGCCGGCCAGATCGTGTCGGGAATGTACGCCCGTGAGGCGGCGCTGCACTTCTGCCCCTGGTACTCGTAGGCGCCGCGCACCATCGCCACGGCCAGCGCGTCCACCTCGGCACTCGGGTGGGCCAGGATGAAGTCCTTGCCACCCGTCTCCCCCACGATGCGGGGATAGGCGCGGTAGCCCTCCAGGTTGTCCCCGATCGTCCGCCAGAGGCTCTGGAACACCGTGGTCGAGCCGGTGAAGTGAATGCCGGCGAGATGGGGGCTCCCGAGGAGCGTCCGGCTGATCTCGATGGCGTCTCCCGGCACGAAGTTGATCACGCCCGGAGGCAGGCCGGCCTCCTGAAGGAGCCGGTAGAAATGCCAGTTGCTCAGCGCGGCCGAGTGGGCGGGCTTCCAGACCACCGTGTTCCCCATGAGCGCGGGAGCGGTGGGAAGATTGCCGCCGATCGCGGTGAAGTTGAACGGCGTGATCGCGTAGACGAAGCCTTCGAGCGGGCGGTGGTCCATCCGGTTCCAGGTGCCCGGCGACGAGTCAGGCTGCTCCCGGTAGATCCGTTCGGCGAAATGCACGTTGAATCGGAGGAAGTCGATCAGCTCGCAGGCACTGTCGATCTCCGCCTGGAACGCGGTCTTGCTCTGGCCGAGCATGGTGGCTGCGTTGAGCCGTTGCCGCCAGGTGGTGGCCAGGAGGTCGGCCGCCTTGAGGAACACTCCGGCGCGGTCCTCGAACCGCCAGTGCGCCCAGTCGCGCTGGGCTTCGACCGCGGAGGTCACCGCGGCGTCGATCGTCGCGCGGTCGGCGTGATGGAGAGTGCCCAGCACCCGCGCGTGGCAGTGGGGCGAGATCACGGGCTCGGTGACGCCGCTACGGATCTCCCGTCCGCCGACCACCGCTGGGATCTCCGGACGCTCGCCCCCGACCGCGGTGAGCGCGCCTTTGAGCGCCGTTCGCTCAGGGCTGCCGGGAGCGTAGCCCAGGACGGGTTCGTTGCGGGGCTGGGGAATGTTCGCGAAACCGCTCATCGTGGGTCCTGGATCGAAGAGGGCGAAAGCTAATGGGATTCAGGGGATTCGGTCACGTCCTTGCCGGAGTCACCCTTGCTGGAACAATTCACCACGAGGACGCGAACGTTGAAGTTCATCAGCAAACCAGGGGACAAGCGCTGGGGCACAGGCGGAATGGCCGCTCCTAACATTCTCGCTGACAGGTTGTTGGGATACCTATATGAGCCCCTTGGCCTTCCCGGAAGGCGTACTTGCTTTTCCATCCTAGAAAGGTTGAGAACGTCCATCCTATCCCGTAGTCCGTGCGACCTCCGTGAACTCCGTGTCTCCGTGGTGAATTGTTCTGGCTGGAAACCCGACCCAACTATCCCAAGCCGGAGGGGTGAACCTCAATAGATGGCCTCGCTCCTATCTCCCCACGCCTGTGGGAGGCTTTCCCGGACCCCCGATGACGGGCGGGCCCAGAGTCGTGAGTCCGTCAGCCGTGAGCGTGGCGCGTCCTTCCTCCGAGAGAATGAACCGGACGAAGGCGAGAGCGGTGGCCGGGTGGGGAGCCGCGGTGGGTATCGTCAACGCATAGACGATCGGCTCCCCCCGAAACTCGACCGAGTCGGCCCCCGGCCCACCGGCTCCCGGGACCCGCACCGATGCTTGAGCGTACCACGAGGCGAGGTGCGGATCGCTCAGGTCGACTTGGGGCGGGAGATCCACGTGCTCGAGCCCGGCCGTCTTGGCGATGGAAACGTAGGACCACGCGTAGTCCAGCTCCCCGCTCTGCACCAGGGCGGTCAGGTCCGCCTCCTTGGGGCGGAGGTATCTCGGCGGCTCCGCCCGGTCCAGCCGGGCTGCCAATCCGGGCTGGTGATAGAACTTCTCGGCCAGCTGGAAGACCATCAGTGTGCGATACCCGTTCGGGTCCAGCGCCGGATTGGAATGGCCGCTCCGCACCCCTGGCCGGAGGAGCACCTGCCACCAGTTCCGCCCGTTGATCTCCTTGGCACCGGCCGACTGCTCGGTGTACACCAGCACCATCGCGTTCTTGGCGAAGCTGGCGTACCAGGTGGCGTACTTGGGGACGAGCAGCTTGGGAATGATTCCGTAGTCCGCGACCCCGAGCACGTCGGGGACCTTGCCCAGCTCGGTCAGCTTCCGGGCCGCCTCGACGCTGCCGGAGTTCTCCTGGGCCGGTTGCACACCCGGGTGCCGCGCGACAAACGCCCGCAGCAGGTCGCTGAACGGGCGTGCGAGGCTCCCGGCGTTATAGACCACCAGCGGGCCGCTGAGCGGCTCCTGCGCTTGCAGGAGCGGCGAGGTGATGGTCAGCAGGAATGGCAGCGGACCGAGCAGCCGAGGAATGCGCATCAGAACCTCACCTGTAGCTGTGAGAGAAGGAGACCCGTCGTGGTGGCGGGCGTCCCGCTCTTTCGGGACAGGTAATCGAGCATGAGCTTCGCCTTCCCGGCGGCGAAGAACAGGTTCGTGCCGGCTCCCCACGCGGATGGGGTCTGCGCGCCCGGCGCGCTGGTACGCTCGAACTCCTCGTAGCGCGCCACGAGCTGAATCAGCGGGTTCACCTGGTAGGCACCCAGGGCGTACCACCCGTGATCGTCACCCACCTGCTGATCGCGGTGTTGTCCCACGTACTCCGTGCGGAGGGAGAGATGGGCACCCTCGTAGTTGGCTTCGAGCCCATAGCGGGTGCTGTCAGCGAAGTACCGCGCGCCCTCCACGCCGAGGGCCAGGCGCGGCACCGGACGCACCACCAGCCGTCCAACGCCGAGCGCGCTGGAATCGCGATTGGCGGTGACATTCTGACCCTCGCCGTTGAAGACGCCCAGCCACATCGTCACCGCCTTCCGCACGCGGTACTCCACCATCGCTCCGATGTCCCGCTTCGGGGCGAGCGAATCCACGACCATCGTGCGGTCGGGCATCTCGAGATCGGCGAGGGAAGTGACGAACTCCCGGGTGAACGGGGTCTTGAACTGACCGGCCTGCAGCGCCCAGGCGTCGCGCGCGTACCGGGCGTAGGCGTCCTGCAGCGAGACGCTCGCCTTTCCGGTACCGACGGAGCCGGTGCGGAACTCGCCTTGGATGCGCCAGGTCAGCGCCGGCGTCACCTCACCGTAGGCCGCGAGCCGGGCGCGATTGATCGACGCCGTGAGGCCGACCCGGTGCTGATACGTCTCCCGCACCTGCAGGTATCCGGTGAAGCGAACGGCGGGACCGGCCGCAGGCGATTGCGCGCCGAGACTCCCCGGGACCAGCAGACCGAACACCAGCGGCAGGACTCGGCAGGGGAGCATCCCGCGAACCTATCACGCCCAAGGTCGATAGGCAATTACCTGCCTATCGCTCGAGCGCCCGCTCGAACGCGGCGCGGCCCAGCCGGTCGACCTCCCGCCGCCACCGGGCGAAGACCCTGACCAGTCGCCGCGCCTCCGGGGTGAGCCGGGCACTTCCTCCCGACTTCCCGCCTCGGCTCGTGGTCAGGACCTCATGTCCAAGCACCTGCTCCATTCGCCGGATGCGGTTGAGGCAGGTGCGATAGCTCCATCCCACGGCCTTCCCGCCTCCGCGGATGGTGCCGCTCTCGTCCACCCCGGCGAGAAAACGAAGGTAGTTCGGTCCCATGAGAAAGACCCCGTCCCAGGTCAGCCACACCTTGTGCTTGGGGGCGAGGTGTGCCGCCAGGCCGGCCGAGGACTTGCCACGAGACCCCGGTAGAGTCGGCACCGGATCAGAAGGAGGCCTGCCAGCCGAGCCCCATTCCGCTCGGGGTCGCGACCATACCGGGTACGCGTATGTTGAAGATGCGCCAGCGACCCGAGGCCAGTTTAGCGGAGGTGATCCCTATCAGCGCGCCGGCAGCGACGTCGCTCAACCAATGGCGATTGTCGTGAATCCTGGACCAGCCGACACTGGTGGCCAGGCCGTAGAGGCCTACCGTGGCCAGCGGATGATGAATCTCATCCGCGAGCGTTGTGGCCCACGCGAATGCCATCGCCGTGTGGCCCGACGGCATGGAGGCCTGACCGGAGAAGGGACTGTAGCCATCAGCATCGAGACTCTGGTCCGGTCGGGGCCGGCCGAAGGCCAACTTGGCCCCCTGATTGGCCGCCCCGGCCAGCAGAAGTGCGACTCCCATCCGCGCTCCGAGTCGGGCCACCCGATCGTGGTGAGTCGCCAGACCGGCGACAATGAGGCCGGCGGTAAGCGTGCCGTACACCTCGGGTTGACCGAAATGGCGCACCGCTCCGGCGACAGTGTTGGACCCTGTACCCTGATTGTCCTGCGCGAAGCGCTGCATCGGATGATCGAGCAGCATCAGGGCCGAGATACCCCCAACGGCGACGGCACCATGCCACCAGTGGAGCACCGATCCGTCCTGCTGCTGAGCAGCGAGCGGCGCCGGCCGCGTCATGGCCGAGACGGAGAAAAGGACGAGGCAGGCAGCTGCAGGCGTGGCAAATCGCATCGGAGTCGTTACCTTCGGGCGTAGCTTTTTTGGGTATCTGTTGAGCACAGAGGACCTGATGATCCCACGCGCGGGCATACTACTGGCCATACTGGCACTCGCCTCCTGCCGGACGTACGAGCTCGACAAGCGATTGAGCAACGAATCCGGTCTGGTCCCACCCGACCAGTTCGCCCGGTATGGGCACGAGCAGGGCGAGGCGATTGCCATTGCACGCGAGTTCGGCCGGGCCGCGCGGGGAGATTCTCCTGAGGCGCTGCGGCAGCAGGCCGATTCGGCCGTCGCCTATGCGCGGACGATGGCCGACGTGGCGGACGTCGTGGCGGATCCGCTGGGGTACCGGCTGACGATCACCTTCAAGAGCGGTTGGCGCGTGGCGGTCAACCCGCTGTCGGACGGCAAGCGCGGTGCCGAGACTCCGGGCCTCGCCGCCGCCCCCAGTGCGCCGGAGAAACGCTAGAAGGTCGCTCGGGGGCGAGTCAATATAGCGGGGGTGAGGGGGGAGCGCACATGACCGGGTGCTGTCAGGTCACGACCACCCTCCCGGACCGGGAGAGCGCCCAGCGCATCGCCGCCGAGCTGGTCGGCGCGCGCCTTGCAGCATGCGGCCAGGTGCAGGGGCCGATCGACAGCACGTACTGGTGGGAGGACCGGGTGGCCAGCGCCGCCGAGTGGTACTGTCATCTCAAGACGACGCTGTCACGGCTCCCCGCGTTGCGGATGCGGCTCCGGGAAGTGCATCCGTATCAAGTCCCGGAAATCATCGCGGTCCCCATCGTCGACGGCGATCCGGCCTACCTCCGCTGGGTCGAAGAGTCGGTCAGCAGCCCCTCGACGACTGGGTGACTCCGCTCCGCTCCGGAGGTCACCATGCCCACCCTGCCGGCCCCGCCCTCGCCCGAGCTGCTCTATCTCCTTGCCGGCGACGCGGAGGACCTCCTCGCCGCCTGCGAGAACCTGCGACCGGCGGATGTCGCGGAGGCGCTCAACCAGCTGCCGGTCGAGGCCGCGGCCCGGGTAGTGGCCGCGCTCCCCTTCAATCTGGCCGTCCAGCTCCTCGACGAGCCCGAGCTCGATCGGCGGGGCGAGATCTTCGAGCGGCTCGACGAGCAGACCGCCGTCCCCCTGATCGAGGCGATCTCCTCGGACCAGCAGGTCGAGCTCTTCCGGACGCTCAAGCACACCGACCGCGCCCGCCTCTTCCACCGCCTCGACGCCCCGACCCGCGACGCGCTCAAGCTGCTCCTTGCCTACCCCCCGGCCAGCGCGGGCGGAATCATGAGCACGGAGTTCGTCGGGGTGCCATCCACCTGGACGGTCGATCAGGTCAAGCGGCACATCAGTGAGGTCGGTCAGGCCAAGGAGACGGTCTATGCCATCTATGTCCTGAACCCCAAGGACCAGCGGCTGGACGCCGTGGTCTCGCTCCGGGAGATCATGCTGGCCAACCCGGCCTACCGGGTCATCGCGGTGGCCGATTCGCGGCGCCCGGTCACCGTGGGTCCGCTGACCGATCGAGAGGATGTGGCCCGGCTCATCTCCAAGTACAATCTGCTCGCCATCCCGGTGGTCGACGACGCGAACCACGTCCTCGGCATCGTGACGGTGGACGACGTCATTGATGCGTTGATCAGCGAGCAGACCGAGGATGTCCAGAAGTTCGGCGGCATGGCGGCCACCGACGAGCCGTACATGCAGATCAGCCTGGGCGCGATGATCCGGAAGCGGGCCGGGTGGCTCTGCGCCCTCTTTCTCGGCGAAATGCTCACCGCCGGGGCCATGGGCCATTTCCAGACGGAGATCAGCCGGGCGGTGGTGCTGGCACTCTTCATCCCGCTCATCATCAGCTCCGGAGGCAACTCCGGCTCCCAGGCCACCTCCCTCATCATCCGCGCGATGGCGCTCCGGGAAGTGCAGTTGCGGGACTGGTGGCGGGTCGCGGCGCGGGAGCTCCCGGCGGGACTCGCGCTGGGCTCGATCCTCGGGATCATCGGCCTGCTTCGGATTCTCCTGTGGCAGCACCTGGGGTGGTACGACTACGGGCCGCACCATCTGCTGATCGCCCAGACGGTGGCCATGGCACTCGTCGGGGTTGTGCTGTTCGGCTCGCTGGCGGGCTCGATGCTGCCCTTCGTGCTCCGGCGCATCGGCTTCGATCCGGCCAGCGCCTCCGCGCCGTTCGTCGCGACGCTGGTGGATGTGACCGGACTGGTGATCTACTTCACCGTCGCGCTGCTGGTGCTGCGGGGGACTCTGCTCTAGGGCTCGAACGCAGGGCGGGGAGCAATCGCCTACGAGTTCAGCCGGATGCGGACGGCACGGGAAAGCGTGGGGGGAGCGCCGGGTCGTGCAGCCGCGCAGCGCGCCAGCAGGGCCAGCAGGGCCCGATCGCAGCAGTAGGCCGGCCGGCAGTGGCCACAGTCGATCAGATGAGCCTGGACCGACGCGGCCTCTTCCGCGCCGAGCTCCTGATCCAGATATTCCCAGAGACAACGCCTGACCTCCGGACACCCCATCAGCGGAACTCCTCTCCTGGCGACACGACCCACGATCCCTTGCTACGCTGGTGAACAGGGGTCGTCTCGTCCGGGTTCCGCGCCGGTCCGTCCGCCAACCTGGAGCGTGTCATGATCGCCCGCGGCAGGGCCCTGGTCGTGGCCGTGGTACTCGCCTTCGCCGCGTTCCTGCTCTGGACCACCCTCTCGAGCCAGCGGGCCGAGTGCACCGTGGCCGTCGAGTTCCAGGGGCGATCCCAAACGGGCAGCGCCTCGGGCGCCTCGGAGCCGGACGCGCTCCGGGAGGCTCAGACCGCCGCGTGCGGACCGATCACCGGCTCGATGAACGACCGCATCGCCTGCTCCAAGACGCCGCCGGTCACCCGGCATTGCCGGACGCTCTGACCGGCATGCCGGCGAGCGCGCGGATCCGGTTCCCTCACCCGTTGATTCTGCTGGTCGCCTGCACGCTGGTGGCGGCGGCACTGACCCACCTGCTGCCGGCCGGCCAGTTCGAACGCCACGAGGACCCCGCTACCGGCAGGAGTGTCGTGATCGCCGGGACGTACACGCGGGTGGAGGCGCGACCGGTTGGCCTCTTTCCGGCGCTCGTCGCCATTCCCAAGGGGATGGCCGATGCCGCGGGGGTGATCTTCTACGTGTTTCTCGTAGGCGGCGCCTTCGCGGTGGTGGAGCGCACCGGGGCGCTCGCGGCGCTGGTGAACTGGCTGGCGGCCCGGCTTGCACGTCGCGGTATCTGGGTGGTTCCGGCGGCGGGCCTCGCATTCGGGCTGGGGGGAGTGCTCATCCAGATGCAGGAGGAACTGATCGCCTTTGTGCCGGTGCTCCTGCTCCTGAGCCGGCAGCTCGGTTTCAATCCGCTAACAGCGGTGGCGATGAGCCTCGGCGCCTCCGCCATCGGGGCGGCCTTCAGCTTTATCGACCCCTTCCAGGTGGGGATCGCCCAGAAGGTGGCGCAGCTTCCCTTGCTCTCCGGCTGGCAGTTCCGGATCGCCTTCCTGGTTCCCGCCTGGCTGATCTGGATCGCCGGAACCGTGCTCTTCGCCCGGCGCACCCGCGGGCTGCCGGCGACACCCACCGAAGCATCCGGCCCGGCTCCCCTGGACTCCGCCGGATGGCGTCAGACGGCGGTGCTGAGCGTCGTCCTGGTCACCTTCGCGATGTTCATCCTTGGCGTGCTGCGGCTGGGCTGGGATTTCGACCAGCTCTCGGCACTGTTCTTCGTCATGGGGGTCGCGGCCGGCCTGCTTGGGGGGCTGCGTCTGGCGGATACGGCGGAGGCCTTCGTCGAAGGCTTCCGTTCGATGGCCTTTGCGGCGCTTCTCATCGGGTTCGCCCGGGGAATCTACGTTGTCCTCGATGAGGGTCACATCGTGGACACTATTGTCCAGGGATTGTTCTCCCCGATCGCGGGCCTGCCGATCGCGCTGGCGGCTCTGGGCATGATGGCAATGCACACCCTGGTTCACTTCCCCGTGCCGAGCACCAGCGGACAGGCGGTCCTGACGCTCCCCCTCCTGGTCCCGCTCTCCGACCTCATCGGCCTCTCCCGCCAGGTGACCGTGCTGGCGTATCAGTACGGCGCGGGTCTCTGTGAGATCGTCACCCCCACCAACGGCGCGCTCATGGCCATGCTTGCCGCCGCGGGCGTGCGGTTCGAGGACTGGCTTCGGTTCGTCCTGCCGCTCTTCGCCTTGCTGCTGGCGCTCGGCGCGCTGGGGATCGGCGTTGCCATCGCCACCGGGCTGCGGTAGACCGGGCCGACCAGCCCTAGGCAGCCGACCTGTCCCCAAGCTCACTGAGACGGTGCTTCGCCTTCACCAGGCCTACGCCGATCAGACCCAGATACGGGCGACACGACCCGGCAGGCTGCGCCCCGCCAGGTGCTTGCGTCAGCCAAGTCCGACCAGTCCCTCCAGGGTCCGGAGGTCCGCGGCTCCGACATGTCTGCCGCGCTCGCGCCCGTCCTGAAAGGCGATGATGGTCGGAATGCCTCTGATGCCGAACCGGGCCGTCACGGCCGGATTGGCATCGGTGTCGAGCTTAAGGACCAGGAGCTGGCCGGCGTACCGCCGGGAGAAGTCGTCCAGCGTCGGCGCCATGATCTTGCAGGGGCCGCACCAATCGGCATAGAAGTCGACCAGCACCGGCGCGCTCGCCCCCTGGAGCGTCTGGTCGAAATCCGCTTCGCTCACCTTGTGCGGACGATCGAGCAGGATAGGGCGGCCGCACTCGGCGCACTTGGGGCCGGCGGACAATCGTGTAAGGTCCACTCGATTCGGCGTCCCGCAGAAGACGCAGCGCACGACGACCGGACGGGCGGGTCGGGGTCCTTCAGGCATGTTTGCTCCTCGGCCGAGCGCTCGAGCCCCGAACTGGGCTCTTGCAGTGCAAAGTAGGGTCCTGAACCTTGCAGGCAACCGTTGGCCAGGCTACGAGTTGGCCTCCAACCCGGGTCCGGTGGACTCAGCCTCCCTTCCTCCCGGCCGATACTTTCCTGGGGGCGAGGCGACCGACGGCCAGACTCGGGTGATCATCTTCACAGACAGGAACCTTTTCGCCTGGCATTAGTGTTGCTGCGTACAGAGGGACGCGTTTCCTCTCGGAGGCGGGTGACCACATGAGCGAACTCACGATTCGGGAAATGGAACAGGACGAGGACTTCTCCTCCTGGTTCTCGGATCTGCTCGACCAGGAGGAGGATCCCAACGGCGGACCCGCCGGCTTGGACGAGCACTATCTCGTCCTGAGCAACGAGATTGGTGACTGGATCGGCGGCCTGCGCTACTGGCTGAGGGGCGGCGTGGCGCACCTGGTCGATGTGGTGGTCCTGCCGCAGGAGCGGCACCAGGGCCACGCCCATCGGCTGCTGGCGGCGTTTGAGGAGCGGGCCGGGAGTACCGGGGGACATATCGCGGAGTTCTGGACCGATGACCTCCGTTCGGAAGCCCTGCTGGCGGCCCTGGGGTGGCGGCGTATCTTTCAGCGGGACGACTACATCGGGCACCGAAGCTGGTACCTGATGGAGAAGCAGATCGGACCAGACACCCCCTGATTTCCCCGGCCAGCGCAGTGCCGTCGCTGTTGGCATTCTTCGGACCAGCCCCGCTATCTTTCGTGGCTGGTCCTCTGCTTACAGCGATACCTGCCATGAAGGAACGACATGGGCGCAGCCACCGATCCGGCCATTGAGCTGGCTTCCAAAGTGGAAGTGTTGCGGGACCTGGAGGGGCCGGTCCAGGAGCTGATGGAAGCGCATGAGCGCAAGCGTGAACTCTGGTTCCCCTCGGACCTCATCCAGCCCGAAGGTGACGCCTCCCCGGAAGAGTTCTTTCAACGCCTCCGGGCCCAGGCCGAAGCCATCCCGGACCCGATCCGGGCCGCGCTCGCCCTCAACATGCTCACCGAAGAAGGGCTGCCTCACTTTCACCGGCTTCTGGCCGTGTATCTGGGTGACAACAGCCACTGGCGCAGCTGGAACAATCTGTGGACTGCGGAAGAGGACCGGCACGGCCAGGTCCTCCACGATTACGCGCGCGACACCCGGCTGTTCGATCAGCGCAAGATCGAGGAGATGCAGTTCGAGTACATTCGGCGCGGCTTCCACCCTGAGTGGGACCGCGACCCCTACCGGGTATTCGTGTACACCACGGTCCAGGAGCGTGCCACCCAATTCTCCCATGGTGAGACGGGGCGCATCGTGTCAGAATACGAGCCCCGACTGGGTGGCATGCTCGGCCACGTGGCGAAGGACGAGGCCCGGCACTACGCCTTTTACCGGAGCGTCTTCGAGCTGATCCTGGAGCGGGATCCCAACCAGGCACTGCACTCCGCCTCGTTCATCCTGCCCGCCATCGACATGCCGGGTGTCACCATGCCCGGCTTCAAGGAGCTGGCCGACGTGATCCGCCGGGCGGGCATCTACGGCCCGAGGGACTACCTGCGCATCGTGCAGGAGCAGATCCGCTATTGGAAGATCGAGAGCCTTCAGGGACTCAACGAGCTCGGCCGGATGGCCCAGGAGAAGATCATGGGCATCCCGGCCCGACTGAGACGGATCGCGGAGCTCATGGAGACGCGGAGCCGGGCCAAGACGTTCAGCTTCGAGGTGGTGTTCAACCGCGAATTCGCGATGGAATGAGGCGGCGGACCTCCTGGGTCTCCGCGGTGCTGATGGTGCTCGCCGCGTGCGGCAGCAAGGACTCGGACCGGCCGGCGGCGGCCCAAGGCCGGGCCCATCTCCCGACGGGTGACGCCGACGTGCTGGGGCGGGAGATCTTCGAGCTGGTGGACCGCGCCATCGACTACCGCGGCTCCCACATGGGCCGGCCGGCCGGCTCCTTTCGACAGATGGGGATCGACAGTCTGACGGGAGCCACCGTGCGCCGCCTGGAGAATCTCGAGCGCGAACCGGTCGTGACCGTCGCGTTCCGCAAGCCGGGGACGCACCAGATCACCTCCTGTCGAGGCGACAGCCAGATCCTGGAGGAAGCCTCTCTCAACGGCGGCCGCTTCACCCTCATGTGTACCTCCGCCTCGGGGGCCCAGCGTCCCATCCGCGTCGGCGAGCCGCCGGATCGCTGAGTCCATCACATGCTTTTCGCCACGCTCGACCTCATCGCTCGGGTGCTCGTCGTCTGTGCCCTGGCATACGCCTCGACGGTTGGCCTGACCCACTGGGCGGTCCGCACTCGCCGGCTGAACCCCTTCGGCGCGTGGCCCCGGCTGGTCCGCCGGGCTAGTGATCCCGTTCTCCAGCCGCTCGAGCGCCGGATCGTGCGATCCGGCGGGAGCCCGCAGGATGCCTCTCTCTGGCTGGTGGGAATCGTCATCCTGGGCGGGCTGCTCCTGATCACCTTGCTCCACTGGCTCGCCGGGGTCGTGGTCTCACTCAGGAGCGTGGCGTACGCCGGGCCGCGCGCGGTGGCCCGCCTCCTGGTCGATACGGTCTTCTCCCTGCTGATGGGCGCCATCTTCGTCCGGGTGATCGCCTCCTGGTTCGGCGTGTCGCCCTACAGCCGCTGGATGCGGCCGATCATCGTCGCCACAGACTGGATCATCGAGCCGATCCGGCGGATCCTGCCGCCCCTGGGAATGATCGACATGAGCCCGATGGTAGCGTGGCTGGTCCTGTACGTGGTCCGGGGGCTGGTGGTCTCGTGGATGTGATCGAGCGGACGGCGACCGGTATCCGGCTCCGGCTGCATGTGCAGCCCCGGGCCTCCCGGACCGAGCTCGCCGGCCGGCACGGAGATGCCATCAAGGTCCGGCTCACGGCGCCTCCGGTGGATGGCGCCGCCAACGAGGCGCTGCTCCGGTTTCTTGCCGCACGGCTGCAGGTGCCCCTGAGTGCGCTGAGCCTCGTTGCCGGCGGCGGCGGCCGTTCGAAGATGGTGGCGGTCGAAGCGATCACCCCGGAGCTCGCGAGCCGCCGTCTGGGGCTCGTTGACCCTTGCCGCACCGCGCACCCTGGTTAGCTTTAAGACGTTGGACAATCGACTTGTGGCGATTTGCGCTGCTTGCGGGCCACGTTAAACAACCGCTAAAACGCTCACCCTTGAGGCGTTTTGGCTTCAGGGGCTTTTTCATTCCCCCGGAGACCTGAGTGCTCGTCGATCACATCCCCACTGCGGACACCCGAACCACACTCTGGACCCGCGCCCGCCGGCTCACCGAGCTGGAGGCGTTGCTGGCCCGGCGCATTCTGGTGCTGGACGGTGCCATGGGGACGATGATCCAGACCTACGGACTGGGCGAGCGCGACTATCGCGGTGAGCGCTTTGCCGACTGGCCCCGGGAGCTCCGGGGCCATAGTGACCTGCTGACTCTCACCCAGCCCGGCATCATCGGCGCGATCCACGGCGCCTATCTCGATGCCGGGGCTGACATCATCGAGACCAATTCCTTCACCTCCAACGCCATGTCCCTGGCCGACTATGGGATGGAGGGGCTGGTCTACGAGCTGAATCGTGCCGCGGCCCGCGTGGCCCGCGACACCGCCGACGCGTACGAGCTTCGCGACCCGGACACGCCCCGGTTCGTGGCGGGCGTGCTCGGACCGACCAATCGCAGCGCGTCGCTCTCCCCGGACGTGAATGACCCCGGATTCCGAAACGTGAACTTCGATGAGCTGGTGGCCACGTACACGGACGGGGCGCGCGGCCTGATCGACGGTGGGGCGGACCTGCTGATGGTGGAGACCATCTTCGATACGCTCAACGCCAAGGCGGCGCTCTTCGCCGTCGACCAGGTGCTCGAGGCGGCGGGCATCCGGCTGCCGGTCATGATCTCCGGCACCATCGTGGACGCCAGCGGGCGGACGCTCTCGGGCCAGACCACGGAGGCGTTCTGGCACTCGGTCGCGCACGGGCGCCCGCTGAGCGTGGGCCTCAATTGCGCGCTCGGCGCCGAGGCACTCCGGCAGTACGTGCAGGAGCTCTCCCGGGTGGCGCCCGTGTTCGTGAGCACGCACCCCAATGCCGGCCTGCCGAACGAGTTCGGCCAGTACGACGACACGCCCGAGCACATGGCCCGAGTGCTTCGGGAGTTTGCCGAGAGCGGCCTGGTGAACTTCGTGGGGGGCTGCTGCGGGACCACGCCGGCCCACATTCGCGCCATCGCGGAGGCCGTGCGCGGCCTGCCGCCGAGGAAGCGGCCGGTGGTCGAGCCCAAGTGCCGCTTGAGCGGACTCGAGCCGCTCACCATCGGACCGGAGAGCATCTTCGCCAACGTGGGGGAGCGGACCAACGTCACCGGGTCGCGGAAGTTCGCCCGGTTGATCCTGTCCGGCGACTACGAGGCCGCCGTCGAGATCGCGCGCCAGCAGGTGGAGAGTGGCGCGCAGATGATCGACATCAACATGGACGAAGGGATGCTGGATTCGCAGCAGGCGATGGTGAAGTTCCTGCAGCTCATCGCAGCCGAGCCGGACATCAGCCGGGTGCCGGTGGTGCTCGACTCCTCCAAGTGGTCGGTCGTCGAGGCGGGGCTCAAGTGCGTACAGGGAAAGGGTATCGTCAACTCGATCAGCCTCAAGGAGGGCGAGGAGGCGTTCGTCCAACACGCCACGCTGGTCCGGCGCTACGGTGCCGCGGTGATCGTGATGGCGTTCGACGAGCGCGGCCAGGCGGACACGGCCGAGCGGAAGGTCGACATCTGTAGCCGATGCTACCGGATCCTGACCCAGCGGGTGGGCTTCCCGCCGGAAGACATCGTCTTCGATCCGAACATCTTCGCGATCGGGACCGGGATCGAGGAGCACAACAACTACGCGGTCGAGTACATCGAGGCCACCCGCCGGATCAAGGCGGCCCTGCCCCATGTGCTGGTGAGCGGCGGGGTCAGCAACGTCTCCTTCTCCTTCCGAGGCAACGATCCGGTGCGTGAAGCGATTCACGCCGTGTTCCTCTACCATGCGATCGAGGCGGGCATGGACATGGGGATCGTGAACGCCGGGCAGCTGCCGATCTATGCCGACATCCCTCCGGACCTGCTCGAGCGGGTGGAGGACGTGGTGCTCAACCGCCGGCCCGACGCCACGGACCGCCTCCTCGCGGTCGCCGACTCGGTCCAGGGACAGGCCGCGGCGCAGGCCAACGATCTGAGCTGGCGCAATGCACCGGTCAACGAACGGCTGGCCCACGCGCTGGTCGAAGGCATCGCGGACTTCGTCGTCGAGGACACGGAAGAGGCGCGCCACCAGGCCGAGCGGCCGATCCACGTGATCGAGGGTCCGCTCATGGCCGGCATGAACATCGTCGGGGACCTCTTCGGGGCGGGGAAGATGTTCCTGCCGCAGGTCGTCAAGAGTGCCAGGGTGATGAAGAAAGCGGTGGCGCACCTGATCCCTTACATCGAGGCGGAGCGGGACCCGAGCGCCGTGGCCAAGCCCAACGGCCGGGTGCTGCTGGCCACCGTGAAAGGGGACGTCCACGATATCGGCAAGAACATCGTCGGCGTGGTGCTCCAGTGCAACAACTACGACGTCATCGATCTCGGCGTGATGGTGCCGTGCGCCAAGATCCTGGAGACCGCCCGGCGCGAGCGGGTGGACATCATCGGGTTGAGCGGCCTGATCACCCCGTCGCTGGAGGAGATGTCGTTCGTGGCGAGCGAGATGCAGCGCGAGGGATTCGAGATCCCGCTGCTCATCGGCGGCGCCACGACCTCGCGGGTGCACACGGCCGTCAAGATCCAGCCGCAGTACCAGGGGCCCACGGTCCACGTGCTCGATGCCTCCCGCGCGGTCGGGGTGGCTGGAAGCCTGCTCAGCGATACTCTGCGGGACGAGTTCGCTTCCGGTATCCGCACCGAGTACCAGGAGCTGCGGGAAGAGCGGAGCCAGCGCCGGCCGGAACAGCGACGGCAGTCCATCGCCGACGCCCGGCGGAACCGACTGGCCATCGACTGGTCCGGAGTGGCTCCGCCCGAGCCCTGCGCTCCCCGGCTGACGGTCCTGGACGACTACCCGCTGGATGACCTGGTGCCCCGGATCGACTGGACGCCGTTCTTCCAGACCTGGGAGTTGGCGGGCCACTATCCGGACATTCTCCAGGACCCGGTTCTGGGCGTGGCGGCCACGAGCCTCTTCCGTGACGCGCAGGAGCTGCTCGAGCGGATGGTGCGGGAGCGGCTGGTGCGGGCCCGGGGAGTGTTCGCCTTTTTCCGGGCGAACAGCGTCGGCGACGACATCGAGCTCTTTGCTGACGCCGACCGGAGCCGATCGGTGGCGGTCATCCACACCTTGCGCCAGCAGATGCTCAAGCCGCCTGGCCGGCCCAATCTTGCGCTGGCGGATTTCGTCGCTCCGCGGGAGACCGGCGTGGCCGATTGGGTCGGCGGGTTCGCGGTCACGACGGGGGTCGGGCTCGACCGCCTGGTGGCCGAGTTCGAGGCGGCGAGCGACGACTACTCCGCGATCCTGGCGAAGGCCCTGGCGGACCGGCTGGCCGAGGCGTTCGCGGAACGGCTGCACGAGCGGGTACGGAAAGAGTTCTGGGGATACGCCCGGGACGAGTCGCTGGACAACAGCGCGTTGATCCATGAGAAATATCAGGGAATCCGGCCGGCGCCCGGGTATCCCGCCTGTCCGGACCACACCGAGAAGCGCACCCTGTTCGACCTGCTGCAGGCCGAGTCCAATGTGGGCATCTCGCTCACCGAGAGCTTCGCGATGCTGCCCGCGGCGGCGGTCAGCGGCTACTACTTCTGGCATCCGCAGGCCCAGTACTTCGGCGTGGGCAAGATCGAGCGCGACCAGGTCGAGGACTACGCCCGCCGGAAAGGGATGGACGTGGCGACAGTGGAGCGCTGGCTGGCCCCGAACCTGAACTACGAGCGTTAGCGTGCCGAGCCTGCGCGATCTCCTGGCCGACGGACGGGTCCACGTGGTGGACGGGGCGATGGGCACCATGCTCTACGGGCGCGGCGTCTTTCTCAATGTCTGCTACGACGAGCTCAACCTCAAACAGCCCGGCCTGGTGCGCGATATCCACCGGGAGTACGTCCGTGCCGGGGCCGAGCTGCTGGAGACCAATACCTTCGGCGCCAACCCGGTGAAGCTCGCCGTTCACGGGCTGGCCGCCGAGACCGAGCGGATCAACACGGAGGCGGCGGGGCTGGCCCGCGAGGCCGCTGGCAGCCGGGCCGCGGTAGCCGGCGCCATCGGGCCACTGGGAGTGCGTATCGAGCCGTTCGGCGAGATGTCGGTGTCGGAGGCGCGGGACGCGTTTGCCGTTCAGGTACGCGGGCTGCTGGCCGGCGGCGTCGATGGGTTCATCCTGGAGACCTTCAGCGACGTGGCCGAGCTGGGTGCCGCCTTTCAGGCGGTCCGGAGCCTCTCGGACCTGCCGGTCATCGCCCAGATGACCGTCGGCACCGATGGGAAGACCCATTACGGCACCGATCCGGTGGTCTTCGGTCCCGAGCTCGGGGTCATGGGCGCGGATGTGATCGGAGTCAACTGCTCCGTAGGGCCCCACGGCGTGCTGGAGGCGGTGGAAAAGCTCGCGCGCGTGGTTACCCTGCCGCTCTCGGCCCAGCCGAACGCCGGATTGCCGCGCGAGGTCGCCGACCGGAAGATCTACATGGCTTCGCCGGAGTACATGGCGAGCTACGCGCGCCGCATGGTCGAAGCCGGGGCACGCTTCGTGGGTGGCTGCTGCGGGACGACGCCGGACCACATCCGGGCGATCGTGGGGTTCGTCCAGAGCGTGTCGCCCCGGCACGTGCACACCGTCGGGGCGGTCCCGATCACGGCGACCGCGGTCGATCCCGTGCCCTTGGCGGAGCGCTCCTTGATCGGCGCCAAGCTGGCCGAGGGGCGGTTCATCACCACGGTCGAGATCGTCCCGCCCAAGGGGGTGGACCCTGCGCCGATGTTCGCCCAGGTGCGGCAGCTCAAGGCCGCGGGCGTGGACGCGGTGAACGTGCCGGACGGTCCCCGGGCCCAGAGCCGGATGGGCGCCCTGCTCTCCGCCCTCATGATCCAGCGCGAGGTCGGCCTCGAGGCGGTGGTGCACTATGCCTGCCGGGACCGGAATCTGCTCGGCATGCTCTCGGACCTGCTCGGGGCGGCGGGCGCGGGAATCCGAAACCTGCTGATCATCACCGGAGACCCGCCCAAGATGGGGCCCTATCCCGAGGCCACGGCGGTCTTCGACATCGACAGCATCGGCTTGGCCAACCTGGTGTCCCGACTGAACCGCGGACTGGATCCGGGGGGGAACCCCATCGGTCAGCCGACTCGATTTGTCGTCGGCGTAGGCGTAAATCCGGCGGCTCCGGATCTCGAGCGGGAGCTCAAGCGGTTCGCCTGGAAGGTCGAGGCGGGGGCCGAGTTCGCGATCACTCAGCCGGTCTTCGACCTGGCTCAGCTGGATCGCTTTCTCAGCCGGGTGGAGAGCTTCCGAATCCCGATCGTGGCCGGCATCTGGCCGCTCGTCTCGCTCCGCAACGCCGAGTTTCTGGCCAACGAGGTGCCGGGCATCAGCGTGCCGGACAGCATTCTGGAGCGGATGCGGCGGGCCAGCAGCAAGGGCAAGGAGGAGGCGCTGGCCGAAGGCGTGCGGATTTCCCAGGAGATGCTCGCGGCCGCGGCGGAGCGGCTGCAGGGTGCGCAGGTCTCGGCACCGCTCGGGCGAGTGGCAGTGGCGTTGGACGTGCTGCAGGCGGCGCCGATTGAACCGGTGGCAAGCCCGGGGTATACTCCCCCCACCTGACGCCCGCTTCCGGCCAATTTCGGAGCATGCCGCTATGCAGGACCTCCGCACCGCCTCACCCGCGCTCACCTCCCTCTCCGAAGAAGAGACGATGTTCCAGGACTCGGTCCGGGAGTTCGCCGAGAGCGAGGTGAAGCCGCACGTTCAGGCCATGGACGAGGCGGCCCAGTTCCGCCCGGATCTGCTCCCCAGATTCTTCGAGCTCGGCCTCATGGGCATCGAGGTCCCGGAACAGTTCGGTGGCGCCGGCGGTGGGATCTTCATGTCGGTGCTCGCCATCGAGGAGCTGGCCCGGGTGGATGCCTCGGCCGCGATCTACGTGGACGTGCAGAACACGCTGGTCAACAACGCGCTGCTCCGCTGGGGCAACCCGGAGCAGCAGGCCCGTTATTTCCCCCGGGTCACCAGCGACCTGCTCGGCGCGTTCGCGCTCTCCGAGCCCGGGAGCGGGAGCGATGCCTTCGCGCTCGCCACGCGCGCCGAGCGGAAGACCGGACACTGGGAGCTCACGGGCCGCAAGTTCTGGATCACCAACGGCGCCGAGGCTGGGGTGTTCATCGTCTTCGCCAATGCCGACGTGTCGAAGGGCTACAAAGGGATCACCGCGTTCATGGTCGATCGGACGTCCGCGGGGTTCAGTGTCGGGAAAAAGGAGAACAAGCTCGGGATCCGGGCCTCGAGCACGACCGAGCTGATCCTGGAGCAATGCGTGGTGCCGGAGGAGAACGTGCTGGGACCGGTCGGCCAGGGATACAAGATCGCCATCGAGACGCTGAACGAAGGGCGCATCGGCATCGGCGCCCAGATGATCGGTGTGGCGCGTGGGGCGCTGGAGGCGGCGACCACCTACGTGAAGGAGCGGCGGCAGTTCGGGAAGGCCATCGCGGATTTTCAGGGAGTCCAGTTTCAGCTGGCCCAGATGCTGACCGACCTGGAGGCGGCCCGGCTCATGGTCTACAATGCCGCGCGGCTCAAGGACGCGGGTCATCCGTTTGCCCACCAGGCGGCCATGGCCAAGCTGTTCAGCTCTCAGGTGGCGGACCGCACGACCTCCAACTGCCTTGAGCTCTTCGGAGGGTATGGGTACTCGAAGGAATATCCCGCGGAGAAGTATTACCGGGACGCGAAGATCGGCACGATCTACGAAGGGACCAGCAACATGCAACTGCAGACCATCGCGAAGACCCTGCTCAAGTAGGCTGGCGGCGGGCCGGGCGGGGGGCGGGTGGACGCACCCTGGTCACCGTGTCCGGCGCCAGCGCCCGGTCAATCCCCTGCAGCATCCCATTTCGCGCCATCAGGTCGGGCTGAACCACCTTCGCATCCTCCGCGCGCAGGCTCCCGCTGGCCGAGTCGCGGGTGAAGCGCACGATCCTGCCGCTCTCTGCCGTGTCCTGCCCCGCACTCAGAAGGTCGGCGGTCCGGAGACTCCCGGGGAAGACATGGTCGCCCACCCAGCGATTGAGCAGCAGCGAGTCGCCCTCCACCCGAGCCAAGAGCGGGGCCGGCAGCCGGCGGAGGGCAAGATCATTAGGCGCCAGCAAGGTGTAGGACCTGGCACCGGAAAGGCGCGGGGCCCACCCCGAACGCTCCACCAGGCGAAGGAAACGCCCATACTGCCTGGTGAGCGCGGCGGACTGCATCAGATCGGGGAACTCGGAGCGGGGGAGCCCGCCGCCCCGGCGAACATCCATCCGAGCGGTGAGGCTGGTATCGTCGGGCGGCGGCGAGGTCGGCTTGAGCGTGTCGGACCGACGCGCGGTGGTGTCCGCTCGGGCGGCAGCGGCGGCGCGAGCGGCGGAATCGCGCCGCACACTCGAGTCGCGGCCGCTGGAGTCGCGCCGCGTCGAATCGTTCCGGGTCGAGTCACCTCGCGCGCTGCTGTCGCGCGAAGACGCGCTTCCTGTCCGGATGCTGTCTCCGGCTCGCGTCGTATCGGTTGCCTGTTGACCTCGAAGCGGGGAGGTCGCGATCAGCGATAGAAGCAGGAGCCAACGTGAATCGGGGGCGCGATGGCGCCCCCGACCTCGATTCCGTGGTTGCATGTCCTGCACGCCTCAGCGCGAAGTTGAGTCGGGCGGCTGCGCGCGATCATATCCGGTGGTGTCGCGGGGCACGGCACCGGCGCTGGCGGAATCAGCCGCGGTGATGCCCGTAGAGTCCTGCGGGCCAGCAGGCGGCGGGATCGTGTCCCGCTCGATCCGGGTGTAGTCCGAAGTATCGTGGGTGGCCCCGGTGCCCTGGCGCTGAAGTAACGTGTCCACTGGTGTCTTGGCGCTGGTCGGAGTCGTTGCGGTATCCCGCGGCATGCCCTGATACCCCGGGGGGTTCTGGACCGTGGAGGTGTCACGAGCCGTCGTAACGGTGCCGTCATCCAGTCGCGCGGTGGTGCTCGAGCATGCCAGGCCGAGGGGCAGAAGCGCAAGCGCCGCGAGGGGCAGGGAAAGGTGAGCTCGCATGTCGACCTCCTCAGATCGCGTTCGGACGAGCCGATAACAGGTTGGCAGATCGGAGCTCTGCAGACTCAGACGGTACCGGCGCGTCACAGGCACTGCCGTGACCACAGTCACCGGTGGAAACGCGCCAGGGGGCCCGGGAATTGCTAAGCTCTTCCAGCGGTCAGCAGCATTTGCCGCCGAGCCGCGGCCAGTGGGCGATTACCTGAGATAAATTGCTGGCGAGTATGGCCTTAAGCCTTGACATAGCCGCGGGGCCAAAGGCATACATACAGGATTATAGCGGAATCTCCGCAGCGTGCTCGCCACAGCAGCACCCGGATGCATCACGTTACTGCGAACCCACAGGTGGGAACCTCGTGCTCTCCTTGCAGTCCCTTGCCCGATTCAGCATGGCCCTGGCCCTCATGGGCTCCATGGGGAGCCACGTCCTTCCCCTGCAAGCGCAGACCGATCCACAGTGGGTGGGCGAGCGGATGTCCCCCTGGTACCAGCGGGCGCTGCGCACCTCCCCCGGCGAATGGGGCATCGCGGTGGCCGATCAGTCGGGCCGGATGCTGTGGAGCGTGAATCCGGAACAGCCACTCATGCCGGCCTCCACCGTGAAGCTGTTCACCACCGGGTTCGCCCGGAGCGTTCTCGGAGGCGGCGCCCGCCGGCCCACCCGCGTGGTCGGCGTCGGGTCGCTGGAACCGGGCACCGGGGAGTGGATCGGAAGCTGGGCGCTCGAGTTGAACGGCGACCCTTCGCTCGAGCGGGCCGAGGGGTCGGGGCCCACCCTCTATGACCTGGCGCTTCAGCTCGCCGGCGGCGGGGTTCGCAAGCTCACCGGCCCCCTTCAGGTCCAGAGCACCGACGGACCCGCCACTGCGGTGTATCCGGCGGCGTGGTCCTCCCGGCACCAGGGCCGGATCTTCGCCCCGCTCATCGGCCCGCTCACGCTGCACGAGAACGTCGTGTGGCTCACGGTCGTGCCCGGTGCCAAGCCGGGACAGCGCGTCCGGCTCATCGATACGGCACCGAGCGGCATCGGCTCGATGGTCAGCATCACCGCCAAGACCCGTACGGGACGGCGGTCGCGGCTGGTCCTGCGGACCCGCCTGGACGGCGGATGGGTGGTCAGCGGCACCATCGGCGTCCGAGCCCGTGCGCGCCGGCTGACCGGGGTCGCCGCGGACCCACGCGCGCTGCTGAACGCCGTCTGGGGTACGGCTCTCACCCGGGCGGGAATCCGTTGGAATGCTTCTCCCTTCATCGGCGCGCCACCCACCGGCGGGGTCCAGATCCTGGCCGAAGTGGCGTCGCCGTCGCTCGACTCCCTGGCCAGCGAAATCAATCGCCGCAGCCTCAACTTCGGCGCCGAGCTGCTGCTGCAATGGGCCGGGGGGCGCGAGCGCGGCCCGGAGCTCCTGACCGACCACGTGCGCCAGGTGATCGGGTCCCAGGACGGGGTCTATCTGGTAGACGGGAGCGGGCTCTCCTATGATGACCGGGTCACCCCGGCGGCGTTCGTCTCCTATCTCGCGCGGTTCCCTACCACGCCGGCCGGCAGGAACTTCCCGCAACTGCTGCCGGCCAACGGCAGCGGCACCCTTCACCGGCTCAACAGCGGCTTTCCCGGTGTGGGAGTGGTGCGCGCGAAGACGGGCACACTGGGAACGGTGTCCACGATCGCGGGCTATCTGGGCCGCCCGGAAGGCACCCTCCTGGTGGCGCTGATGTACAACGGCAGCCGGCCCTGGGCGGCGCGCCAGGCCCAGTGGAAGCTCTTCCGGGAGCTCGGCGCCAACGGCGTCGTCATTCCGAGCGATACCCTTCCGGAGACACCTGCCCAGCTGGGCGGCGAAGAGACCTCTCATCCGGCCTGGTGGCCGGACACGGCGGCCGCCGTCGACTCCACCCCGGAGCACTGAGCTCCACCGGCCGGCTAGAACGTCACATGGGCCAGCTGCTGCCCTTGAGGCTCCGAGGAGCGATTCAGTGCGGGCTCCACGGTGAGCGCGGCACCCATCACGGGTGACCGTACCGGGGGCATCCCAAGAGTGAAGAACGCGGGGCGGGCCGTGTCGGCGTTCACGGTGACCGAGCGCACCATGCCGCTCTCGGTGATGAACCAGAACTGATAGACGTTGCCGGCGGGGGCCGGCGGGAGCCCGTGGACCACCACGCACCAGCGGTGCGAGGCTGGGTCCTGGAAGATCAACAGGCCTCCGCGCCGGCCTTCCATCGCGATCGGCAGCTGCACCACCTGCCGGGCGCCGCGTAGCACCGAGAGCGTGTCCTCCAGCGCCACCAGCCGGTACTCCCGGTCGGCCAGAACCGAACGCAACACCTGCCGCTCCTCCCCGCTCCGATACCCGATTCCGATGGCGACCAGTAGACTGGCGGCCGCCAGGCCGTACGGCACCCACAGCCGCCAGCGTCCGCGGCGGTTCAGGACCTGCTCCGCGGTACGCCGGGCGAAGCCCGGCGGCGGGTCTTGGGGGGTGACTGCCATGGGAAGCCAGGCGAGGTCGCGCTCCATGCGTGCAACTTCGGCGGTGCACTCCGCGCATCCGGCCAGGTGGTCGCGAAAGGCCCGCTCCTCCCCCGCTTCGAGGCTGCGCGCCACGAATCCCGCGCGGTTCTCGACGTACCAGTCGTGCGCGTTCATAGCACCCAATCCTTGATGGAGGCCAGCGAGACCCGAAGCTTCTCGAACGCCAGACGAAGCCGGGTCTTCACCGTGCCCATGGGGATCCCGAGCTGGCGCGCGATCTCCGAATGAGTGAGGCCCTGGAAGTAGGCGAGACGGACCGCCTCGCGTTGCTCGGCCGGCAGGGTGGCCAGGGCGGCGTGCACCGACTCGTGGACGTGCCATCCAGGCTTGGCGGACTCATCCAGCTCACCCCCGACCCGCCCGACCGGCAAGGCATCGAAGGTCTCGGCCCGGGCGTGCTTCACCTGCCACCGCCGGCGGCGCCGCAGCCGGTCGATCGCCCGATTGCGAGCGATGCGCAGCAGCCAGGGCATCAGCGCCCCACCTTCCTCACCCAACCGGCCGATGCGATCCCAGGCGGTGGCGAACACTTCCAGAACCACCTCTTCGGCCTCGTCGGGATCGGCCAGCATGGACTGGGTCAGACCCAGCAGCCAGGGACTCGCCATCTCGATCAGCTGGGCCAGGGCCTGCTCGTCCCGCGCGAGGAGCCGCGCGCGGAGCGAACGCTCGGCTTCCGGTGCGAGCACCTCCCGCACCGGCCGCTCTTGCTCGGGCTGGCCGGCCTTCTTTCCGGGGTGGGATTCGGATCGGGCCACGCCTATGACTGCATCGACAGCCCGCCGAGCGCAAGCGGCGGCCAGCGGCCGGGCGTGCTCGAACTAAGAACGTCCCGGTGCAGATTCCGGTTTGGGCGGGAAGGAAACGAGAACGGCGGCGGCCGCAGAGAGGCCCCTGCGGCCGGTCGGCTCAGGCGCGGCGCGCGCCCGAGGCCAGCAAGACGACACCACCCACGATGGCGAGGGCACCGAGGATCGGGGGCACCGGGAGAGACTCCTTCTTCTCGGTGGTCGCCTGAATCGGCCCGACGTCGAGTACCTTCTCCCTGCGGGTGAAGGAGAACCCGCCGTAGGCGAGCCCTGCGATCCCCACGATGATCAGCAGGATGCCAACGATCGTGGCAGCCTTCATACGACTCGTCGTCCCTGGATCAGCTGGATGATCGCGATGACGATGGCGACGACCAGCAGGACGTGGATGAATCCTCCGAGGGTGTAGGAGGACACCATCCCCAGCAACCATAGCACCAGCAGAATGACGAAGATCGTCCACAGCATGTTATCCCCCGGTGAAGGCGTTGATCTAAACATCTGAAGCGCCGCCTCCTCACGCGGTGAGGGCCGTCACGGTGATCTATCTCACCGGTAAGGAGACGAACGCCCCTGTCAGGGCCGGAGCGCCGGCTCCACTTCAGATTGTCAGGCTCCCGATCGACAGGTATGTTAGGAAGCCTCTAAGGCACGAGTGCGGGAGTGCCATCGGAATCCGCTTCAGAGCGTACGGTGCGTCCGCCCTCGCCCGCAGCCGTCAGTGCCTCTCAGCCTCTGCCCACCCCTGTCAGGGAGCTCATGCCATGCGGCGTTCCTTCCTTCTGTTGAGCACTCTCGCAGCCGCCGCCCTTGCGGCTTGTTCAGAACAGTCTGTTGCCCCAGAGAACAGCCAGACCCCCTCGCTATCGAGCAGGAAGGCGGTCCAGCCCGGCGAGACCGGTCGCCACATCGTGTCCTTCGTGGGGCACGCCCCACGCGATTTCGCGTCACGCATCAGGGCACTCGGCGGCAAGATCGACTGGGTGAACAGCGACGCCGGTCTCGCGACAGTCAGCGGACTCCGCGCCACCGCCGCCGCCTCGCTCGCCAAGCAATCCGGCATCGCCTCGGTGGACCAAGACCTGGCCTTCGCGCTCGATCTGCCCACCTCGGGGCTGCAGGCCAAACCGGCCCGTGCCAGGGTGCAGAGCACCAACGATCCGGCGTCCGCGTTCTTCTTTGGACTCCAGTGGAACATGCTCGCGATCCACGCGGATCAGGCCTGGGCGGCCGGCAAGCTCGGAAGCAGCGATGTGAACGTCTTCCTCCTCGATACCGGCATCGACTACCTGCATGCCGATCTCGCCGGACTGGTGGATCTGACCCGGTCGACCGATCTGCTGGGCACCTTCGACGTCGATGGCGTGCCGTTCACCGAAGCGGATACCGTCGCCAAGTACTTTCCCGGGCGTGCGCCGTTCACGGATCTCTTCTTTCACGGCACCCACGTCGGCGCGACCATCAGCAGCAATGCCGTGGTGGCGGCGGGAGTGACATCGAAGTCGACGCTGGTGGCCGTGAAGGTGTGCGCCTATCTCAACATCTGCCCCTTCAGTTCGGTGCTCAACGGCCTCCTCTACGCCGCAAGCAACGGCGCGGATGTGATCAACATGAGCCTTGGCGGTGGTTTCGTGAAGGCAGGGAACGGCAGATTTGTCGGCCTGATCAACAAGACATTCAACTATGCGCGATCCAAGGGGGCCACCATCGTGGTTGCAGCCGGCAACGCCGCCGCCGACCTGGACCACGTCGGCAATGTCTTCGTCACCTACTGCGACAGCCCCGGCGTCATCTGTGTTTCCGCGACGGGGCCGACCTCGCAGGTGTCGGACTTCGGCCCCTGGACCGACGTCGACCACTTCGCGTCCTACAGCAACTTCGGCCGATCTGCCATCAGCGTGGCGGCACCTGGTGGCGACAACGATTCGTTCGTGTGGGCGGCCTGCAGCCAGACCAGCCTCCTCATTCCCGCCTGTGCCGCCTCGCCCACCTTCGTCGTCGGCGCGCAGGGGACGAGCATGTCGACCGCGCACGTTTCCGGAGCGGCCGCGTCGCTGGTGGCGGAGCTGGGACGCCACCACAGCCAGATCAAGCACGGCATTCAGCAGGGGGCGGATGACCTGGGTAAGCCCGGAACCGATCCCTTTTACGGGAAGGGTCGTCTGAACGTGGCTGGCGCACTCGGGCTCTGAGCCTGTCGGCGCTCGGCCGAGCCCGCTCCGCCGCCGCGTCCCAGCGGCGGAGTAGGCTGTCTCCGCTGGACGCTCCCCACCCGGCTCGGTAGCTTCAGGGCAACGTCTTATCCCCACTCCCAACGGACTTCCATGGCGACACTGACACGCCCGAGCGCTCCACCGGAGACGCCCGTACACAGACCCTTCGTTGGGCCTGACCAGTCTCCGGCCGAGCTCACCGCCCGGGCCCTGATCCTGGGCGCGCTCCTCGGGGTCGTCTTCGCCGCCTCGAGCGTCTATCTCGCGCTCAAGATCGGACTCACCGTTTCCGCGTCCATTCCCATCGCGGTGCTCTCGGTGGCGTTCTTCCGGACCCTGGGCCGGTCGACCATCCTGGAGAACAACATCGTCCAGACCACGGGCTCGGCCGGCGAATCGATCGCGGCCGGGACCGTCTTCACGCTCCCGGCGATTCTGCTCATGGGCTACGATCTGACGGTCGGCAAGGTCGCCGTCATCGCCGTGGTGGGCGGGCTGCTGGGCATCCTGCTCATGATCCCGCTCCGGCGGGCGCTCATCGTCAAGGAGCATGGGCGCCTCACCTACCCCGAAGGGACGGCCTGCGCCGAGGTGCTGGTGGCCGGCGAGAAGGGCGGACTTGAGGCGCGGCGGCTGTTCCAGGCATTCGGGCTCGCCTTCGCGTACAAGTTCCTGATGTCGGGCCTCAAGGCCTGGAAGGAGTACCCCGGCTGGGTCTCCCGCTCCTATACCGGTGCCTCGATCTCGGCCGAGGTGTCGCCAGAGCTGCTGGGGGTGGGCTACATCATCGGGCCCAGGATCGCGGGGTACCTCTTCTCCGGCGGCTGCATCGCCTACCTGGTGCTCATTCCGGCAATCAAGCTCTTCGGCGCCGGCCTCACCAAGCCGATCTTCGCCGAAACCAAGCTCATTGCCGACATGAGCCCGGGCGAGGTCCGGGCGAATTTCGTCTTCTACATCGGCGCGGGCGCGGTGGCGACGGCGGGCATCATCGCGCTGATCCGGGCGCTCCCCACGATCGTCGGCGCGTTCCGTTCGGGGTTCCAGGACCTCCGGGGCAGCATGGGCGACATGGCCACCCGGCTCCGTACCGACCTCGACCTGCCGATCTGGGTGACGCTCGCGGGCGCGGTGCTGCTCGCGCTGCTCCTCACCATACTCCCGCAGCTCGCGGTGAATCTCCTGGGCGCCGTGCTGATCGTGATCTTCGGGTTCTTCTTCGTCGTGGTGTCCTCTCGCATTACCGGCGAGATCGGGGTGAGCGCCAACCCGGTCTCCGGAATGACCATCGCCGCCCTCATCGGCACGACGACGATCTTTCTCCTGATCGGGTGGACCGGGGTGGACCACCGGGTGGGTGCGATTTCCATCGCCGGGGTCATCGCCGTGGCCGCGAGCAACGCGGGGGCCACCAGCCAGGACCTCAAGACCGGCTTTCTGGTCGGCGCCACGCCGCGGCGGCAGCAGATCGCCATCATGGTCGGGGCGGTGACGTCCGCCCTCGCCATCGGCTGGACGCTCGCGCTGCTCAACAGCACCTACACCAACATCGTGCCGGAGCGGCATCCGGGAGTGACCCTGCAGGCGTCGGCACCGGGTACGGCGGACCGGTCCACCACCACTCTCGGTGAGCGGATGACGCACGACGGACGCGCCTGGGACGTGGTGCGGGTCAACCTGCCGATCCAGGGCGTGCAACCGGGCAAGTACCTGGTCGAGCCGAGCACGCGGGAGATCGCCTACCTGGTCGACCCGGGAATCGGCGGGCGGATCCGGGAGATCGACGGGCGGCCGATCACCAAGCTGGACTCGCCCAAAGCGACGATCATGGCGCTGGTGACCGATGGGATCCTGACCCAGAAGCTTCCCTGGGGACTGGTGCTGATCGGGGTGTTTCTCACCTTCGCGATCGAGCTGATGGGACTCCAGTCGCTGCCGATCGCGGTCGGCGTCTACCTGCCGATCTCCACTTCGTCGGCCATGTTCGCGGGCGGGGTGGTCCGCTGGCTGGTCGAGCGACGGACTCGCGGGAGCAATCGATCGATCGCGGAGGTCGAGTCGGGGCCCGGCGTCCTGTTCTCCAGCGGACTGATCGCCGGCGGGGCGCTCGCGGGGGTGGCGATCGCGGGGATCGCCGCGGCCCTGGTGCAGCGGGCCGATGCCGTTCAGGTGCCCGCGGCGGACTATCTGGCCTACGTAGCGGGACTGCAGAAGGCGCTGGGATCGGTCCCTCAGAGCGATCTGGTGGCGCTGCTCCTCTTCGCCGGCCTGGCAGCGGTGCTGCACCGGGTCGCGAGTCGCTGAATTGGCGGGCTCGGGTCCGGTCTCTCCCACGGCCAGCGCCCGGCTCATTCACGCGGCGCTGGTCCTCGGCGTGGTGCTGTTCTGCCTGGTGGCCTGGGCCGTGAGGGACGCC
Organism: Gemmatimonadales bacterium; assembly: GCA_045803515.1. GTDB lineage: Bacteria > Gemmatimonadota > Gemmatimonadetes > Gemmatimonadales > GWC2-71-9 > CAVVWJ01. The sequence continues at coordinate 58,436 of JBJMOX010000341.1, forward strand.
GTGCCATCGGCGGAGCTCCCCAACCGACGGGTATTGTACATCTGCCTGGCGGTGGTCAGCGCCGCCTTGTTTGGAGCCGCCGCCTTCACGGCCAACCGCATGCCCCCTCCCGGACCGGGACAATCGGCGGACGATTGGTGGCACATCAACCTGGGGCGCGCGGTATTCATCTGGGCGCTGGTCGACACGCCCGCGATGCTTGGTACCATTGGGTACCTGCTCACGCGGGATTTTCGCGCGCTGCTCGCGCCGTTCATCGGCCTGCTGCTGTTCGCCAACTATCGACCAACCCGCCTGACCGGAAGCTGAATGAGGGTCATGACCCTGCTGCCGGCCGCCACCGAGATGGTCGCGGCGCTGGGCGGCGCGGACCAGCTCGTGGGGATCTCGCATGAATGTGACTTCCCGCCGACCCTAGGCGAGATCCCTCGCGTCACCACCACTCCGATCGATCCGACCGCACCTAGCGCCACCATCGACGCCGAGGTCCGCGCTCTCCGCGAGGCGGGCCGACCGGTCATCGCGGTAGACGCCGCCCTGCTCCAGCGCCTCGCGCCCGATCTCATCGTGACGCAGGATCTCTGCGAGGTCTGCGCCGTCGCTGGCGGAGAGGTCCACCGGCTGGCGTCCGCGCTGCCGCGACAGCCGGTGGTGCTCTCGCTGAGCGGCCGGACACTCGAGGGGGTGTGGGAGGACCTCCGGCGGGTGAGCCGGGCCCTTGGGCGGGAGGACGAGGGCAACGCCCTTCTCGCGCGCCTGGTGGGTCGGCTGGAGCGACTCGCGAGCAGGGCGCCGCCGCACCGGCCCCGCACGGTATGCGTCGAATGGCTCGACCCGCCCTTCCTCGCTGGCCATTGGATCCCCGAGCTGGTGGAAGCGGCGGGAGGCAGGGACGTCGGAGCCCGGCCCGGCGCCCATTCAATGCGCACCACCTGGCGCGACGTCGTGGCCCTTCGTCCCGACCTGGTGATCGTGATGCTCTGCGGCTTTGGCGTCGAGCGATCAGTCGTGGAGCTGCAAGAGCTGCTCGACGCCGAGGGCCGGCGACTGCTCAGCAATGCCCCAACCTGGGTCATGGACGGCAACGCGTACACCTCGCGCCCGGGACCACGATTGGTGGACGGGGCGGAGCGCCTGCAATCCGCCATGCTGGGACGGGAGATGGACGGCCTGGTGCGATGGCGCCCCTCGGCGTGACGCGGATCTTGCCGGCTCGCGGCCAGGACATCGACGTCGCACGCGAGCTGTTCCGGGAATACGCCGCCTCGCTCGGCGTCGACCTCGAGTTTCAGGGATTCTCCGACGAGCTCGCCACGTTGCCCGCAGGCTATGCTCCGCCGGGGGGAGGGCTCCTCCTGGCGTGGGAGGGAGGGGACGCGGCGGGCTGCGTGGCCTTTCGCCCGCTCGAGCCGGGGATCTGCGAGATGAAGCGGCTCTACGTGCGCCCGGCCTACCGGGGCACCGGGCTCGGCCGGCGGCTGGCCGAGCGGGTGGTCCGCGAGGCGAGGGATGCGGGCTACGGCAGGATGCGACTCGACACCCTTCCGGCGATGGCCGGGGCCCGGGCCCTCTACCAGGCACTGGGTTTCCGTCCCATCCCGCCCTACCGCGCGAATCCGATCGATGGCGCCGCCTTCCTGGAGCTGACGCTGTATCCGGACCAGGGGTAGACATCGGGGGCCCTCGCCGCGACCTTTGGCGATTCCCTTTCCAGACGCCGCCATGCGAGCCGAATCCCTCACCTTTCTCAAAAACCTCCTGGATACCCCGGGGCCCTCCGCCTTCGAGGCTGCACCTGCCAGGCTCTGGCGCACCGAGGCCGGCCGATTCGCCGGGCAGGTGGAGGCCGATGTGAGCGGCAATTCCCTGGCGACGGTCAATCCGGACGGCTGTCCCCGGGTGATGTTCGCCGGCCACATCGACGAGATCGGGGTCATGGTCACCCACATCGACGACGACGGGTTCCTCAGCTTCGACGCGATCGGCGGATGGGATGCCCAGGTCTTCGTCGGGCAGCGGGTGCGGCTGCTCGGTCGAGACGGACCGGTGATCGGCGTGGTCGGAAAGAAGGCCATCCACATCATGGACAAAGAGGATCGGGAGAAGGTGTCGAAGGTGGAGGATCTCTGGATCGACGTCGGCGCCACCAGCCGGGGCGAGGCGGAGCGGCGCCTTCGGATCGGCGACCCCGGCGTGCTGGCGGCGGGGGTCATGGAGTTCCCCAACGACCGCCTGGTGAGCCGGTCGATCGACAATCGGATCGGTGCTTTCGTGGTGTTGGAGGCCCTCCGGCTGCTCGCGGAGGAGAGTGCCGGCCTGGCCGCGTCGGTCACCGCCGTGGCGACTACCCGGGAGGAGATCGCCGCGCATGGCGGAGGTGCCCGCTCTTCCGCCGTGGCGCTGGAGCCGCACGTCGCCATCGTCATCGACGTCACCCATGCCACCGATTATCCGGGCATCGAGAAGCGGCGGCATGGAGACTACCGGCTGGGCAGCGGTCCGGTGCTCTCGCGCGGAGCATCGGTGAGCGAGCTGGTCTTCGAGCTCCTGGCTGCCGCGGCGGAGGCGGAGAAGATCCCCTACAGCATCGAAGCCGCGTCGCGAGACACCCACACCGACGCGGAAGCCATCTTCAACGCCCACCGTGGCGTGGCGACCGCCCTGGTCTCCGTCCCCAACCGCTACATGCACAGTCCCAACGAGATGATTGCGCTGGTGGATCTCGAGCGGACGGCGCGTCTTCTCGCGGCCTTCGCCCGGCGGCTTCGCCCCGACACCGACTTCGTACCGCGCTAGCCGGAGTGGTATTCTTCGGTCTGGTATGCTGAGACCTCCGCCCGTCCTCGCCGGCATCTTCCTCCTGCTCACGGTTCCCGCCGTCCGGCTCGAGGCACAGTTCGGTGTGCCAAGCTATCCGGAGCGGCGGGTCACGCCCCCGCCGCTCCAGGCAATCGACGACATCAGGTACCTGAGTGACGACCGGCTGGCCGGGCGCATGACCGGCTCGCCCGGCGCCGACTCGGCCGCGGCCTACCTGGCGCGCCGGTTCGCCCAGGTGGGTCTGCAGCCGGGAGCGGGAGGCTGGTTTCAGGTGTTTACGGTGGCCAAGACGGCTCCGGTCGCGCAGCAGGCCCATATCGGCGGACTCCGGGGGAACAACGTCATCGGCGTGCTGCCCGGCCGGGATCCGGTGCTCCGGAACGAGGCGATCATCGTGGGAGCCCACTACGACCACCTCGGCCTGGGTGGGTTCGGCAGCCTCGATCCGGACAGCACCGGACGAGTGCACAACGGGGCGGACGACAACGCGTCGGGCGCGGCGATGCTGATTCAGATCGCCGCTCGGCTGGCCGTGGCGCCGCCTGCCCGGACGGTGGTCTTCATCGCGTTCAGCGGCGAGGAGCTGGGGCTCCTGGGTTCCTCCTATTATGTGAAGCAGCCGGTGTACCCCCTCTCGACCACCCGGGCCATGATCAACCTCGACATGGTGGGGCGACTGCGGCAGAGTCGCCTCATCGTCTACGGCAGCCAGACCGCCAAGGAGTTTCCCGCCCTGCTCGACTCGCTCAACTGGTACGCCGGCTTCGACCTCAAGCGCCAGGGCGACGGCTATGGACCGAGCGATCAGTCGTCGTTCTACGCGGCGGGACTGCCGGTGCTGCACCTGTTCACCGATCTGCACGAGGACTATCACCGGTCGACCGACGATTGGGAGAAGATCAACCTCGATGGATTCAAGCGGGTGAGCGACTTTGCCGCCGGCCTGGTGACGGCGCTGGCCAATCGTCCGCGGCCGCTCACGATCGTGACCACGGTGCCACCGATCGAAGCGGACACCACCCGGATGAGTGGCTCGGCCGAGGGCGCCTACCTGGGCACGGTGCCGGACATGATCGATACTCCGGGAGGCGTCCGCCTGGTGGGGGTGCGCGCCGGGAGCCCGGCGGAGCGCGCGGGGCTCCGCGGCGACGACGTCATCACCCGGATCGGCACCATGGAGATTCCGAATCTCGAGGCCATGTGGGCGGCCCTCCGCAGCCACCAGCCGGGGGACGTGGTGGAGATCGTGGTTCGGCGCGGGGACCAGGTCACCACCTTGCGCGCGACGCTCGGACTCAGGAGAGGGTGACTCATGCCGGCACTGGATGCGGACAAGGTGATCGCCTCGTTGCGCGGCGGATTCGCCCGCGAGGTCGGACGGGCGCAGCTGCTGCGCATCGCGGCCGAGCGGATCCAGGCAGCGGGGGCGCCCTACACGTCGGTCTACCTCTACATGCTCCAGGGCGGAGAGCTGGTGCTCGAGGCCCACGCCGGCCGGGAGACCGAGCACACCCGGATCGCGGTGGGCCAGGGGGTCTGCGGGACCGCCGTCGCCACCGGTCAGGACCAGAACGTCGCCGACGTGCGGGCGGTCTCCAACTACATCGCCTGCAACGCGTGGACCCGGTCGGAGCTGGTCGTGCTGATCCGGCGCGGGAGCACCATTCTGGGCCAGATCGACATCGACAGCGACGTGCCCGACCCGTTCACACCGGACGAGGAGGCATCCGTCCGCCGGGTGGCCGACGCGCTGGCGGTCCTCTTGTAATTGCCTACCCCGGTCGAGCTTTTCGTCCGCCGGATCGGCACCGGCCCGCCAACCGTCGTGCTCCACGGCGGGCCCGGCGCCCACCACGACTATCTCCTCCCCGGTTTCGACGCGCTCGCCCGCGGGCGCGAGCTGATCTACTACGATCAGCGTGGTGGCGGACGCTCACCGGTGGCGCGTGACGTGCCGGTTGGCTGGCGCGAGCACGTGGCCGACCTGGACATGCTTCGGGAGGAGTGGGGACTCTCCACGCTCACCCTCGCGGGGTACTCCTGGGGCGGACTGCTGGCGTTGCTGTACGCGCTCGAGCATACCGAGCGCGTCGCCCGGCTGGCGCTGGTCTCTCCCGCGCCGGCCTGGCGCGCCGCCCGCGAGCAATTCGAGCAGGGCTTTACCCACCGGACCCTCGACCCGGTCTTCCAGAACGCGCGGCGACGGCTTCGCGAGAGCGGTCTCCGCGAACGGGACCCGGCCGCCTACCAGCAGCGCATCTTCGAGTTGTCGGTGGCCCCTTACTTCTTCGATCCCGATCGGGCGCACGAGCTCACCCCATTCCGGGTCACCGGCCGGACCCAGGAGGAGGTCTGGGCCAGTCTTGGCGACTACGACATCCGACCCCCGCTCGAGACGCTGCGGGGCATTCCGTCGATCGTGCTCCATGGCGAGAACGACCCGATTCCCATCGCTTCGGCGCGGGTGACGGCCGAGCTGATCGGAGCGGAGTTCCAGGCCTTGCCGCGCTGCGGCCACGTACCGTATGTGGAGGCGTTCGAGAGCTTTGTCACGTTGCTGGACGGCTTTCTCCCCTGAGGGCCAGGGACCGCGCCGGCCGGGGGGTTACCTTTCTCGACATGCCCCGTCCCACCCCGTTCGACCTCGTCTTCAGTCAGATCGCCGAGCGCACGTTCCCGGAGATCCGGGGCTCCATCGAGCGGGCAGGGTACGAGCCGACCGATCGGGATGCCTTCCTTATGATCCCCGAAGTGGTCAGCCTGCTGCGCGAGCTCAGGCCGGAGGAGGGAGTCGGCGAGGGGATGGATCAACTGGTGGCCCTGCTGCACCACGTCTACGTTCTCTGGGACGCCGGAGGATTGACCCTGCCGGTGCTGGAGGACCGGCTCGCCGAGCTGCTCGGCTCCTCATTTCCCGCTACTACGTCCACTCCCCCCGAGCCGCCGCGGGCGTACTACGCTCAATTCCCCCAGCACCAGGTGTGGGCGGAGGTGTTGGAGGGCGAATCCCACGAGCCGCTGGACGGCTGCTTCGTCCACTCGATGACAGGCGGCAATCTCCGGGTCCTCGGAGTGTTCGGAGTCCGCCCGGAGCGGCTGGGGTTCAGCGTGGTCGAGGCGGAAGGGCCCTGGGCTCCTGACCTCCGCCGCCCCGACGGAAGCAGGCTGTTTTCGCCGGTGCTTCCGGGCGGCGTCTCGGCAGGTCTCCATTCCATCGCCGGCGGCGAAGAGCTACTCGAGCTCGGCTGGCGCACTCGCGCGATGGCAACCGAACTGTTGGCTCCGGCTCGCTAGCCATGGAGAGCGTCAAGAGCTTCATGGACAAGAAGGCGGTGGCCCACGTCCTGGAGCAGATCGCCGCCTTTCTCGAGCTCAAGAGCGAGAATCCCTTCCGGATCCGCGCGTTCCGGACCGCCGCGCGGGCGGTGGGGAGCTTCCCCGGCGACCTGCGAGATGCCCTGGAGGATGGCTCGCTCGCCGCGGCGAAGGGCATCGGTCCGGCGACGCTCCAGATCATCGCCGAGCTGGTCAATACCGGTCGCGCCGGCACGCTGGAAGAGCTGCGGGAGCAGATCCCTCCCGGCTTGGTCGAGATGCTCGCCATCTCCGGTCTCGGCGTGGCCAAGATCCGGCAGATCCACGAGGTGCTCGACGTCGATTCCCTGCCCGAGCTGGAGGCGGCGGCCCTCGATGGCCGCCTGGCCAAGCTGCCCCGGTTCGGGGCGAAGACCTCGGAGAACATCCTCAAGGGCATCGCGTTCCTGCGCCAGGCGAGCGCCTTCCGGCTCTCCCATCACGCCGCCGAGGAGGCGGAGGGGCTGCGCGTGGCGCTGGAGCGGCTTCCGGGTGTGCTCGCGGCGGTGGTCGCCGGAGACGTCCGGCGGCGGGCGGAAGTGGTCAAGGACCTGGTCGTGGTGCTGGTGGCCGCGGTCGCCCCGGGCGAGCTGTTCAAGCGGCTGAACCAGTTGCCGGGGATTCACGAATTCGCCGGTCAGGACGACCGGCGGCTGACCCTCAGGTTCGCCGGCGGCGCCAGCGCGCAGATCGTGGTCACCACGCCGGTGAACGCTGGTGCCGTGCTGGTGCAGGCCACCGGCAGCGAGGCCCACCTGCAGCAGCTCGCGGAGTACGCGGCCGGCCGTGGGTTCGCCTTGACCGGCGCGGCTCTCTGGCGAGGCAGCGAATTCGTGCCCACGCCGGATGAGCAGCACTTTTACGAGGCCCTGGGACTGAGCCTCATTCCGCCCGAGCTCCGCGAGGGGCAAGGCGAGATCGCCGCCGCGGCGTCCGGGCATCTCCCCCGCCTGCTCGAGCCGGGCGACCTGCAGGGGTTCCTGCACTGCCACACCACCTATTCGGACGGCTCCAACTCGGTGGAGCAGCTGGCCCTCGCCTGCCGGGCCGCCGGGTACGGCTGGATCGGCATCACCGACCACAGTCAGGCGGCGGCATACGCCGGCGGGCTCCGGCCGGACGACCTGGCGCGGCAGTCCGACGAGATCGATGAGGTCAACCAGAGGGTCGAGGGGATCAGGGTGCTGAAAGGCGTGGAAGCCGACATCCTGCAGGATGGGAGGATCGACTTCGACGAGAGCATCCTCGCACGGTTGGACTTCGTGATCGCCTCGGTCCACAGCCGGTTCAACATGGGCGAGCAGGAGATGACGGCCCGCCTGCTCGCGGCCATGGACAACCCCTATCTGACCATCATCGGCCATCCCACTGGCCGGCTGCTCCTCTCACGAGACCCCTATGGCCTGGATCTCGACGCCGTGATCGAGAAGGCCGCCGCCACCGGCGTCGCGCTGGAGATCAACGCCGATCCCCACCGGCTCGACCTGGACTGGCGTGCGGTGCGCCGGACCCGCGACCACCGGGTGCGGGTCTCGATCGGTGCCGATGCCCACAGCGTGGCCGGGATCAAGTACGTGGAATTCGGCGTGGCTGTGGCGCGGAAGGGCTGGCTGGGACCCGAGGATGTCCTGAACGCCCGACCGGTGGAGGGCTTCCTCGCACTGGCCGCGAAGAGAAGACCGAGGTGAAGCGGGTCCCGGCCCGATCCGGACCCGGGCTCAAGCGAAAGACCGCGCGACCCCGCGGTACAGCGGCCCGCGCGCCCGCGATCGTACAACGCCTCGAGCGGGCCTATCCTGACGCGGCCTGCGCCCTCCGGCACGGCAACGCCTTCGAGCTGCTCTGCGCGACGATCCTCTCCGCCCAGTGCACCGACGCCCGAGTCAATCTGGTCACCCCGACCCTGTTCGCCCGGTACCCCACAGCGGAGGCGCTCGCGCGGGCGTCCCAAGCGGAGGTCGAGGAGATCATCAAGTCCACCGGCTTTTTCCGGAACAAGGCCAAGAGCCTCATCGGCATGGCCCAGGCGATCGCGGCGAATCACCGGGGAGAGGTGCCCCGCACGATGGCGGAGCTCCGCATGCTCCCCGGCGTCGGCCGGAAAACCGCGAACGTGATCCTGGGGAATGCCTTCGGCCTCAATGAGGGAATTACGGTCGACACCCATGTTGCCCGTCTGAGCCAGCTCCTCGGGCTCACCCAACAGGCCGACCCGGCCAAGATCGAGCAGGACCTGATGTCCCTCTTTCCCCGGGAAAAGTGGGCCCTGCTTTCGCACCTGCTCATCTTCCACGGCCGCCAGGTGTGCATCGCGCGCCGCCCGCGATGCGGCCAGTGCGTGCTGTCCGATATCTGCCCATCGAGCCTGGTCTGAGGTCTACGGGCAGGAAACTTGCTCCCGCCAGTCTTTCGGTTTTCCCTTCCTATTACTGGCAATCTTTCGCGCCTGCCTGCCTGGACGCCCCGGGCTGAGCGGGTGATTGGGAGTCGCTGTGCGCCTAGGCTCTATTTGCATGTACATCAACAGCTTAAGATGACTCCATGGACTTGGTGAAGCCGGTCGCCATGGGGAGCGTCCCCGCGGGGGTGCTTCAAGGTGCCGGCGCCAACTGGTCCGCGGGCCGCGAAGCGGCCGCTTGGGGTTCCGAGAGGAGTATCGCGGAACCCCTGTGCCGGCGCATCCTGTTTGTGGCACCCCAGCCCTTTTATGAGGACCGGGGGACGCCCATCGCCATTCGCCAGGTGCTTCAGGCCCTGGGGCAGCTCGGCTATGCGGTGGACCTGCTGACGTACCCGGTGGGAATTGATGTGGCCATCCCGGGTCTCCGCATTTTCCGGGGCGCCAACCCGTTCGGCTTCCGCAGTGTCCCGGTCGGCCTCTCGGTTCGGAAGCTGCTGCTCGATATCTCGCTTGCCGCCGCGCTCCGGGCCCACCTGCGGAGTCAATCGTACACCTGCGTGCATGCCGTCGAGGAAATGGCGTTTCCGGCCTCCCTCCTCGGCCGCCGCTACGGCGTCCCCGTGCTGTACGACATGCAGTCGAGTCTGCCGGAGCAGCTTTCGCGCAGGGTGCCGTTCCGGTGGGCGCCGGTGCGGTGGATGCTCGAGCGACTGGAGCGCTGGCTGATCGACCGGTCGGACCTGATCGTCAGCAGTGCCGGTCTCGCGGCGAAGATCCAGCGGGCCGCACCCGGTGCGCCGGTGCGGGAATGGCACTTCCCCAGCGCCCCGATCGAGGTGGAGGCGCCCGATGTGGGTGCGCTGCGCGTGCGGCTCGGCCTCTCGGCCGAGGAGCCGGTGATCCTCTACAGCGGCACCTTCGAGGCGTATCAGGGTCTTCCCGAGCTCATCGCCGCCATTCCGATGGTCCGGGCACAGGTCCCGTCGGCCACGTTCGTGCTGGTGGGGGCGGACCGTGCGAACGGCCTCGCCACCCAGGAGGGCACCGAGGCCCTGCTCCGGAGCGGAGCGCTGCGGATAGTCGAGCGGCAGCCGCGGTCGGAGATGGCGGCCTACCTCACCATGGCCGATGTCCTGGTTTCGCCGCGCGCGTACGGGGGCAACCTGCCGCTCAAGATCTTCGACTACCTGGCCGCGGGCCGTCCCATCGTGGCAACCGATATCCCGACCCATCGCACGGTGCTCGCGGAGGACCGGGCGGTGCTGGTCGCCCCGGAGACCGAGGCGATCGCCCAGGGCATTCTCGCCGTGCTTGGCGACCGCCTCCGGGCGCAACGCCTCGCCGGCGCGGCGCGGAGCTACGCGCAGACGCACCTCGGCTGGAACCGGTTCGTGGACTCGGTCGAAGCCCTCTATGCGGAGGTGGAGCGGCATGCCAGGGTCGCCGGAGGCTGAGCCGCGCGACCCACAGGCGGGACGGACGGCGTCGGTCATCATCCCGGCCCGCAACGAGGGGCGGACGATCGCCGACCTGATCCGCGCCGTGCAGGAGCAGGCTCCCCCCGGATGGCGGGTCGAGGTCGTGCTGGTGGACGATGGCTCGTCCGACGACACGGTGGCGGTGGCCCGAGCGGCCGGCGCCCGGGTGCTCGAGCTCGGCCAGCGTGCCGGCGGTGGCAATCCGGCCGTTGCGCGGAATCGCGGCGCGCTCGCTGCCACGGGGGATCCGCTGGTCTTTCTCGACGCGGACTGCCTGCCCGCCAGAGACTGGCTCCGGCGTCTCCTCGAGGGCCACGAGGCGGGCGCGGCCGTGGTGGGTGGCGCGCTCGACCTGCCGCGCGGGCTCTCGCGGATGGCCCGCTGCGATTACTACTGCGGCTGGTACCACGCGCATTCCCGCCGTCCCGCGGGAGACGTGCCCAATCACCCACCCGGAAACCTGAGTGTTCGTCGCGCCGAGTTCGCCGGCACCCGGGGATTCACCGAGCAGCAGCCGGTGGCCTATGCGCATGAGGAGCTCGCCTGGCAGGCGGAGATCCGCCGGCGAGGGGGCCGCATCGTGTTCGACCCGCAGGCGATCGTCCATCACTACAACCGTCCGGGTTTCCATAATCTCCTTCGCCGCAACTATCGCTGGGGCTACAGTGCCATCGAGAGCAAGGCTCCGACCGGCGCCGCGCGCCTGGCGTGGGTCTACCGCTATCCCGTCCTCCTGGTAGCCGCGAGCCTCCCGCTGGCGCTCGGCACGACAGTCTACATCGTGTGGTGCTGGGTTCAGGCCGGCGTGCTCGAGCCGTTGCTGATGCTGCCGACGGTGCTCGCCGCGCGTCTGGCCTACTCGGCGGGGCTGGTGGCCGGCGCCGTCCGCTGGATCCGCTTCGGTCCCGCCGCAGCGGAGGCTCGGCCGCGGTGGGAGTGAGCCACACTCTCATGCCCGCCGTTCCCGTTACCGCCGCCGTGTGCACTCGCGCCCGGCCGGTCCAGCTCGCACGCGCACTGGAGTCGCTGCTGGCCCTGCGTCCCCCCGCGGCGGAGATCCTCGTGGTGGACAACGCCCCGCCGGATGATGCGACGCGCGCGCTCCTCGCGGAGCGATTTCCAGGGGTGCGCTACGTCGTCGAGCCGGTCCAGGGGCTGGATTTCGCCCGGAACCGTGCCCTCGCGAGCGCCACCAGCGATGTGGTCGCCTTCCTCGACGACGACGCCGTCGCCGACCAAAGCTGGGCTGGAGCCCTCGCGGCGGTGTTCACGGCCGATTCCCGCGTGGCGGTGTGCACCGGACGGGTGGAGGCGCTCGGCCAGGGGACCGAGGGCGAGCGCCTGTTCGAGGCGAACGGCGGCTTCTCCCGCGGGTTCGACCGCATCCGGCTCCCGGCGGACGCGGCGCGGCCGCTCCACGGGAAACCGGCACCCCTGATCGCCTGGGCCGTGAGCGTGGGCAGCGGGTGCAGCTACGCCGTGCGCCACGCGGCGGCGCTCGCGCTCGGTGGGTTCGACGAGGCGCTCGATCTCGGCGCCGCACTGCCCGGCGGAGGGGACCACGATCTGCTCTGGCGCGCGCTCCAGGCCGGCCACTCCGTGGTTTACGAGCCGGCTGCGCTGGCGCGGCACGAGCATCGGCCTCTGGGGGAAGGCGTGCACGCGCAGGTGGTTGGGCACCAGCGAGCCCTACTGGCGTTCCTCGGGAAACATCTCGTCCACGGCGGTGGACGCGCCCGCGGCCCGCTGGCCGGCTACGTGGCCTGGCGGCTGCTCAAGCCGGGTCTTCGACTCGCGCGTCGCGCGCTGGGCCGCGACCCGCTGCCCGCCCCGGTGCTGGCCCGCATGTGGTGGAACTGCTGGGCGGGGCTGGTGGCGTACCCGCGCGCCCGCCGGCTGGCGCAGGCGCGCCGCGAGGCTCAGGCATGGTGAGCGCCGCCGCGCCAGAATCGAACCCGCGCCCCTCCCGCCTGCGCCAGGTGTGGCGTTACCGGGAGCTGCTGCGTGGCCTGGTGATTCGGAATCTGAAGGTGAAGTACCAGCGTTCGCTGCTGGGCTTCGTCTGGACACTGGTCAACCCTCTCCTGACCGTCTCCATTCTGGTGGTCGTGTTCAGCCACGTCGTCCGGATCCAAGTCCCGCAGTACTGGGCTTTCCTGCTGAGCGGCTACTTCGTCTGGAACTTCATGCTTCAGACGCTCACGACCGCGA
>JBJMOX010000342.1:0-2825 GCA_045803515.1 Gemmatimonadales bacterium
AGGACCACGTTCTCCGTGAGCGTGAGCTCCGGAATCAGGCCCTCGGTGGTCCGGTCCTCCGGTATGAAGGCGACGGGTCCAGTCACGTCGAGCTTGCCCCGGATGGGAAGCAGACGCCCCGCGATAGCCCTGAGAAGCTCACGCTGTCCATTCCCCTCGACTGCTGCCAGACCGATGATCTCCTCGCCGTGCACCACCAGTGACGCGTGACGCACGGCAATCCCGAAGCCGCTCTCCCGGGAAACCTCCAGCGCCTCGAGCCGGACCAGTGCGGGGCCCGGCGATGCGGAGCGCTCCCGGGGAGACGTCGTCCTCTCGGTGCGAGCGGCCGCCCTGACCTCGGCGTTCCCCATCATGGCCCGGGCCAGGGATGCTGTCGTCTGACCCGCGACCGGACCGGTGAACACGACGCTCCCCTGACGAAGCACCGTCACCCGGTCCGCCGCCGCGAGCGCCTCATCCAGCTTGTGGGTGATCAGCACGACCGAGCCCCCGGACCCGGTGAACGCACGCATGACCCGAAGCAGCTCGTCGACCTCGCCCGGCGCGAGAACCGCCGTCGGCTCATCGAGGAGGAGGATGCGGGCGTCGGCGGCAAGCGCCTTGACGATCTCCAGCCGCTGTTTGAGGCTCACGCTCAAGCGCCCGGCAAGCAGATCAGGATCCAGCGGTAGGCCGACCCGCTCGCCCAGCGCCCGCACCCGCTGGCGCAGTGACTCCGGGCTCACCGGCCAGCCGGCCGCGAGCGCCACATTCTCCGCCACGCTCAGGGCCGGAATCGAGGTGAAATGCTGATGCACCATCCCTACCCCGAGTCGGCGCGCGGCGCGGGGCGAAGTGACGGTGCGGGGAATGCCGTCCACCAGCACCGTACCGCCATCGGGCCGGGCCAGACCGTAGGCCACGTGCATGAGGGTGGTCTTGCCGGCTCCGTTCTCACCCAGCAGGGCGTGGACCTCTCCCGGTCCAAGCGTGAAATCGGCTCCGCGCAGGGCTTGCACGGAGCCGAATCGCTTCTGGATCTGACGGAGCTCCAGGCTGGGAGCAGGGGCGGCGGTCACAGTCCCGTAGGATGGTCGTGGAACTCCCAGTCGAGTTCGAACCGCTCGGCCAGGTGCGAAGCGAGCGCCTGGACACCCAGCGTTTCCGTAGCATAATGGCCGGCGAAGATCACGTTGAGCCCGCCTTCGATCGCATCGAAGTAGGTGTAGTGCGCTCCTTCGCCGGTGATGAAGGTATCCAGGCCGGCCTCTCGCGCGGCGTTGATCATGTTGCCCGCCCCACCGGTGATGATCCCGATCCGCCCTACGCGCTCCGGGCCGCCCGCGATGAGCTTCCCGCCGGTCCGGAGGGTACCCAACGCGTGGTTCACTTCTCCCAGAAGCGCCTCCCGCGGCGCAAGCCGCGCGGGCGCCGTGCCCCAGACGCCAATGGGAGTGCCGCGATAATCGCCAAACCATCCCTCGACCACGATGCCGAGACGCTCGGCGAGCACGACGTTGTTGCCCACCTCCGGGTGCAGATCCAGTGGAATGTGGGCAGAATAGAGCGCGACGTCGTGCTCGAGCAGCGCGCCGACTCGGCGGTAACGGCGGCCGGTGATCGGCAGGTTGCCGTCCCAGAAAAGTCCGTGGTGTACCAGCAGGAGCGGTGGCGCACGATCCGGGGAGTCCGGCTCCTCCAGCACGCCATCGATCGTGGCCTGGCTGGCATCAACCGCCGCGACGATACTCCCGATCCTGCCACGGTTTTCCACCTGGAGTCCGTTCACCGCGTTCCGCTCGTCCGGTACCTCCGCGATCCGGAGGTAGCGATCGAGGTACGCGACCAGGTCAGTAAGCTGAACGCCGTCAGTCATCGATCAGAGGACATCGCCTGCATGGAGGTGGGCCGCGGCGCGGCGAGCAGCGCGCCGGATGCGATCGAATCGGCCGCCGCTCGCACCCGGGACTTGAGCGCCGCGGGAACCAGGCTGTCCAGCGCCGGATTCGGTACGTAGCGGAGCACGCCGCTGGCCAGCCCGAATGTTTCGACCTTAGGAACGAACCTGCCGGCCTTGACCTCTCTGGCCACCAGAAGAAAGGCCCTGGGAAGATCGATCACCGCGCTGCCCAGCACGCGGGCGGGTGCCAGCTTCGACTGATCGGCGTTGGCTCCGAACACGTAGACACCGGGCGACTCCTTGGCGGCCTGAAAGACCCCGAGCGCGGCGGCATCCGCGTTGTGGTGGAACATGTCGGCTCCTACCCGAATGAGCGCCAGCGCCGCCTCCCGCCCTGCGGCGGCGTCGTCGAAGCTGTTGAGGTAGATCTTGCGGCTCCGCACCTTGGGGTTCATTGATGTGGCGCCGTTGATCCATCCCTGATACGCCGCCTCGATCGGGGGCAGCTCGATCCCGCCGACAAATCCAAGCACATTCGTCTTGGTCATTCCCCCGGCGACCATCCCAGCCAGATAGCTGGCCTCTTCCAACCGGAAGATGAGCGGCGCCACGTTCCCCCGTGCCCGGGACCCGGACGTGACGATGAAGAAGGTCTTGGGGTACTGGGCCGAGATCCGCTCCGCGGCATCCTGGAACTCGAACCCGTGGGCGAACACCAGTTGATAGCTCTGTGCGGCATAGGTGCGAAGCGCCTCGTCCTGTTCGGCCGGCGTCCGCGCCTCCACATGGCTGACCGTGAGGCCCAGGGAATCGTGGATCTGCTCGAGCCCTTGGTACGCACCGGAGTTCCAGGCGGCGTCGGCAACGGAGCCCGGAGTGATGAGCCCGACACGGATCCCACCGCGTGCCGCGGGAGCAGAGCATGCCGCCAGATACAGCAACA
>JBJMOX010000343.1:0-9360 GCA_045803515.1 Gemmatimonadales bacterium
GAGCAGGCGGTTCTCGCTCTCCAGCCGCCGGCTCCGGCGGAGCGCCCGGCCCAGCTCGACCTGGGTGCGGAGGGTGGCGAGGAGGCGGGGATTGTCCCACGGCTTCTCGATGAAGTCGCGCGCGCCGCGGCGCATGGCTTCCACCGCCTTCTCCACGCTGCCCCAGGCCGTCATCACGACCGTGGGTAGCGTGGCATCGAGCGCCTGCAGCTCGGAGACCAGCTCCAGCCCCTCCCGGCCGGTGGTGGTGTCGCGGGCATAGTTGAGGTCGAGCAGCACGGCATCGAAGTCGGCGCCCTGCACGGCCGCGAGCACCGCGGCCGGCGACGCCGCGGTGGCGATGGCGTACCCTTCGGCCTTGAGCAGGAGCCGAAGCGCCTCACGGATATCGGACTGATCGTCCGCGACGAGGATGTGCGGGGCGGCGGATGTGGTCGGCAACGGTTCCTGGCTGGAAGGCACGGAAAGAATCTACCTCCGGTTCTCCTTTCGGCGAACGAACTTGAGGCCGGACCAGACGTCGTCCACGGCGCAGACCTTGACGTCCACCAGGCCGAGCGGGAGACCGATCTCCCGGAGGACGTCCTCGGTCAGATCGGTCTCGACGCCCGATGCCTTCTTGGGCCAGGAGATCCACAGGGCCCCGTCGTCCGCCAGCGCCTTGGCGAGCCGGGGAAACACGCTCTCCAGCTCCGCCCGGCGGCGGGCGAACTGGTGGATGAAGCGGGAACCGGGGGTGAGCCGGGTCCGGAGACTGGCGCCGTCGGGGAGCGGGGCGACGAGGGCGGCGTAGGTCGGCGGGGCACCGAGGGCGACGACCGTCGTTCCCGGCCCGATGCCGAGCTTTTCTCCGAGGGATCGCTTGGAATAGCCGGCTGCCATAGGTCACCTGGGCTTTGGCGGGGCGCGTGGTCAGACCGTGCTGCGCGCCACGTCGGCCGGGGTCGGCTCCACCACCCATCCATCCCTCAGCTGAATCGTCCGGTGCCCGTAGGAGGCGTTCCGCTCCGAATGAGTGACCTGCACGATCGTCGTGCCCTGGCGGTTGAGCCGGCTGAAGAGCTCCATGATCTCCTCACCCTGCGCGCTGTGCAGGTTGCCCGTGGGCTCGTCGGCCAGCAGCAGCTGGGGGCCGGCGATGACGGCTCGAGCCACCCCGACCAGCTGCTGCTGCCCACCGGAGAGCTGGCTCGGATAGAGATCCTTCTTGCCCACGATCTGAAACCGGTCGAGCGACTCGGCCACGATCGCGGCACGCTCCTTCGGCTTGATGTCCCGGTAGGAGAGCGGAATCTCCAGGTTCTCGTACACGGTCAGATCGTCGATCAGATGGTACTTCTGAAACACGAAGCCGATGTGCCGCTTGTTGAGCTCCACCCGCTTCCTGGGCGGAAGCTGGTGAACCGCTTCGCCGAGAAAGTGGAACTCCCCGGTCCAGGCGCTGTCGAGCATGCCCAGGATGCTGAGCAGGGTGGACTTCCCCGCCCCGGAGGGTCCCATGATGGTGACGAACTCGCCCTGCCGGATGTTCAGGTCGATCCGTCGGAGCACGAAGGTGCGGGTCGGGCCGTTCTGGTAGAAGCGTTCGACGTTTCTCAGTGTGATCACGGCAGCACGATGGTTGAGGGATGAGACCGCATTACTCGCTTCTCAGCGCGCTAGCCGGGTCGACCCGCGTCGCCCGGCGGGCCGGCAGATAGCAGGCACAGAGGGCGACGAGTCCCAGCAGCGCCGCGATGCCGCCGAAGGTGAGGGGATCCGCGGGCCTCACACCGTAGAGCAGTCCGGCGATCAGGCGACTGGTCAGAAACGACGCGCCCAGACCCAACGCGAGGCTCAGGAGGACCAGCCGCATGCCGCTCAGGATGACGGTCCGCAGGGTGTGGTGGGGATCTTCCCCGAGCGCGAGCCGGATACCGAACTCCCGGGTCCGTTGGGTGACCGAATAGGAGATCACCCCGAAGATGCCAATGGCGGCCAGCAAGAGCGCCATGCCGCCCAGCACGCTCATCAGCACCAGGCTGAATCGCGCCTGGGCCAGTCCTTCGGCGAGGTAGCCCTCCATAGGGGTCAGCCGGTGCACGGCCAGGTCCTTGTCGAGGGCGGCGACGGTCTGCCGCACCGAGGCACTCAGGCTCGATGGGTCAACCGAGGTCTCCACCACGAACGACATCGTGGCGGGCGATCCCTGGCCGAGGGGATAATAAATTTGAGGCAAGCCGTCGCGGGCGAGATCGTGCATCCGCATGTGCTCGACCACGCCCACCACCTCCGCGAACCCATTCGGAGTTCCCGTTGGTTGGAGCTGGAGCTGCTTGCCGACCGCGCTCTGCCCCGGCCAGGCGACCCGGGCCAGGGTCTCATCGATCATGATGACGGGCGGCGCGCCGGCCGAGTCGAGACTGGTGAAGGTCCGGCCCGCCAGCAGGCGGGTGTCCATCGCCTTGAAGTACGTGGGGGACACGACCCGACCGTCCGCGGTCACACTCTCGAAGTTTCTCGCGGTCTCCTCATTGTAGGCGAACGGGGAGAGTTGACCGGTGCCGGTGAGCGGGAGCTGAGAAACGGCACCGACCTGCCGCACCCCAGGGAGGGCCCGCAGTCGCTCCTCGAGCAACCGGTAGAATGGCCGTCGGTCGGAGCCTTTGGGGTAGCGGCTGGCCGGCATCGAGAGATCGAAGGTGAGCACATCACCGGCATCGAAGCCAGGGCGAACCTGTTCCAGCGCCAGAAAGCTCCGTACCAGCAGGCCGGCGCCCACCAGCAGCACCACCGACAGCGCCACCTCGCCCACGATGAGCATGCCGCGAATCCGCCGGCGCTGAGGACCGAGTCCCCCGCGCCCAGCACTCTGCAGTTGCGCTTGCGGATCGACTCCGGACGCCCTCAAGGCTGGAACCACTCCGAACAGGAGCGTGGTCACCACCGACACCAGGAGAGTGAAGGCGAGCACCGTTTCATCGACGTCGACCTCTGCCAGGCGCGGGAGACTGGCCGGATGAAATGCCCGGAGCACCGTGAGCGCGAGCACCGTGACTGCGAGGCCCAGCGCGCCACCGCAGAGGGCAAGCAGCCCGCTCTCCATCAGCAGTTGACGGACCATCGCCCAGCGGCTGGCGCCCAGCGCCGCCCGGAGCGCGAACTCACCGCTCCGTGCCGTTCCGCGAGCCAGCAGCAGATGCGCCACGTTGCCGCAGGCGATGAGCAGCACCAGGCCCACGGCGCCCATCAGCGTGAGCAGCGAGGGGCGGGCGTGCTTCACGATGTCCTCGCGCAGCGGCACCACTCGGATTCTGGTATTCGCGGCCTTGTGCTCGGGGAATTCCTGACGGAACTGCTCCGCGATGCGGCTCATGTCCCCCTGGGCCTGGGCGAACGACACCCCCGGCTTGAGCCTCCCGATCACGGTGAAGAAGGTGAGATTCCGCGGCAACGGAACGCTGTAGTCGAACTGCAGGGGGACCCACACCTCGGCATCGACAAACAGGAATGCCTCCGCCGGGAGCAGAAGCCGGAAGTCGGGCGGCAGGACGCCGACCACGGTGTAGCCGATCCCGTCCAACTGGATGGTTCGCCCGATGATCGATCGATCGCCACCGTAGCGCCGCTGCCAGAGCCGATGGCTCAGCAGGAGGACGTGAGGGCCATGAAAGCCTTCTTCCTCCGGGGTGAAGTTCCGGCCCAGCTCGGGCGTGACGCCCAGCAGCGGGAAGAAGTTCGCGGTCACCGGCGAGAGGGCCACCCGCTCGGGTGCCCCCTGGCCGGTGAGATTGCCGCGCAGGTTCACCGCCCCGTCTCCGGTGCCCGCCGCAAATTCGGCGAAGCTTCGGCTGCGCCGCTGATAATCCCGGAAGTCGGCCGGCGAGACCGCCGGAAGCGACTGCGCTCCCTGGCCGAGGTCGACCCAGATGTCGGCCAGCCGGCCGGAGTCCTGGTACGGCAGCGGGCGCAACAGCACTCCGTTCACCACGGTGAAAATGGCCGTGGTGGCTCCGATCCCGAGCCCCAGGGTGAGCACGGCCGCGAAGGTGAAGCCCGGCGTCCGCCAGAGACCGCGCCAGGCATGTCTCAGATCCCGCATCAGGTTGTCCATCATTCGCTCCGGAGCGCTTCGATCGGGTTTACCCGCGTGGCCCGGATGGCCGGAATCAGGCAGGCCACCGTAGAGACCACCGCGAGCACGAGTACGGCACCGCCCAGGACCCTGGGGTCGCTGGGGCTCACCCCATAGAGCAGCGTGGTGAGGAGACGGGTGAGGCCCAGTGCGCCCAGGAGGCCCAAGGCGAGGCCGGTCAGCGTCATCCCGAGCCCCTGTCTAAGAACCATCGCCTGCACCGAGGACGATCGAGCGCCCAGCGCCAGGCGGATGCCGAGCTCCCGGGTCCGCTGACTCACACCGTACGCCATCACCCCATACACTCCGACGGCGGCCAGGACCAGCGCCAGCAGACCGAACAGCGTGAGCAGCGACATGTTGAAGCGCTGCCGGGCGGTCGCGTCCTGCAGCAGCTCCCCCGCTTCCCGGAGCTTGGAGATGGGCTGCTCCGGATCCACCTCGCGGACCGCCGACTTGATCGCCGGCCCCAGCGTCTCGGGCGCGACCTCGCTCCGAACCACGAACGAGAGCGGGATGGAGTTGAAGTTGCTCCACATGTCGGGCGTGAGCTGCCAGGCGGGCACGTAGAGCTCCGGCGAGGGCGCCGCCGTGAGCCCGTTCTGGCGCACGTCCGCGATCACACCGACGACCTGTCGCCACTCGGCCGAGTCGGGACTGCCGAAGGTGACCCGTTTTCCAATGGGGTCCTGTCCCGGGAAAAGCCGCCGGGCGAACGCCTGGTTGATGACCGTCACCAGCGGTGCGCCGGTTCTGTCCTCGGGGGTCAGCAGGCGCCCGCGGCGGAGCGTCACCCCGAGCGCGCCGAGAAAATCTCCGGCAACGATCCGGTACCCCGCGTACTGCTCGTGCCCTGGCGCCGCCGCGGGACGCCCCTCGACCGAGACGTCGCCGCTGCTGAACCCGTCGCCGAGCGGGAGAAAGAACACCGCGCCGACACTCCGAACGTCGGGCATGGCCCGCAGCCGCGCGCCGAGCCGGTCGATGTATGCGCGCTGCGCGTCGGCGTTGGCGTACTTGGCGGCGGGAAGACTGAGTTGAAAAGTCATCGCGCCCGTCGGCTGGAAGCCGAGAACGATGTCCCCGAGCTGCCGCACGCTCACGATGAGGAGCGACGCGCCGACCAGGAGAACCAGCGCGAGGGAGACCTGCGCCACCACCAGCGCGGACCGGAAGCGCGCCCGGTGCCGTCCGCCGCTGGTTCCTCGTCCCTCACCCCGGAACGATTCGGCAGGATCCTGCCGGGACATCGACAGGGCCGGAAACAGACCGAACGCGATGCCGACGGCGATCGAGACCAGCAGGGTGAACACCAGGACCGGCGCATCGATGCCGACTTCCTTGAGGCGGGGAATCCCTCGAGGCCGGAGGGCGAGTAGCAGATCGATCGCCCAGCCGGCGAGGAGCAGTCCCAGCAGTCCACCCGCGACCGACAGCGTCACCGCCTCCACCAGGACCTGGCGGGTGAGCCGCCAGCCGCTCGCGCCGAGCGCCATCCGGACGGCGAGCTCCCGCTGTCGGGTGGCGGCTCGCGCGAGGAAAAGATTCGCCACGTTGGCGCAGGCGATGAGCAGCACCAGCGCGACCGCCCCGGTCAGGAGCAGCAGTGCCGTGCGCACGCTGCCCACCGCATCCTCGGTGAGCGGAATGACGGTCGCGCCCCGGCCGGTGTTGCTGCCCGGAAATTCCCGTTCCAGCCGCCTCGCCACCGCCGCCAGGTCCTGCTGCGCCTGCGCGAGCGGCACGCCCGGCTTGAGCCGGCCCACGACGTCGTACGAATGGCTGTCGCGCTGGGACGACTGTCCCGGCCCGTATCCCAAGGGGAGCCACACCTGGACCGGGCCCGGGTACGCCCGGCTCGGCGGGACGACACCGATCACGCTGTAGGGCTGCCCGCTCAGCGTGATGGTGCGCCCGAGAATTCGGGGATCGGCACCGAACCGGCTCCGCCACAGCGTCTCGTCCAGCACGGCCACGGTGGCCTGCCCCCGATCCTCCCCGGGCGCAAACCCCCGCCCCAGGAGCGGAGCGACGCCGAGCACCTTGAAGTAGTCGGCGTCGGCCACCGCCCCGACGATCTCCTCCGGCTCACCCGCGCCGACCAGCCCGAGATTGATCCTACGCCAGGCCGTCATCCCCGCGAAGGAGTGGTTGCCGGACTTCCAGTCGAGAAAGTTGGGTCCGCTCACGCTGCCCTCCTCTCCGCCGCCGTAGGTCTCCCGCACCACGACCAGCTCGTCGGGGTTTCGGAACGGCAGCGCACGGAGCAGGACAGCGTTCACCACGCTGAAGATCGCCGTGTTGGCGCCGATGCCGAGCGCCAGGGTGAGCAGGGTCACGATGGTGAAGCCGGGCGACTTTGCCAGCGAGCGCACGGCATAGCGCAGGTCCTGCCAGAGCGTGTCCATCATTCGCTCCTCAGCGAGATCATCGGATCCACCCGGGTCGCCCGGAGCGCCGGGATCCAGCTCGCCGCCAGCGCCACGCCGCCGAGCAGCAGCGCCACGCTCAGATAGGTGAGCGGGTCGCGCGGCGTCACCCCGAAGAGCTGATTGGTGAGCACCCGGCTCAGCGCCCACGCGCCGACCAGGCCGATCCCCAGGCCGAGGAATACCAGCCGCATCCCTTGCCCCACCACCAATCCCAACACATCGGAGGATCCCGCGCCGAGCGCCATTCGGATGCCGATCTCAGGACGACGCTGCGTAGTGGTATAGGCCATGACCCCGTAGATCCCGATGGCGCAGAGCAGGAGTGCAACTCCCGCGAAAAGGACCAACAGGAGCATGGAAAAGCGACGCTCGGCGGACACTTCAGCGATGACCCGGCCCATCGGCATGGTGGCAAAAACCGGCTGCTCCGGATCCACCGAGTGGATCGCGCGGGTCACCGCGCCACTCAGTCGCTCAGGAGTCCCGGAGGTGCGTACCACGACCGCCATCTCCTGCCCGGCACGCATGCGGTACGAGAAGTACACTTCCTCGCGAGCAGGCGTGTCGATGCCGACCTGTTTCACGTCGCTCACGATGCCGACAATCGTTGCCCAGGGCCAATCCGGGATGTCGAACCGGATTCTCCGTCCGATCGGATCGCTGTTCGGCCAGTACTTCTGAGCCATCATTCGGTTGATGAGCACCTCCGCCGGTGCTTTGGCGTCTGCGGTAGTGGATAGTCCCCGGCCCCGGACCAGAGGAATCCCCATGGTCTCGAAGTAGCTTGGACTCACCAGTCGGCCTTCCGGGCTCGGGGCCGCTTCGTCAGGACGCACCGGCCTGCCCTCGATAGCGAGCGGGGCGGCCTCGCTGCCACGGAGCGGAAGCCGTGAGGTCAGCCCGACAGATCGCACGCCAGGGATCGCATCGATTGCAACTAGTACACGATCGTAGAAGGTGAGGCGCTGCTCGTGAGTGAAATACTTCCCCTTCTCCGGCTGATTCGGCCAGGAGAGCCAGACCTGGAGCGTGAGCAGGCCCTTGGTATTGAATCCAGGGTCGACCGCCATCAGTTGCTGAAAGCTCCGGAACAGGAGACCCGCGCCGGTGAGCAAGACCAAGGCGACCGCGACTTGCGTCACCACGAGCGCGCCACGCGTACGACCTCGTGTTCTCGCTGCGGTGGAACCTCTGCCGGCGTCCTTCAACACTCCATGGAGATCGGCCTTCGAGGCCTGGATAGCGGGCACGAGCCCAAACCCTAGACCGGTGAATACGGCAAGCCCTGCCGTGAAGCCAAGCACGGTGTAGTCGATGCCGATTTCTTGCGCGCGAGGGAGATATTGAACCGCAAAGTGCGCGAGTGCCTCGGTGGCCCACGCCGCGAGGAGCAGCCCGAGCACCCCGCCTACCGACGAGAGCAGCAAGCTCTCGGTCAGGAGCTGCCGGATGATTCGTCGGCGGCCCCCGCCGAGTGCCGTGCGGATGGCGATCTCCCGGTCCCGTGCTGTCGCGCGCGCGAGCAGCAGGTTGGCGACGTTAGCGCAGGCTATGATCAGCAGGAATCCCACCGCCCCGAGGAGTATCAGTAGCGCAGGTCGGACGTTCCCGACCACCCGCTCAGCGAGCGGGATGACGTGCGCCCGCCACCCTGCAGCGACGGGATAAATGTCCGGGAACAGTGTCGCAGCGCGCCGCTGAACCGCGTCCACCTGGGCCTGCGCCTGCTCTACCGTCGCTCCGGGCCGCAGTCGGCCGATGAGATTGAAGACCTGCCATTGTCGGTTGTTGATGTAAGCGGTGTCGGGATTGTCAAGATTGATTGCCCCCCATTCCTCCACCGGCAGCCGGCCGCTCTCGCCTGGGTGTCTGAACCCGGGCGGCGTTACGCCGATGATGGTCATCGGATCATCGTCCAGCCGGATGGTCCTTCCGAGCACACCGCTGTCGCCTCCGAAGTGGCGCCTCCAGAGATCGTACGAGATTACCGCCACGTAGCCGAGCTTGCCGCCAGCATCGGCCTGGTTGAGTCCACGACCAAGCTGCGGCGTGATGCCGAGCACTTCGAAGTAATTCGGGGAAGCCGCCACAGCCTCCACTCGCTCGGGCTGACCCGAACCGGTGAGATTCGTACTGATGGGCCACGCTGCCGCGAGATCTTGCAAGGCGGGCACTCCCCGACGGAAATCCTGGTACTGGGGCATCGACGCACCGACCTCGCGTCCGTCGACCGTCACCGAAAGCGCAACTAAGGCGTCGGGTCTCGCGTACAGGAGGGGTCGGAGCAGGACCGCGTTGACCACACTGAAGAGCGCCGTGTTCGCCCCGATTCCAAGTGCGAGCGTCAATACGGCTACGGCCGTGAAGGCGGGTGTCTTGCGAAGCGAACGGGCGGCATATCGCAGGTCCTGCCGCAGGGTATCCATCATTCGCTCCTCAGCGAGATCATCGGATCCACCCGCGTCGCCCGGAGCGCCGGGATCCAGCTCGCCGCCAGCGCTACCGCGCCGAGCAGCAGCGCCACGCTCAGATAGGTGAGCGGGTCGCGCGGCGTCACCCCGAAGAGCTGATTGGTGAGCACCCGGCTCAGCGCCCACGCGCCGACCAGGCCGATCCCCAGGCCGAGGAATACCAGCCGCATCCCCTGTACCACGACCAGGCCCAGCACGTCCCGGCCGGCCGCGCCGAGCGCCATCCGGATCCCGATCTCGTGCCGGCGCTGGGTGGTGGTATACGCCATCACTCCGTAGATCCCGATCGCGGACAACAGCAGCGCCATCCCGGCGAAGAGCGTGAGCAGCAGCAGCGAGAAGC